>CAJUOM010000015.1 GCA_910588255.1 uncultured Alphaproteobacteria bacterium
CTTTGGATCACCTTCGAAACATTATATTGAGAAACTTTTGATGAATGTTTGCAATGTGAAATTTGTGCGTCATGTGATTATACATACCTTAAACAACATAAAAGATTATTAAATCATTTATCAATCCCGAAATAATTATTAATGCTTCTGAAAAGCAGATTTCTGTAGATTTTTCAAATGGCAAATGTTAATATAAAAAATATCTATGACGTTTATGCTATTGATAAAAGGTTTTAAATGCAAGTTATTTTATTGGAAAGAGTTGAAAAACTCGGATTTATAGGTGATATAGTTGATGTTAAACTTGGTTATGCAAGAAATTTCTTGTTGCCAAAGAAAAAAGCATTGAGAGCAACGGAATCAAATTTGGAATATTTCAAAAATAAGAAAGCAGAAATTGAAGCAAATAACTTAAAGTTGAAAACTGATGCGGAAAAAGCTGCTTCCAAAATGTCTGATGTTTCAATAATCTTGACAAGGCAAGCAAGTGATTCAGGATTCCTTTTCGGATCAGTGAGACCTGCAGATATCGTTGAAGCCTTGAATGAACAAGGATTTAAAATTTCCAAAGGACAAATTAGAATTCCTGCTCCTATAAAGGCGATTGGAACATATCAAATTGGAGTTGTTTTGCATCCAGAAGTAGTCGTGAATATTTCTTTGAGAGTAATGACAGCTCAAGAGCAAACTGTTGCAGTTGAAGAAGAACCGGCTGTTTCCGAAGAAGCTTAGGTTTGTTATAACAAGAAGCTGAGTTGTTCAGCTTCTTAATTTTGGTTTTTTATGTTTCCATCTCCTGAAACTTTGTATCCGTTATCTGTTGGATTAAAACGTACCGTATTTTTAAAAAATATTATAAAGAATCCGAATATAATTGTTGGAGATTATTCGTTTTATGACGATGAAGATAACCCGGAAAATTTTGAAAAGAATGTAAAATATCATTATGATTTCATTGGAGACAAATTAATAATCGGGAAATTCTGTCAGATAGCTCAAAATGTCAAATTTTTAATGAACGGTATTTTCCATAATCACAACTACCTGACAGCTTATCCGTTTGCTATATTTGATTCAGATATTCCAAAGAAACATCCAAAATCTGTTATTTTCCCGGATAAAGGTGATACGGTTATTGGAAACGATGTTTGGATTGGATTTAATGCCACAATTATGCCGGGGATCCATATTGGAAACGGAGCAATAATTGGTACAAACGCACTCGTAACAAAAAACGTTCCGGATTATGCTATTGTCGGAGGAAATCCAGCAAAAATTATACGTATGAGATTTGATGAAAAAACAATAGAGCGTTTATTAAAAATAAAATGGTGGGATTGGAGTATTGATAAAATCCTTGCAAATTTAGATGGTTTATTAAATACCAAAATTGAAAATTTATGAAACTTTGTTCTGTAATAATTACTTATCACAATGATGAATATTTATTTTTAGAAAGACCAAATCATAATTTCGTGCCTCCTTGTGGAAGTATGGAAAAATCTGAAGATCCGAGAGATTGCGCAATTCGAGAATTATTTGAAGAAACGGAAATTGGTATTTCAAAAGATGATTTATTATTGGTGGATTATTGGAATGATGATTTTATATTTTCATTTATTTTTATTACAAGAGTTTTGAATAAGAAGGTAACAATTTCCAATGAACATATTAATTATGTTTGGGAAAAGGATTTGGAGTTAATGCAATCCAAAACAGATTTTGATTTGTCTAAATGGTCTCTATTTAGAAACTTAAACGAATTTTATATAAAGGATAAACTATGAATGTATTTATAAAAATCATATTAATAAGTTTTATATTTGTAAAAATAACTTCTTCTCAGATAATAACAACTGATTCCATAGTGGTTTTGAAATTTGAATTAGGCAAGGCTGATGTAAATACTTTAGTTATTTTTGATTGTGATGATACGTTATTGTACAAATCGGATTCGATTTTAAGCAAAGATAATGCAAATAAGCTTAGAAGGTATATCAGGTTTGCATTGTTAAAACATCCATTGAGTTATTTTTATATGGATAGATTGAAATGGATAGTTATGAAAAATTGTGAGCAAGAGTTGGTACATAAAGATTTGGTTAATTTAGTTCAAACTTCAATCTAAAAATATAAAAGCACTGATATTAACTGCTATGATTAATAAAACTATAGATGAAGGAAGTCTTATAGATTTGAGAATTGATGAGTTATATAAATTCGGATTTGATTTTTCAAAAAACTGGTGTAATTTAAAAGAAACTGCATTAATTAAGGGAAATGAAACTCCATATTATAAAAAGGGAATAATATGCTCTGGTCCTGGAACGAAAAGTTCTGCATTGAGATTATTTCTGGAATATTCAAAAATTTATCCAAAAAAGATTATATTTGTAGATGATACAAAAAAGAATCTTGAGGATATAAAAACATTTTCTGAAGAATTAGGAATCGAGTTTTTAGGAATTGAATATCTAGGATATAAAAAGATTTTACATAAGTATCCTTTTTCCGAGAAACGTGCTATTTTTCAAATAGATTATCTGATAAAAAACGAAATCTGGATTTCTGATGAAAAAGCTGAGTTGAAATTGAAAGATTAAAAAAGAAATAGAATTAACAAAAGTATTTTATAAATCCCATAAAAATATCTAAAATTTTATGGGACTTTTTAAAATTTGACATATATGAATCGAATTGTATATTCTGAAATTAGAAATTTATAGTAACGTTCACTAAACTTAGTATATTATCCCGACTTTCGGAAAATAATATAATTATAAACGTGAGTGTCACTAGAGGCACCCGAGAGTATGGTATCCTTGATATTATACCATACTCACGGTTCCTCCAACCCAATATTAAACCGTTTTAGAGCTATAGATGAAGTTGTTACTCTGCTATAGTATTCCAAAACATATTTTATTTAACCTCAACAAAAGTATTTCGAATGAAAGAGCGAAATAATGTTGATTTATATAAAAAAGAGTAACTGCACGAAGCGTGAATTAGAAAGAAGACCTCACCGGAAAACTTCATTGACACCGCAGTGGTACCTATAGCGCTTTCGGAAGACATTGTGAATCTGTAATTGGACTATCTTAAGAAACATAAAAATTGCGAAACGTTTTGGTAAATCCAAATTTACAGCCAGATTGATATTGAACATAAAAAATAAAATTGATAAAATATAAATAATATATATTTTAATTGGATTTTAAATGTTTTTCTTCATTTCAGAAGCTTTCGCTGATAGTGCTACAGCTTCTCAGACTAGTGGTTTTATGTCATTTCTTCCTATGATAGCTTTTATAGGAATTTTATATTTCTTATTAATAAGACCTCAACAGAAAAGACAAAAACAACATCAAGCGCTCTTATCAGCTATAAAAAAAGGAGATAAAGTTATCACAAACAGTGGTTTAATTGCGACTGTATCAAAAGTTTTAAATGATCAGGAAGTTATCCTTGAAATTTCAGATGGGATTTGTTGTAAATTCGTTAAGTCAGCTATTTCTGGAACTATGGATAAAAAAGAATCCGCAGAAGGAAAGGTCGCAAATAAATCTGAAAAATCTCCTGTGAACAAAAAGAAAGATTAACAAGAGGAAAGGAAGAGTAATATTATGTTGGTAGTTTCGAAATTTAGAGTTATAACCACTTTATTAATTTGCTTTTTGGGATTGATTTTTGCTCTTCCTTCATTAGTGAGTCAATCTACTTATGATAAATTGCCATCCTTTTTGCAACATACGGTTAATTTAGGCCTTGAGCTCAGAGGTGGATCTCACATTCAATTAGAAGTTGATTTAGCTTCTGTGAAAAGAGAACACCAAGAGAGTATTATTGATGAAGCTAGGAAACAGTTGCGAAAACAAAACATAAAATATAACAAGATTTTTGTACAAAATATAAATGGAGAATCTTGTATTTATATTAGTTTAAAAGACGAATTCGATGCTTCAAATGTGAAAAAGATATTATATAAAATCGAAAAAGAACTCGATGTTTCCGTTAACGAAAAAGATGTTGTTGCAACAATCTCTCAGGCTTTTATGGATGAATTTTCAAAAAGAATTGTGGGAGAATCGATTGAGGTTATTCGTCACAGAATAGATGAATCAGGAACAAAAGAGCCGACTATTTTGCGACAGGGAAAGGATAGAATAGTTGTTCAACTACCTGGTGTTGAAGATCCTGCTGAAGTAAAAAGATTGCTTGGAAAAACAGCTATTTTAACATTTCATGGAGTTGATGAGGACATGGAAACTATTCCTGCAAAAGCAGATCAAAAAATTCACTTACCTTCAAAACCAGGTGTGATGTATCTTCCAGAAGAAAGAGGTAATGGTATCGTTTATTATGTTCCTATAAAAAAGCAGATTTCATTAACGGGAAAATCTCTTGTGGATGCTCAGGTTTCAATGGATTCAAGAACAGGATTACCAGGAGTTTCCATAAAATTTGATTCAATTGAAGGAACAAGAAAAATTGCAGAGTTGTCTGCAAAATATCTTCACAAGCAATTTGCTATGGTTCTTGATGGAAAAGTTTTGAGTGCTCCTGTTTTTCAGGCTGTTTTAAATGATGGAAATGCGCAAATTACCGGGAATTTCACAATGGAAGAAGCAACGGAACTTGCACTTCTTTTAAGAGCTGGTTCTCTTCCTGCTCCATTAAACGTTGTTGAAGAAAGAAATGTTGGCCCAAGTTTAGGTGCTGATTCCATAACAGCTGGAAAGAATGCTACTTTATTTGCTTTTATATTTGTCGCTTCATTTATGATTGCGTCTTATGGAAAATTTGGATTTTTCTCTGTCATAGCAATTTTCGTGAACATAATGCTTTTATTTGCGTGTTTAACTTTATTGGGGGCAACATTAACTCTTCCTGGAATTGCTGGTATTGCTTTGACAATAGGAACAGCTGTTGATGCAAACGTTCTTATTTATGAACGAATACGAGAAGAAATGCGTATGGGAATCAGAGCAGCTATGGCTATATCTCAGGGATATAAAATGGCTATGATGACGATTATTGATTCAAATTTGACAACACTGGTGGGATCTATTGTTCTTTATGAGTTTGGCTCAGGTCCGATTCGAGGATTTGCCGTTACGTTGGCTCTTGGAACTATGATATCGTTATTTACGACTTTTTCTTTAACAAAATCGATCATAGCTTTTTGGATGAAAAGAAATAAGAACAAAGAAATTATTATATAAAAGGAGAAATAAGTACTATGTTTCGTTTACATTTAATTCCGTATGGAACAAAATTTGACATCATCGGAAAAAGTAAATATATGTTTTCAATCGCAATTGCTGCTATAGTTACTTGTTTTGCTTTTATAATTTTTAAAGGCATGAATTATGGTATAGATTTCAAAGGAGGATATATATTTGAAGTGAAAATGCCATCAGAGCCCGATATCCAATCTCTTCGAGATAAATTAGGATCATTAAATTTAGGAGAAGTTGCCATACAGCAATTTGGAGCAAAAGAAGATTTGATGATAAAACTTGAAAAACCAGAAGAAGGTAAAAATCAGGCGTTAGCTATTCAAAAAGTGAAAGATACACTAGGAGACGGTGTTGTGTATAAGAAAGTAGAAACAGTTGGACCAAAGGTTGGGAGTGAACTTGTTTCAAATGCAATAAAAGCTGTCACATTTGCACTCATAGCTATGTTGCTTTATATAGCTGTAAGATTCGAATGGCAATTTGGTGTTTGTGCTGTTGTTGCGCTTTTTCACGATTGTGCAATAATTTTTGGAATGTTTTCAATTTTTCCATTAGAATTTAGTGAAACTTCAATTACAGCAGTTCTATTAACTGCTAGCTATTCGATAAATGACACTGTTGTTATATTCGATAGAATCCGAGAAAATCTGAAACGATTCAGAAAAATGGATTTAAAAGATTTAATTAACTTGAGTTTGAATGAGACATTATCAAGAACAACATTAACCGCTACAACAACGATATTGGCTGTTTTGTCTTTATATCTTTTTGGTGGGAAAATTATAGCAGCATTAGCACTTCCTATTATGGTTGGAATTATGGTAGGGACATTCTCTTCAATATTTATTGCGTCACCTCTTTTGATGTATTTAAATATAAAAAGAGATAATGAAAAAGAATTAAAAGACAAATCACCTGCTAATATAGGATAATTATACTCTTTGCTTTTTAATTATATAACAAGATATTTAGTGTATTTTTATCCATGATATTGGGTAAATTTTTTTGTTTTATTGAAACTATTTTCCTTTTATCTTATCCCCATCTTTTTCCTATTTACACAAAACCTTGAATAATCTCAAAATTTTTTGGGATTTTTCGAATTATGAGCAAGACGCGCGGCATGTGGTATCTTTGATATTACACCACATGCCATGCGCTTGAATATCCTTTATATTTTCAGTATACCTCCTGCTTTTTCCATATGTTAAATCTTAAAAAGCCTCATAAATTTTTAGAGATTTTTACTACTATTAAAGAAATACTTTTCTATGTCTCGTATTCATAAAAATATTTTTTTGATAAAATTAACTGATAATTTACCATTTTGTTTCATAATGAAATTATAGGGAGGATTTTTTCTATTTTCGATGGATATAAAAAATTGTTTAAAATTATTTGTCAGTTTTTGGACAATTTTAACATTATCAATTGAAGCGTTTGGAAGTGATGAGAGTATTTCTCATACGATAGTTAGTACAGGAAAGCATATTGCAAAAGAAGGTTCAAAAGTTTTTATTGGAAGTAAAATTCAAATAGATAAAGGCACAGATTCCACCGAAAACGATGAAGATACCGGTGCAATACATAACCATGATCAAATAATAATCCTAAGCGGAGGTAGTTTTACTGGAGGGGGTAAGATTGTTAACTATGGAAAAGTGGAAAAAGACACTGAACGAACCTCAAAAAGAGAAACATATGCAGCAAGAGAATCAGAAGAATTGAAGGAAGGAGATGCTTTAGCTGAATCTGCATATTATGATTTTACTCACAGGACTGGAGCGACTCAGATTACTGAATTTTATACAGCAGATCAAGCTACAATAAGTAAATCTATTACCGCAAGTACTAAAGAAGAGTACGAATCAGATCCAAGTGCAGAATATATTACAGCTGATGAATCACGAGTTGGTGTGAGAGTTGAACCTAGAGGCGGATTTGTCCAAAGTAGCACTGAAGCTAACAAGTCATATTATTTAGGGACTCTTGCTGAAAAAGGAGGTTTAACATCAATTCATAGTTCTACAACTAAAGGAAATCCCTGGTTCGATACATTCTCTTCGAGGTTATACAAAACTAACTAGAGATCAAACTATTCAAGGTTTGATTGATAATGGACATAAGTTTACACCCGATGGAAAAATCGTGAGATCAGCTTCTGATTTATCTCCAGTGACTAAAGATATCGTTCTTTCTGAAACGATAAATGGAAAAACTTATAACACGACAATAGGCACAGATGGAATAGTTGAAACAGAAAATCCGAATCAAGTTGCGGCATTGCCTGAAGGACAAGCAGGAACCGCATTCAGCTTTGAAAGAAAGTTAAATAGCAGCGCTTATTCTTATGTTCCTGTTTTCATACCAGAGGTTGATGAAAGGTTAACTATAGTAAAAACCATGCCTGAAGGAGAAGCAAGGAACAGATATGAGAGCGAGTTAAACAGAGAGCTTGAAGAATCAAGAAAGAATGGATCATTTATTTTCGAAGAATGGAGAGCAGATGATCCGGTTACGGTGTATTCAGGAGCGAACTCATGGTATAACGGTGTTTTTAAACTGGAACATGGAGCTGTAGTTGTTCCTAATACTGCTGAGCTTTTTGGTGGTAGAGTTGAAATTGGAAAGGTTCCGGACAGATATAAAAATGCAAAAGCATTTCATAAAGCAATTGCAAAAGGAGACGCAACAGCTATCGCTGCTGCGCAATTAACGGCTCCTACAGAATTCGAATTTCAAGGAGGTCCAAAAGATGAGTACAACCGTCCTGATATATACATGAATGGTAATTCAAGCTTGTTCTTTAACGTGACTTCAGACTCGGATGGGCATAGAATTTTCTCATTCTATGGAAGTCTTTATGGAACAGAACAAGATAGAATTATTGTTCAAAATGGTGAAATCCGTTGGAAAGGAGATGGATCGGGATATAAAGGAAGTCTTGCAATCACAGAAGGGGCAAAATTCGAAGTCAGATCAAGCGATGCGGAAAGTAGTTCGGTTTATACTGGAATATTTCCGAACGCAAACATCTATCAGATATATGGAGAAGATAAAGATGGACACAAAGCCGGAGAACTTGTAAGAACTCCGAAGACAAAAACAACAATAGATACAGCAGGTATACAAAATATTACGATAAATAACGGATATATGCGTTTAACAAATGATGGCGAGGAAAACGGGGGGAAATTGACTCTCACAAGTTCCACTTTGGAAAGAGATTCATTTGTTGAAATAGCGGGAGAGTCTGAAGTTGAAGATGTGACGCTCAGAGGCGTTGCTGTCGCTGACGGGAATATGAAAACCAAAGGTCTAACTCTTCAGGGAGGTGTCTTGGCTGTTCAAGGATCTATTGAAGCAGAAAATGCTGAACTCGGTTCCACAATCGCCCTTTGGGGAAACAATGCCATAAATAGAAATCTCACAATAGGAAGCGATACTACTCCAGGAACCTTGAGAATAAGAGATAATCACACGTTAAAACTGTTTATAGATGCAGATCCAGGAGCGGGAACAACTGACGGCGTAAAAGTTCAACGCGGAACTGTGATTCATAGCGGAAACGGAATTAGCATTGGAGGTATCAAGTTTATTAATAGTGGCTTATCGTCTATAACTGATTCTCAAACTTTCCAAGTAATAACAGATGGCAGTACAGCAATTAATGTCCCTGTTGAAATTGGAGCAATATATACAGGAGAAACAAGAGCAACCTTTGTTGCATATCAGAATGTTACAGGATTTACTACATTGCCATCTACAGTCACAGGAGGCACAGCTGATCCAAATGCCGATGTGAGATACAACCATAATAATCCAACAACAGGACGTAAACTTCAAACAGCGCCATTGAATGATGGATCTGGAGGATGGAGAATACAAGATGGCACGACTGTGCGTTATATCTATGGTTCAGATGTAGCCGGATATGGAAATTATATAATACGAACTAGCAAAGCTAATGTGATATCAGGTGATAACTTTGCAATTCCTGTCCAATCGATGCATTTAACTGCATTGTCAGAAGTATCACAAATATTTAGTCTTATTGCTGATGATTATGGCTATGCTGATAAATATCAAACTGGAAAATTTGGTTTCTGGAACAAAACATTCGGAGGTAAAGATAAATTCGAAACAGATACTTCAAATGATATAAAATCAATAAACTATGGAACACTTTTCGGATTTGATGCAAAACCAGTTGTTGTTGGAAAAAGTACAACCGAATTTATGGGAACTGTGTTTGGAGGTGTATCTCATAAGAATATGAAGTTCGTATATCAAACTCAGGACCATAAAGTCAATCAAAATAGTTATATCGCAGGTTTGAAAGGTGCATTCTTTAACTCAAAATCTAGTTTGGAATTAATCGGAAGTTATCAACTAGTTAAAAGTGAATCAAAGAAAAATCAATATTCTGCGAATATAAAGAGTCACTTATATAGCTTTGGAGCAAAAGGTGCCTATAATTTCAATTTGACTGACAAATTATCCTTGAGGCCAAGTTTTCTTATTGACTATACTTTTGCTAAAACACCAAGTTATTCTATCATATCCACAGGAACAACTAAGGTCAAAAACATACATCGAGTAGATTTAGTTCCTGAAATTTCCCTTAATGGTAAGTTCGGACAATGGAAATCAGGAATATTTGCAAATTATCACAGAAGATTTGGATCAAAAGGAAAATATACATTCAGAGGAACAGAGCATAAAGATATAACAAAGAAGAATTATATCGAATTTGGTATAGGAATAGATAGAGTTGCCTTGAATAATAGATCAAATATAAGTTTAAAACTCTCTAAAAAAACTGGTGGAGTAAAAGGGGTTAAGGCTAGCATTAATATAGGATTTAAATTTTGATGATTTGAGGATTATAAAAATATCTAAAATTTTATTGGGCTATTTGAGACCATACAAAAGATTAAGTAGAGCAATTAAAGATAAATCCAAAATTAACCCCAACCTATCAGCAAATAAGATAGTTAACTGTAATTAAATTATACCCCAATTTTGAATTTTAGTGGACTATTTTTTCTACGTTTAGTATCCTGAGAAATAATAAGTTCTTTGTCGACGATTTTTCATGAAAATATTGGTTGGTGTTTTATATATTCCCTCATATCTCGATTAAATAATTCTATCAAATTAGTTGTGTAGATAAGTTTCCTTAACTCTTCAAGATATTTCTATAAAACGTTGATAGTTCTTTCCAATTATCTATCCAACTCTTTCATGTCTCTCACAACTTCATGAACTGCATCTAAATCCTTACCTCTGCTCTGTAATATAGATAGCCATTGCTTTAGCTAGTCGTTTTTTGTTCTTTTTTTGTCATCTTCATTTATATAAATCCTTCTTTTTGGGTTTAACTATTTTAAATGGTTTTTATTGACAAGCCCTATTTCGTTTTAAATTGTGATATAAAATTATTAATACGCTTTATAGATTTATCTTTCCCTAAGATTTCTATTATTTCGAAAACACTTGGAGAAACGAGTTTTCCACAAAGAGCACCTCTTATAGCTTGAGCTATCTCAACTAACTTTATGTTATTTTCAGTAGCTAATTCTTTGATTTTTGAACATAATTCTTTTTCCTCTAATTGAGGCATATTTTCAATTATATCAATAACTTTTTTAAGCAAATTTAAATGCTTATCTGAAGCGTATTTTACACATGATTCTTCAAAATCGATAGGTGCAGAAATATAAACTTGAGCAGAGTCTCTCAATTCCAAAATAGTTTTTGCACGAGATTTCAAACTATCCAGACCTTTGAAGATATTATCCTTTTGTAAGAAAGTTAATTCACGCTTGAAAAACGGTAACAAGTATTTGAGAAGAGAATTGTTATCACGTTCTTTTATATAATGCATATTTAAGTTTTGTAGTTTTGCTATATCAAATCTGGAAGGAGATTTACCAACAGCATTAAAATCAAACCATTCTATAGCTTTTTCTCTTGATATAATTTCTTCATTACTGTGACTCCAACCGAGTCTTAAGAGGTAATTAGTTATAGCTTCTGGAAGATACCCCAACTCTTGATAATCTTTTGCACTCACAGCACCATGGCGTTTAGATAATTTCGCACCGTCCGGTCCATAAATCAAAGGAATATGTCCAAATGAAGGAGTATCCCAGTTGCAAGCATTATATATCTGAATTTGTCTAAAAGTGTTTGTCAGGTGATCATCTCCTCTTATCACATGAGTTATTCCCATGTCATGATCATCAACAACTACAGACAACATATAAGTTGGAGATCCATCAGATCTCACAAGAATAAGATCATCTAATTGAGCATTATCAATTGTAACTGCGCCTTGCACCATATCATTTATAGTTGTTTTTCTTTTATTTTCTGCTTTTAAACGAATAACTGGAGAAATGCTATCAACTGAATCAGTTCTATTTCTGCAAGTTCCATCGTATTTATAAGATTTTCCAGATTTCAAAGCTGCTTCTTTTTTTGCAGCTAATTCTTCTGGAGTACAATAACAATAATAAGCTTTTCCTTGCTTTATCAATTCATTCGCAACTTCGATATGTCTTTTTAAACGAGAAGATTGAATAACGGGTTCCTCATCCCAATCGATATTAAGCCAACGTAAAATTTCGAATATTGAATCAGTATTTTCTTTTGTTGAACGCAGTTTATCTGTATCTTCGATTCTTAACAAGAATTTTCCCTTGTTATGCCTTGCGAATAGCCAATTAAACAAAGCTGTTCTGACAGATCCAATGTGTAAGACTCCTGTTGGACTTGGAGCAAACCTGACTCTTATTGACATTATATATTATCTTCTTCCTCTATAATTGCAGTATCTTCATCTTCGAAATCGTCATCTATATCTTCATCATCTTCAAAAATTTCTCCGATATCATCGTCATCTCTTTCAAAGAAATTTGATTCCGATTCCGTTTTGTTGACAAACAAATTCTTGTCTTCAATTAAGCCTCTTTTAGTCAATTCTTCCAAACCACTTATAGATATAGCTTCATCAGCAATTTCTCTAAGCGCTATAATCGTAGGTTTGTCATTGTCCCTCGAAACAGAAGGTGTCGCACCTCTATCAATATCCTTCGCTCTTCTTGCCGCCATTAAAACTAATTCAAATCTGTTCTTTACTTTTTCAACGCAATCTTCAACTGTAACTCTTGCCATCTTGTGTAAAATAGCTATAAACTTAATAATAAAATTCTAACACAACCTTTAATTTTTTTAAATCACTTTTCTTTTTGTTCCGTTTCCTTTTCATTGGATAAGGATTCTTAAGTGGATACAATCCTGCTAATATAGTTTTGAATTGTCAAAAATTTCAGAAATGTTGTTGAATGAAGCAAACTAGGAAAAATAGATATTAACAAAGAGAAAAATTTTAAAGAAAGATTAGAAAAAGTTAATAATGCCTTTAAAAATTTACGAGATAAATAACTCACAGAGTTTCTATCTGTGAAGAATTAGTACATCATTATTAGCCCCTGTTAAATTATCTATGTAGAGTATGAAAACAGATCTTAAATAGTTTAAAATTTCAAAGTTACTATAGAATAAGCTGATATTCCTTCTCTCCTACCCTCAAATCCCATGCCTTCTGTTGTTTTTCCCTTTATATTAATAAACGATTCATCAGTGTCCAAACAATTTGCTATTATTCCTTTCATTTTCTGAGAAAATATAGAAATCTTTGGAGATTCACAAACAATAGTTGTATCGATATTTACTATTATTACTTTTTTCTTTTTCAATAAATTTCTACAATAGACTAAAAATATTTTTGAATCCGCATTTTGATTTTGGGGATCATTTTCAGGGAAAAGTTCACCAATACTTCCTTCCCCCAGAGCTCCCAATATTGCATCTATCAGACTGTGAATTCCAACATCTGCATCAGAAACTCCATCTAATCCCATAGAATTAGGTATTTCGCATCCCATAAGAATAAGTTTTCGATTGGAATCTTTTGAAAATTTATGGACATCATAACCAAAACCTGTTTTAAAACATGTAGCAACATCTGTTTTATACGTTATTTTTTTGTTGTTTATATCTCCATCAACTAACTTAACAGGTATTCCTTCAAGATCACATAATGCTGCATCATCACTTACTGATAAATCATGATATTTTTTATGTAGATTCAATATCATATTAAAATCAAAACCTTGGGGAGTTTGTATAAGTTTAATACTATTCCTGTCTACAGATTTCCCTTTTATTCTAACGGAGTCAATTGAAGATATAGCAGGAACAACTGCCTTCTCACCATTTTTTAAATTTGTTATAACATCATCTATAATTTGGGGAGAGCAATAAGGTCTTGCTGCGTCATGAATTAAAACGAAGTCAGGATGATAATTTGATAGTGATTCTAACCCATTTCTGACAGATTCTTTTCTAAAAACACCTCCAACAACTGGAGATAAAAGACGAACATCATTTATATTTTCAAATATTTTAAAATATTCATTATAATATCCTGCAGGGATAATACATATTACTCCATCAATATTGTCATTAGAAAGGAACAAATCTACAGATTTTCTAATAAGAGAAGATCCATCTGTAGAAAGAAACTGTTTGGGATAACTTGAATCAAATCTTTGGCCCAGTCCTGCTGCAGCAATAACTACATAAATTTTAAAACTATCCCTGTCTTGCTTTGAACTTTGGAATTTGTTTGTTGATAACATACAACCTTCCTTTGCGACGCACTAATTTACAAGCTCTGTGGCGGCTTCGTAATGTTTTTACAGAATTAGCAACTTTCATTTTTATTATAAATTATAAAATTTCATTTAGTATCTTTATGATATCATAATATAAGAAGAGTGTCAAATTGATTGTTTGCAAAATCTAAGTTCCGAAAAATGAACTTTTATTAGATATGTTAAAACCATCAAAACCTTTGATATCATTTGATTGCTTGTTTTTTTGTTTGCTCTTTTTTCTTTATTCGCGCTATTTTTTAATCTTATTCCTATCTTTTCTGTTTTAGAATTATCTCGAGTAGCTATTTATAGATACATTCAGTAAGAAAGTCTTGACTGGAAATGTTATGTATGAGATAATAACAAATGTTGATAGTAAATAAAATTTTTGATATAAAATGGCAGTTCCAAAGAAAAAGACTTCAAAATCAAGGCAGGGAATGCGAAGAGCTCATGATTTCGACAAACCTGTTAATGTTATGAAATGTAGCAATTGCGGAAATCCTATTATTGCCCATAATATTTGTAAATCTTGCGGCAATTATGCTGAAAGAAATACTAGAGTCGCAAATATTTCTGAATAAATAATCTTTTGGTATTCCTGTAGTGATCAAGATAGCTGTTGATGTTATGGGGGGAGATCTAGGCGTGGAAGCGACTATTTCAGGTCTTCGTTTATATTCAACAAAAAATGACTGTTCTGATATTGCTTTTCTGCTTTTTGGAAATGAAAAGACTATAGAATCAAAACTTTCAGAAGCTCCTCATAATTTACTATATAGAGTGTGCGATACGAAAGATAATGTTATCTCCGGGAACGACAAGCCAGCTCATGCTTTGAAAAAGGGCAGAGGAACAAGTATGTTTGAGGCAATAAATGCGGTTTCAAAAGGAGAAGCTGATGCTGTCGTTTCCTCTGGTAATACAGGGGCTTATATGGCTCTTTCAAAGATTCTTATTGGAACAATAGAAGGTATAGAAAGGCCAGCTATCGTTAGTATACTTCCAAATTTAAAGGGAAATACAGTTATGCTTGATTTAGGAGCAAATACGGATTGTTCTCCAACGAAGCTTGTTCAATTTGCAGTTATGGGAAATGCTGTTTCGAATATTCTTCAAAAAATAGATTCTCCGAAAATAGGTTTGCTTAATATAGGAACCGAGAAATCAAAAGGAACAGATTCTCTAGAAGAAGCGTATGATATATTGCAGCAATCTAAAGATTTAAATTTTATAGGATTTGTTGAAGGAACGGATATAACAAAAGGGACAGCTGATGTTATTGTGACTGATGGTTTTTCTGGAAATGTTTCTTTAAAGACTATGGAAGGAACCATAAGATATATAGTTCACACATTGAAAGAAGGTTTTTCTTCGAGTTTGATGGGAAAAATCGGATATCTTTTCAGTAGAAAAGTTTTTCAAAAATTAAAGGATGCCATAGATCCGAGATACCACAATGGTGCTCCACTTGTTGGATTAAAAAAGATATCAATAAAAAGTCATGGAAATTCAGATGCTATTGGTTTTTCAAATGCTGTTTCAGTTGCTGTGAAATTAGCAAAATCTGAATTTATAAAAAACATTGAAGAAAAAATATCAGAAATCGAAAGGAAAAAATTCTGATGATTCAAATAAATAGTGTTGCATCTTATTTACCGAAAAAGATAGTAACTAATGATGATCTTTCAAAAACACTTGATACCTCCCATGAATGGATATATACAAGAACCGGAATATCATCAAGGCATATAGCAGCAGATGATGAGTTTGCCTCTGATTTAGCTTTAAATGCAGCAAAAACGGCTTTAAAAAAATCAAATTTAGATCCCAAAGATCTTGACGCAATAATAGTTACGACTATAACATCAGATAGGAGATTTCCATCGGTTGCTTGCAAAGTTCAAGGAAAATTAGGAGCAAATAAAGCTTTTGCCCTTGATGTTAATGCGGCATGTGCTGGATTTATATATGGATTGGCTGTTGCTGATAGTATGATGAAATCGATGAATTTGCGAAATGTTTTATTGATAGGCAGTGAGACTTTAACGAAATTTGTTGATTGGACAGATAGGTCTACATGTGTTCTTTTTGGAGATGGTGCAGGTGCATTTGTTTTGCAAAACTCTACGGATAATTCAAGAGGCATAATTGCTACGAAATTATATTCAAACGGACATGAAGAAAAATATAATTATTTACTTGCCCACAGCAGTTTGCAAAAAGTAGATAAAAATTATGTAACTATGGTAGGACGTTCTGTTTTTAAATATGCAATAGAATACATGGCGATGTCTATGACAGAAATATTAGAAGAAAATAATATGTCAATAGATGATATAGATTGGATTATCCCGCATCAAGCTAATAAAAGGATTCTTGAATCTATGTGTAAAATGAAGAATTTCCCAATCGAAAAGGTAATAATAACGACAGATACACATGCGAATACGTCTTCAGCTTCAATTCCATTGGCTCTTGATGACGCAATCACAAATAGAACAGTGAAAAAAGGTGACACATTGTTATTTACAGCACTTGGAGCCGGACTCACATGGGGATCTGCTATAGTTAGGTTATAGGAATTATAAATATGCAATACGATAGAAGTAATATCTTTTATAAAATAATAAACAAAGAAGTAAAATCTAATATTGTCCTTGAAGGAAAACACTTTTTAGCTTTTCATGACATAACTCCAAAAGCTCCCGTTCATATTTTAATTATTCCTAAAGGATGTTATGTAGACTATAACAATTTTGTGCTTAATGCAACTGATGAAGAGATAGTTAATTTTAACAAAGGGATTTCTGAAATAATAAAGTTAATGAAACTTGAAGAAGGAGGATTTAGGTTAATATCAAATTCTGGTAAATTTGGAAATCAAGAAGTCATGCATATGCATGTTCATATTTTAGGAAAATCATCTGAAGAATAATTATATTGGGGAATAAAATGACTGAAAACAACCAAACAAAACAATTGAAAGATACAGTTTTTCTTCCAAAGACTTCTTTTCCTATGAAGGGGGATTTAGCAAGGAAAGAACCTCTGCTTGTTGATGAATGGAAAAACACAAAAATTTTTGAAAAACTGCGTGAAATTTCGAAAAGCAGAGAAAAATTCATAGTACATTTCGGGCCTCCTTATGCTAATGGACCAATACATTCAGGACATGCTTTGATTGGAATCTTAAAAGATGCAGTAGCAAAATCGTATCAAATGATGGGATATAATGCTCCTCTTGTTATTGGTTGGGATTGTCATGGTTTGCCAATAGAATGGAAAATTGAAGAGAGTTATTTAAAACAAGGGAAAAAACGAGAAGATGTTTCTGTTGCTGAGTTTATGTCGAAGTGCAGAGAATTTGCCGCAAAATGGCGTGAAGTTCAAAAGGAAGGTTTCAGAAAGCTCGGTATAATATCTGATTTTGAAAATCCATATAGTACAATGGATAAAGAATCGGAAGCGACTATTTGCGAGAAGTTTTTTGAAATATTCAAGAAGGGATTGGTATATCGAGGTAAGAAACCGGTTATGTGGTCTGTGGTTGAAAAAACAGCATTAGCAGAAGCTGAACTCGAATACTATGATAAAGTCAGTGATGCTATATTTGTAAAATTTCCAGTTATTGAATTTAAATCAGAGAAATTCAAAAATACCTTTGCTGTTATCTGGACAACAACCCCTTGGACAATTCCTGCAAACAAAGCTATTGCTTATTCTGAAGATTTCAAATATGTTATTTTATCTGCTAATAATGAGAAATATATAATTGCAAAAGATTTAGTATCATCATACTTAAAAGAGTCTTCAATAGATGATTATGAAATAGTTTCGAAATTTTCAGGAAAAGAATTAGAAGGGATTATTTGTAGTCATCCTTTATATAATCTTGGATTTACTCATAAAGTGCCACTTTTTCCGGCTGATTATGTGACCGCAGATGCGGGAACAGGTTTAGTTCACACAGCGCCAGCGCATGGTTTGGATGATTTCATGCTTGGAAAGAAGTTTAATTTACCTCTTGAGGATACTGTAAATGATGATGGAACACTGGTTGAAACCTTGCCTTATTTTGCTGGAGAGCATGTTTTTAAGGTTAATCCAAAAGTTATTGAAGAGCTGCAAAAAGCAGGAAATTTAATAAAAGCCTATAAAATAACTCACAGTTATCCTCATTCTTGGAGATCAAAAGCTCCTCTGATTTTTAGAACAACAACACAGTGGTTTATAAAAATTGATCCAATAAGAGAAAAACTATTAAGTGAAATTAACAAAACAAAATGGTTTCCAACAACTTATATTAATCGTATAAAATCAATGGTTGAAAAAAGGCCTGATTGGTGTATTTCAAGACAACGTATCTGGGGCGTTCCTATTGCTTTATTCATTAATAAAAAAACTGATGAAATTCTAATTGATGATGAAGTTTTTAATAGAGTGATTGAGGCTTTCAGAAATGAAGGAATAGAATCATGGAGGACAAAATCTGCTTCATATTTCCTTGGAGAGAAATATAATCCTGAGGATTATAAGCAGGTTTCAGATACGCTTGAAGTTTGGTTTGATAGTGCTTGTTCACATCATTATGTTTTGGAAAAAAGAGATTATATGAAATGGCCTGCAGATCTTTATTTTGAAGGATCTGACCAACACAGAGGATGGTTCCAATCATCTTTAGTTGAATCTGTATGTACTAAAGGAGAAGCTCCATATAAGCAAGTTGCTACAAACGGATTCGTTCTTGACAAAGATGGGAAAAAAATGTCGAAATCTCTTGGAAACGTTATCTCTCCTGAAGATGTTACTTCGAAATTAGGGGCTGATATTTTAAGATTGTGGTGTTTAAATTCTGATTATTCTGAAGATATGAGAATAGGGGATGAAATACTGAAACGCCAGCAAGACATTTATAGGAGATTCAGAAACACATTAAGATATCTACTTGGCGTTTTGCCGGATTATGACCCCAATTACGTTATGGAGTATTCTGAATTACCTGAATTGGAAAAGTTTATTCTTTTAAAGTTATATAATTTGGATAAATTATTAAGAAAATCAATATATAATTTTAATTTTCAAATATTTTATTCGGAACTTCATAATTTCTGCTCAAATGAACTTTCAGCATTTTATTTTGATATAAGAAAAGATTCTATATACTGTGATAGCAAAAACGATCACAGAAGAAAAGCAAGCTTATATGTTATGAATCAAATATTTATTTGTTTGACTCATTGGCTAGCTCCTGTTTTATCATTTACAGCAGAAGAAGCTTGGTTGACTTATCCACTTAATCCAGAAAAGAATAGTGTACATTTAAATCTTTTTCCAAAAATGCAAGAAGAATGGAACAATTCTGAAATAGATATGAAGTGGAAATTTTTCCAGAGTATAAGAAAAACAATTACTGAGACAATAGAAATTGAAAGAGAAGCAAAAACAATAGGATCAAGTTTAGAAGCTGAGATTTTATTGTATTCTAATAACTTAGAAAATATTAAAAAGCTTCAATCTTTAGATATTTCAGAAATTTCGATAGTATCGAAAACAACAATAGTTAATGCGCAAGTTCCATCAAATGCTGTTTTGAATGAAGAAGCTGAAATCGGTATTATTGTGAAAAAAGCGCAGGGTCAAAAATGTGACAGATGTTGGAAAATTCTGGAGGAAGTGAAAGTATCAGACACAGAATTTGGAAAAGTTAATTTATGTAAGCGTTGTAATGCTGCAATTGTTAATGATTAAAAGCTTTTTAGGGAATTTAAATTTGACATTTCCGCTTGAGTTTGTATTATAATTATTATATAGATATGGGGATTAAAAAGCATATTATTAATAACAAAAATCTGCGTTAATAGATATATATTTAGGAATTTATGAAAAAGGAAAATTTGAATATAAAAGGTAAGGCTTATTACCAAAATTTGAAAACACGTTATCTAAATGCTGCAAAAGAAGCTGCGGGAGATAGGATTTTAAAAGAATATAATTTGCAATTTGCAGAGCATTATTCCAGACTTATTTCAGAAAAGTTTCCACCTCAACAACAGAATTTTCATACCGTTCCTCAAGATAATACGCAATCTGAGAATATTATTGAAAATAAAGCAAAATGTACTAATAGAAAGATTTCAAGAAAACCACAAACAAAAGTAAAGGAAAGTGAAACTGTTTCTTAACTAATTATTGATATAATAGTTATATATTAGTTGGCTTAAGATAAAAATAATATGATTTCAAAAGTCAAAACTGTTGCATTTGCAGGAATGAAACCTATAGAGATTACTGTAGAATCACAAATTTCTCCTGGGTTAGCTTCATTTATGATAGTCGGTTTGCCTGATAAAGCAGTTGGAGAAGCAAAAGAAAGAATAAGATCGGCATTTTTTCAATTGGGTATCCCATTTCCTTCACAAAAGGTAATAATCAATTTAGCTCCTGCAGATATTCCAAAAGCCGGTTCTCAATATGATTTGCCGATTGCATTAGCAATTTTGGGATCAATGGACGTGATAGATATGGCAATTTTGGAAAACAGTATTTCAATAGGAGAATTAGGATTGGATGGCGAATTGTCCTATGTTTCCGGAACTATATGCGCAGCTATGTTGGCTAATGAACTTGGAAAATCATTAATATGTCCAAAAGTATGTGAAAAAGAGGTTTTGTGGAGTGGAAACAAAGAAGTTATTGCAATTCCGAATATAATATCTTTGATTAATCATATAAAAGGTAAATCTCAAATTATTTCAACAATATTGCCGATGAATTCAATAAAACAGATAGAATTTGGAATTGATATGGCTGATGTTTATGGGCAATTATTTGCCAAAAGAGCTTTGGAAATAGCGGTTTCCGGAGGACATAATGTTTTGATGATAGGATCTCCTGGTTCTGGAAAATCTATGTTAGCCTCTAGAATTCAAACCATAGCGCCTTTATTATCCTCAAAAGAGACTCTCGAAACAACTTGCATATATAGTTTAGCTGGAATGCTTCCAAAAGAGGGGTTAATTTATTCTCCTCCTTATCGAGAACCACATAGTTCAGCTTCGTTAATTTCAATGATTGGAGGAGGTTCTGATGCTAAACCTGGTGAATTATCACTTGCACATAATGGATTTTTGTTTCTTGATGAATTGCCTGAATTTCAACGTTCTGTTATTGATGCATTGAGACAACCACTTGAAACAAATGAAGTAATAATTTCAAGAGCAAAGGAACATATAACATATCCTGCTAATATACAACTTATTGCCGCAATGAATCCTTGTAAATGCGGATTTTATGGTGACTCGAAGAGACAATGTTCGAAAGCTCCGAAATGTGCTACAGAATACAGAAATAGAATTTCAGGTCCAATATTGGATAGATTTGATATAGTAATTTATGTCAATAGCATAAAACCAAATGAATTGTTTGGAGAAGAAAAAAGAGAGAAGTCTGAAATCATTAGAAAACGAGTTGAAAAAGTACGAAATATTCAAAAGAAAAGATCAGAAAAAGCAGGTTTTGAAAATTATTTAAATGGAAAAACTGTCGGGAAATATCTTGATGAAATTACGAAATTAGGTACAGACTCAAAGTTATTTTTCAATAAAGCTATTACCCATGCAAATTTATCAAAAAGAAGATGCAGAAAGATATTAAAAGTGGCCAGAACAATTGCAGATATGGAGTTTTCAAAAATTATACAAAAACATCATATATCAGAAGCATTACAATATAGATTATTAGACATTAATTGATAATAATCATTCATATACAGTTTTAATAATTATAATAAAAATAACTTTTATATGAGGCAAAAATAATATTTGTATGTTTTTAGCTCATATGATATAATAAAAATATAGAGATGTTGATTAAAGGTTATATGTTTTATAAATATAAAAAGATATTTGTAATTTTTACTCTATCGCTTATAGTGTTATCTATTCTTGGATATTTTTCATACAAAGATTATCAACAACATCATATTGAAGTTATGTGGAATGAAAAAGTGGAGTGTAATGATGATATTTTGAGGATTATAAATTCTCCAATAATTCAGCGATTGAAACATATAGATCAATCAGGACCTGCAAGGTATTTGGGTCCAAAACTTCCAAGTTTTTCCAGATATGAACATTCAATAGGGGTATTGGCTTTATTAATAAAATTTAATCTTTCTTTTAAAGAGCAAATTGCTGGTTTGTTGCATGATGCTTCGCATACGGTTTTCTCTCATGTTGGAGATTTCATATGGGCAGAAAACATTAATGATTATTCTGAATCAAGTTATCAAGATTCGATTCATATGAAATATTTGAAAGAAGAAGGCTGTGATAAGATGTTAAGAGAGATAGGATTAACTTTAAAAGATATTGATATAGGAAAAAACGGATATCTTGCATTGGATCAAACTCTTCCAGATATGTGCGCTGATAGAATTCAGTATAATATACATACAGGAATATTAATTGGAAAAATTTCTAAAAGCGAGGCAAAAGTTATCATTGATTCTCTAGGATTCGAAAATAAAAAATGGTTTTTTACAGATACAAATACAGCAAAAAAATTTGCAGAATTAGCATTGTATTTTACTCAAAATTTCTGGGGAGCAAAATGGAATACATCAATGAATATACATTTTGCCAATGCTTTGAAACGAGCTTTGAAATTAAAAATTTTAACATCTAAGGATATGTTTTCAACAGACAAAAGTGTTGTGAATAAACTAATAAAAAATCAAGATTACATTATTCAATTAAATTTGCAGCAATGTATACAACCTATTTTTCATATCCAAGGTAAAAAATATAAAAAACAGCGCTTTTACCCAAAGTTTAGAGGTGTGGATCCTCTAATAAAAGATCAAAAAGGAAATTTAGTAAGACTTTCTGATGTTGATATCATGTTCAAAAACCATTATAATGAAGTAAAATCCTGGTGTAAAACCGGGTTTGAGATAGATATTCTTGATGAATAATTTTTGAAGGTTTTCATATGAGAAAATATAGTATTTCTTCAGCAATAGATGTTCTTTTGGATAATTTTATTATAGTGCAAAAGGATATTGCTAATGTCACAGGATTATATCATACTGTTGTGAAAGAAGCGGAACAAGCTGTAATAAAAAAAATTATGCTTGCAACAGATAGGAACAAAACAAAAACGGCAAAAGTTTTGGGAATTAGTCGCAATACATTAGATTCAAAGATAAAGAGTTTAAAAATTGAAATGTAAATGATATGTCTCAGAATAGCTCGTTCTTTTTACTTTTAGGAAGATTTACATCAAGACGAGGTTTTTCGAAATCCACTAGAGCTTTTGTCGCGGTTTTATTGTTTTTTTTCATCTTTATATCGGATTTTTTTAAAGCGTCTTATATTACATATCTAAAAGAATACTCATCAGAATTAATTCTTCCTACGAAAGTTTTTATAAATAAAATCATAGAGTTGCCTAAAATTTTATATCATTATATTGATTTAAAGAATGAAAATAAAGAATTGAGATCTGAGTTAGACAAACTGAGATTGAAGAGTATAATTACTTCTAGAATGGAAGAAGAATTGAGGGAATTACGCCAACTTGTTAATTTAAAATATCAATCGGATTCATTTGAGTTTATGGAAAAAATCTTGGGATTTGATGATTCGATTTTTAACTCTTTTTTATTGATTTCCAGAACTCAACCTTCAACAAAAAAAGATTCAGTTGTTATTTCATCAAATGGTTTGATAGGCTTAGTTTTAGAAGTTCATAACAAAATAGCCAAGGTTTTGCCTATAACTGCATCTAACATATTTATTCCTGTAAAAAACGATTTAGGGGAACATCTTATTTTGAAAGGAATGGGAAAAAATAAGTTGATTTCATCGGAAATACAAAGCTCTACAACGAAGTATATAAAAATAGATGATATTTTATATACCTCCGGTGAAGGAGGGATTTATAAATCCGGAATCCCTGTCGCCAAAGTTATAGAAATAGATCAAAACAAAACAAAAATTTATGCCAAACCTATTGTAGATTTGGATACGCTGGAGTACGTTTGGACTATAAATGCATTGATTTAAAAATAAAGCAGCTTCCTTGTTATTAAATCAATGAACTTTATTACTCCTTCACAATTTCAGTATATCTCCTATATTTTCCCTAAGTCAAATGTTCAAAAGCCCCATAAAATTTTAGGTATTTTTACATACCCCCTCCGCTTCTTTCTAATTCACGCTTCGTGTAGTGACTTATTTTTTTAGGCTTTTTGAGCGA
>CAJUOM010000016.1 GCA_910588255.1 uncultured Alphaproteobacteria bacterium
CACGAAGCGTGAATTAGAAAGAAGACCTCACCGGAAAACTTCATTGACACCGCAGAGGTACCTATAGCGCTTTCGGAAGGCATAGAAACAATAACATAGAATTTAGTTTTTCTAAATGTTAAAATATATCTATTGGTTTACTTTGAAAAGTTTTATGCCAAAAAGAATTATAGTTTTTGGAAATCAAAAAGGTGGAACAGGAAAGTCGACCTTAGCAATGCATTTAGTTGTTAGTTTATTGCAAAAGAATAAAAAAGTAGCAACAATAGACGTTGATGCAAGGCAGGGGACATTTTCTAGATATATAGAAAACAGAGAAATAACAAAAAGGGAAAATCCAGGGGTATTAACTCCATATCATACACCTCTTTTTGAAAGTGAAGCAGATTCTGTTTTAGAAATGAAAAAAGAAAATTTAGAAAATTTCTCGAATTTAATAAAATCATTAGACACTTTTGATTATATAGTTGTAGATACTCCTGGAAACGATAATAACCTCTCACGTATTGCACATTCATTTGCAGATGTAATCATTACTCCTATGAATGAGAGTTTTATAGATCTAGACTTATTAGTTCGTATTAATGATTCTACAGAAACAACCTTAAAACCAAGTTCTTATGCGGAAATGGTTTGGAATCAGAAGAAAGAAAGAGCCATAAGAGACAAAGGAAACATAGATTGGATAGTTTTAGTCAACAGAATGTCTAATGTGGTTTCTAAAAATCGGACAGAGTTAGACAGGGTGCTTTCTGCTTTGGCGAGAAGAATTGGTTTCAGATTAGCAAAAGGGTTTAAAGAACGTGTTATTTTCAGAGAACTATTTCTTTCAGGTTTAACTCTGCTTGATAGAGATATATCAGCAACGCAAACGAGTTTATCTCATATTGCAGCTCGTCAGGAATTGAATGATTTATTAAAAAGTTTAAATATAACTGAAAATGATTAAAATATCTAAAGAAGCAGAATTAAAAATCAATGATGTATTGAAGAATAATCCTGATAAGATAGCAAGAATCATTTTGAAGAAAGGCGGATGTGCGGGAAATATATTAGCACTTATGTTAGTCAAAAAAAATTCAAATGATGAGTTTGTTGAGATAAATAATTTAAAATTTGCTATATCAAAGGAAGCGAAAAGTTATATCAATGATATTTCAATAGAAGTAAAAAATTCTTTAGGAGTAGAAATAATCATAAGAAACTTAAGTGCAGCAACGTGTAAATGTGGAAAGTCATTTAAATATGATAGTAGCAACTTGGAACGTTAATTCTATAAGAGCGAGAATAGAGCATTTGACAGAATTTCTCATGACAAGACCTATCGATGTTATTTTGTTGCAAGAATTGAAATGCATGACGGAGATATTTCCAAAAGAGTATTTTGAAGATTTGGGATATAACTGTGCGATATTTGGACAAAAGAGTTATAACGGGGTTGCGATTCTTTCAAAATATAGAGTTGAGGAGTTAAAATTTGGCAATGAAATATTCCAAAATGATTTGCAAGCGAGATATATTGAAGCACTTATAAACGGTTATAAAATAGCATCTATATATGTTCCAAATGGCCAAGATGTTGGAGTTCCTGCTTATGATTACAAATTAAGATTTTTAAATATTCTAAAAGATTACTTAAAAAATGAAATTACAAAGAATAAATTCATATTAGGTGGGGATTTTAATATTGCGAGATCTGATTTAGATGTATATAATCCAAAATCTTGGAAAGGAAAAGTATGCTGCACGGATTTAGAAAGGGATTTATTTGAAGATATATTAAATTTGGGATTTGTTGATTATCACAGAAATATTTCGGGAGATAAAGCTATTTATACATGGTGGGATTATAGGCATTTTGGATTTGTAAAGAATTATGGGCTAAGATTAGATTATATCTTGACAACGAATGATGTTTCAATTAAAAGTTGTGAAATAGCGCTTGATATTCGAGGAAAAGAACGCCCTTCTGATCATGCCCCAGTTATTATGGATATAATATGATCTTAGATTCTATTTTAAAACCATCAGATATAAAATCTTTTTCTATAGATCAACTTGAAACACTTTGTTCTGAACTAAGATCTGAAATAATTCGTTTGGTTACCCAAAATGGTGGCCATTTAGGCTCTAACCTTGGTGCGATAGAACTTATTGTTGCGATTTACTACGTTTTTGATATAGAGACTGATAAATTTCTATTTGATGTTGGACATCAAGCATATGCTCACAAATTGCTTTCTGGAAGAAGAAAGCTTATGGAAAATTTGAGAAGATCTGGTGGAGCTTCAGGATTTCCTGACCCGTTTGAAAGTAAATATGATTATTTCATATCCGGGCATGCTTCCAATACTTTAAGTGCTGCTCTTGGAATAGCTAAAGCTCGTGATTTAAAACATGAAGATTTTAAAGTAATTTCAATATTGGGAGATGGATCTTTGAGCGGAGGGATGGTCTATGAAGCTATGAATAACATTGCTAAAACTCCGAATTTTATTGTGATTTTAAATGACAATCAAATGTCTATTTCAAAATCAGTCGGGGCTATGAGAAGTTATCTTTCTAAATTATTAGCAACACGTAGTGGACTTTCATTTCGAAAAATATTCAGTAATTTGTTATCTAGTTTTCCATCAAAGTTTTCAGGAAAATTAGAAAATTTTATAAAAAATATAATATCAGCAATCAGAGGAGGGACTATATTTGAAGAATTTGGATTTCAATATATAGGTCCGATTGATGGACATAATTTAAGAAACCTTATAAAAATTTTTCGAAATGTTCGTGATATAGCAAATTATAAACCTGTTTTAATTCACACAGTAACCCAAAAAGGAAAAGGGTATATTCCAGCGGAAAATGATAATACAAATTTGCATGGGGTCGATAATTCTCTTGGAGAAAAATATTCTAATGTTTTCGGGAAAAAGATCGTTGAGTTAGCTGCAAAGGATGAAAAAATAGTTTGTATTACTGCTGCTATGAAAAATGGAACAGGTTTAAATGAGTTTGCAAAAAAGTTTCCTGACAGGTTTTTCGATGTTGGAATAGCCGAGGAACATGCTGTTACATTTGCAGCTGGACTTGCAAAAGAAGGCTTAAAGCCATATGTTTGTATTTATTCCACTTTCTTGCAAAGGGCTTTTGATCAGATTTTTCATGACGTTGTATTACAAAATTTGCCAGTTAGATTTATCATAGATAAAGCTGGATTCCCAGGAAGTGATGGAAAAACACATGCTGGAATATATGATGTTTCGATGCTGCAAAATTTTTCGAATTTTATAATAATGGCTCCTTCTTCAAAATATGAACTTGAAAATATGTTGGAATTTTCTGTTAATCAAAAAAGACCATTAGCTATAAGATTTCCAAAATCGGAAGTATCAAATTTCTCTTCTGATTATAAATTTGATAGTAAATTCAGAATAATAAATGAAGGTATAAAAAATCTGATAATCTCATTTGGAGATGTTTTTAATATAATAACCGAAGCTGTAAATATATCAAAAACAAATCCGACAATCATAGATGCAGGATTTATTCAACCGTTTGATTTCGAAAGTTTTTATTATTATGCTTCGAAACATAATAAGATAATAATTATAGAAGAAGGCATATGGGGAGGTTGTTCAAATATCATACTAGAAAAACTTCTAAGTGATAATAAAATCGATGTAGTTTCTAAAATTCGATTTTTAAATATTGAAAAAAATTTTGTTAATCACATGTCAAGAAGTGAGCAAATTAATAATTCTTCAATATCAGCTATAAACTTAGCAAAAATTTTATTAAACTGAAATTATTTTAACGAAAGATTTTAAGCAAAAACATGTTGCAAAAATATCTATTATTATATTTTATAAGTGATAGAGTATTTATTTTGTTGACGATTGGATTATTGAAATGATAATATTGTATACAAGGCTGACATTGTCGTTAAATGTCATTAGTGGAAAATTTATTTTAAAAAGGGAATAATGCCTACAATTAACCAATTAATCAGGTCTCCTAGGAAGTCTAGGATTGCAAGAAACAAGGTTCCTGCTTTGGAATCATGTCCTCAAAAAAGAGGAGTTTGTGCTCGTGTTTTTACGACAACCCCTAAAAAACCTAACTCGGCTATGAGAAAAGTTGCTCGTATTCGTTTGACTAACGGTTATGAAGTTACGGGTTATATCCCTGGAGAAGGACATAATTTGCAAGAGCACTCGGTTGTTATGATTCGTGGTGGGCGTGTTAAAGACTTGCCTGGTGTTAGATATCATATAATTAGAGGAACGCTAGATACTCAAGGTGTTAAGGATAGAAAACAGGCACGTTCCAAATATGGTGCCAAAAGACCTAAATAGTTTTGTATAGGAGATTATAAAAAATGGCTAGACGTAGAGCTGCTGAAAAACGAGAAATTTTAAAAGATCCGAAATATGGAGATGTGGTTGTTACAAAATTCATGAATTGTTTGATGTATGATGGCAAGAAGTCTGTTTCTGAAAGAATTTTGTATGGGGCATTCGATAGGATTCATGGGAAAAATGGGAAAAGTTGTCTGGAATTGTTTACAGAAGCGTTAACAAATGTAAGGCCGACGTTGGAAGTCAGATCACGTCGTGTTGGCGGAGCAACATATCAAGTTCCGACAGAAGTTGCTCCGAACAGAGCTCAAGCTCTTTCTATTCGTTGGATGATAAATGCAGCAAGAGCTAGATCTGGAAAAACAATGGAAGAAAGATTGGCTGCAGAGATTTTGGATGCTGCTTCTGGGAAAGGTGCGGCTATAAAGAAAAGAGAAGATACTCACAAAATGGCCGAAGCAAACAGGGCTTTTGCTCATTATAGATGGTAAGTTTGGGAGGATTTATGAAACGCACAACGCCTATTGAGAGATATAGAAATATCGGCATAATGGCACATATAGATGCCGGAAAGACAACTACAACAGAAAGAATTTTGTATTATACTGGAAAATCTTATAAAATAGGAGAGGTTCACGAAGGTGGCGCTACTATGGACTGGATGGAACAAGAACAAGAGCGTGGGATTACTATTACTTCTGCAGCAACAACTTGTTTTTGGAAAGATCATAGAATAAATATTATAGATACACCGGGCCACGTTGATTTTACTGTTGAAGTTGAGAGAAGTCTTCGAGTTCTTGATGGCGCTATTACTGTTTTTGACGGGGTTGCTGGTGTTGAACCTCAATCGGAGACAGTTTGGAGGCAAGCTGATAAATATAATGTTCCAAGAATTTGTTTTGTAAACAAATTAGATAGAATGGGGGCAAACTTCTTCCGTTGCGTTGATATGATTGTCGACAGATTGGGAGCAAAACCTGTTCCTTTGGCTCTTCCAATTGGTGCAGAAGCTGATTTTAAAGGAATTATCGATATTGTGATGATGAAATCCTATATTTGGCATAATGAAGATTTAGGAGCACATTATGATATTGTAGATATTCCTGACGGTTTGAAATCTCAAGCAGAAGAATACAGACAGAAAATGCTGGATGTTATCGTAGAAGCGGATGATGCTGCTATGGAGGCTTATCTGGAAGGAAAAGAGATTTGTTTAGATTTAATTAAGAGTTGCATAAGGAAAGGAACTATTAAAGGGTTATTTGTTCCAGTTTTTTGTGGAACTGCTTTTAAAAACAAAGGAATCCAGCCTTTACTTGATGCTGTTGTAGACTATCTTCCTTCTCCGTTGGATATAGGGGAAATTCATTGTACAGAACAAAATGGAACAGAAACAACAAGAAAGCCTGATGATGCGGAACCATTCGCTGGATTAGCTTTTAAGATTATGACTGATCCATTTGTTGGAAGCATTACGTTCCTTCGAGTTTATTCGGGAATTCTTGAATCAGGGACGACAGTCTTGAATTCTGTGAAAGATAAAAACGAAAGAATAGGGCGTATGCTTTTGATGCATGCAAATAATCGAGAAGATATAAAATATGCTGCTGCTGGGGATATTGTTGCTCTCTGTGGTTTGAAATATACAACGACTGGTGAGACCCTTTGTTCTCCAACAAAACCTGTTGTTTTAGAAAAAATGGAATTTCCAGAACCTGTTATTGAAATAGCTATTGAACCTAATACAAAAGCTGATCAAGAAAAGATGGGTATTGCTTTGTCACGTATGGCTTCTGAGGATCCTTCTTTTAAAGTTTCTTCAGATACAGAAACGGGGCAGACTATTATAAAAGGTATGGGAGAACTCCATCTTGAAATCAAGGTTGATATTCTAAAAAGGGAATATAAAGTTGATGCAAAGGTTGGCGCTCCTCAAGTTGCTTATAGGGAGACTATTACGAAGACGAATGAAGTTGATTATACTCATAAGAAACAATCTGGAGGAGCAGGGCAATTCGCAAGAGTTAAGATTGTTTTTGAACGTTTAGAACCAGGTTCTGGATTTGTTTTTGATAACAAAATCGTCGGTGGCGTCGTTCCAAAAGAATATGTTCCAGGTGTCATAAAAGGTCTTCAATCAGCTATGGAAACTGGCGTTGTTGCAGGATTTCCTATGATTGACTTTAAGGCAACATTGATTGATGGGGCTTATCATGATGTTGACTCAAGTGTTTTGGCTTTTGAAATTGCTGCAAGGGCAGCATTTAGAGAGGGAATTGCAAAATGCTCTCCGAGATTACTTGAACCTATTATGAAAGTTGATGTAGTAACTCCTGAAGATTATATGGGGGATATTATAGGAGACTTGAATAGCAGAAGAGGACAAGTTTCTGGAATGGATCAACGAGGAAATGCAAGGGAAATTTCTGCTATGGTTCCTTTGGCAAATATGTTCGGATATGTTAATATTTTACGTTCAATGAGTCAAGGAAGAGCACAGTTTTCTATGGTTTTTGATCATTACGACCAAGTTCCTCAGCAAATAGCTGATGAAATTAAAAGCAAAATGTCGTAAAATGGTTAATATGTTGTTAAATTAATAATTATTTGGAGTAAAAAATGGCAAAAGAAAAGTTTGAAAGGTTGAAGCCTCATTGTAATATAGGCACTATTGGTCACGTTGACCACGGAAAAACCACTTTGACAGCGGCTATCACGTTTGTTTTATCAAAATTAGGTAAGGCTGAAGCAAGAGCGTATGATCAGATTGATGGAGCTCCTGAAGAAAAAGCCAGAGGTATTACTATTTCAACAGCTCACGTTGAATATGAAACAGATAAAAGACACTATGCTCACGTTGACTGTCCAGGACACGCTGACTATGTTAAAAACATGATCACTGGTGCGGCTCAAATGGATGGTGCAATTTTGGTTGTTTCTGCAGCAGATGGTCCTAAACCACAAACCAGAGAACATGTTTTGTTAGCTCGTCAGGTTGGAGTTCCTGCTTTGGTTGTTTATCTAAATAAAATGGACTTGGTTGACGATCCTGAGCTTGTTGATTTAGTTGAAATGGAAGTTAGAGAATTGTTGAATTCTTATAATTTCCCAGGTGATGAAATTCCTATTATTAGAGGTTCTGCTTTAGTCGCTTTGGAATCTGGAGATAAAACTGTTGGCGAAGATTCTATTATGAAATTATTAGAAGCAATCGATAGCTATATTCCGCAACCAGAAAGAGCTGTTGATAAACCATTTTTGCTTCCAATTGAAGATGTCTTCTCTATTTCAGGACGTGGTACTGTTGTTACAGGACGTGTTGAAAGAGGCGTTATAAAAGTTGGAGAAGAAGTAGAGATTGTTGGAATTAAACCAACACAAAAAACAACAGTTACTGGTGTTGAAATGTTTAGAAAGCTTTTAGATCAAGGTGAAGCTGGAGATAACATTGGTGTTTTGTTACGTGGAACTAAGAGGGAAGAAGTTGAAAGAGGTCAGGTTTTAGCTGCTCCTGGAACGATTACTCCACACACAGAATTTGAAGCTGAAGTTTATGTCTTGACAAAAGAAGAAGGTGGGCGTCATACTCCATTCTTTGCAAACTACAGACCTCAATTTTATTTAAGAACGACAGACGTGACAGGAACTGTTACTTTAGCTGAAGGTGTTGAGATGGTAATGCCGGGCGATAATGTGAAAATTAAAGTTGAATTAATTGCACCTATTGCTATGGAAGAAAATCTCAGATTTGCTATTCGTGAAGGTGGCAGAACTGTAGGTGCTGGTGTTGTTTCAAAGATAATAAAATAGTTTGTTTTTAGAAAGAGGGATTTTTTCAAATGGATAGTCGTAGTATTCGAATCAGATTGAAGGCTTATGATCATAGATTGCTGGATCAATCAGTAAAAGAAATTGTCAGTGCGGCAAAAAGAACTGGTGCAGAAGTCGTAGGTCCAATCCCTCTTCCTATGCGTATAGAAAGATTTACGGTTAATCGTTCTCCTCATATAGATAAAGAATCTAGAGAGCAATTTGAAATGAGAACTCACAGAAGATTAATCGATATAAAAGATTGGTTGCCTCAGACAGTTGACGCTTTGATGAAACTTGATTTGGCGGCTGGTGTTGATGTTGAAATAAAGTTATAGTTTAGAGGTTGTTTATGAGAGTAGGGTTAATTGCCAGAAAGGTTGGTATGACTCAGTTGTTTAACAACAATGGTGTGCAAGTTCCGGTTACTGTTTTGAAAATAGATCCGTGCACAGTTGTTTCTCTTAAGTTGAAAGATAAAGACGGTTATGATGCTGTTCAGCTTGGAACTAAAGAGGATAAAGAAAAGCATATCAATAAACCGCAATTAGGATATTTTAAAAAATTAGGGACAAAATTTTTTAAAATTTTGAAGGAATTTAGAGTTAGTGATCCTTCAGTTTATAATATTGGAGATGTTTTGGAAGTTGATCATTTTTCTGAAGGTCAATTTGTTGATATTACAGGACTTACTAAAGGAAAAGGATTTGCTGGGGCTATGAAAAGACATGGTTTTGGTGGTCTGAGAGCAACTCATGGTGTTTCAATAACGCATAGATCTCATGGATCAACTGGGAATAGAACGGAGCCGGGTCGTGTTTTCAAAGGAAAGAGAATGGCTGGACATCTTGGAAATGTGAAGTCAACAATATTGAATTTAAAAGTGCATTCTATTGACAAAGCGAAAGGTGTTATATTCATTCATGGAGCTGTTCCTGGAAGTAAGGATGGTATTGTTTTTATTCGCGATGCCGTGAAAAAATCCAATTAGTATATAGGTAGATAAATGAAGTTTAATATTTTAAATAACGAAAATAAGGTTTCTGGAGAGCTTGAGCTTTCTGATTTAGTTTTCGGAGTGTTGCCGAGAAAGGACATTATAACAAGAGTCATATTATGGCAACTTGCAAAAAGAAGAGCTGGTTCTCATGATGTAAAAGGAAAATCAGGTGTTCATGGTACTACGAAAAAATTTGTTCGTCAAAAAGGTTCTGGTGGTGCTCGACATGGATCAAAAAAAGCCGTCCAATTTAGAGGTGGAGGTATAGTTTTTGGCCCTGTTTTAAGAGATCATGGATATAGCCTACAAAAGAAAGTCAAAAAATTAGGGATGAGAATGGTCCTTTCTGAAAAGGTTAAAAATGGCAATTTTCTTGTTGTTGATTCTTTGAAATCGGAAAACAGATTAAAAACAAAGGATTTCTTATCAAGATTTGGAAATGATAAATCTACATTGTTTATTGATGTCGATTATGATGATAACATGTGCTATGCAATGTCAAATGTTATTGGATTTGATTTTATTCCTCAAATAGGAGCAAATGTTTATGATATTATGAGAAAAGATAGACTTATTGTTTCTGTTGATGCAGTAAAAGCTCTTGAAGGGAGGCTATTATGAGTGATAAAATAAAAGCGACAGCAAAAGATTTTGATATAATCAGATATCCACTTATGACAGAGAAGTCTACTATGATTCTTGAAAAATCAAATGGATATGTGTTTATTGTTGAAAAAACTGCAACAAAATCTGATATAAAAAACGCTGTTGAAAAAATATTTAATGTGAAAGTTCTTTCAGTTAATACTATTGTTAATAAAGGAAAGAATAAAACATTTAGAGGAATTCCTGGAAAACGTTCAGATTTCAAAAAGGCAATTGTTAGATTAGAATCTGGGAATAGAATAGAATTAGGTGTCGGAGTATAAAATTATGGCTTTAAAACAATATAAATCAGTTACTACTTCGCAAAGACAGCTAGTTAACATAGATAGATCGGATTTATGGAAAGGTGCTCCTTTAAAGAAGTTAACAAAGAGTAAATTAGATCGAGCAGGAAGAAATAATCACGGACATATTACTGTGTGGAATAGAGGGGGGGGTCATAAGCAACGTTATAGAATCATAGATTTTTTGCGGGATAAAAAGGATATAGAAGCAACTGTTGAAAGAATAGAATATGACCCAAATCGTAGTTCTTTTATTGCTTTAGTAAAATATTCTGATGGAGAATATAGATATATAGTTGCTCCTCAAAAATTAAAAGTTGGTAATACAATTATATCTTCCGATAAAGCGGATGTTAGACCTGGTAATAGTATGTTATTGAAAAATATACCTGTTGGTACTGTTGTTCATAACATTGAATTAAAAGTTGGAAAAGGCGGGCAATTAGCACGTTCTGCGGGTTCTTCTGTTCAGATTGTTGGAAGAGATGGAGTTTATGTGATATTAAGATTACCTTCGGGAGAACAACGTTTAGTTAGTGGACAATGTATGGCTACTGTTGGTGTTGTTTCAAATCCAGATCACCAAAACAGAAGTTATGGAAAGGCGGGAAGAAATCGTTGGCTTGGGAAACGTCCATGTGTGAGAGGTGTTGCTATGAACCCTGTTGATCACCCACATGGAGGTGGTGAAGGAAAGACTTCAGGTGGACGTCATCCTGTTACTCCGTGGGGTATATCTACAAAAGGTAAAAAAACTCGTAGAAATAAACGTACAAATCAGTATATAATATCAAAGCGTAAGTAAGGAGAATTTAAAGTGCCAAGATCTGTTTGGAAAGGACCATTTTTTGATCGTTATTTGTTAAAGAAAGCTGAAGTTGTGAAAGCTTCTGGACGATCTGATGTTATTAAAACATGGTCTAGACGTTCAACAATATTGCCTCAATTTGTTGGTTTGACATTTGGGGTTCATAATGGTAAGAAATTTATACCTGTTTCTGTTTCTGAAAACATGGTTGGACATAAGTTTGGAGAATTTGCGCCGACACGTACTTATTATGGTCATGGTGCTGATAAGAAAGCGAAGAGATAATTATGCAAAATAATTCAGCTAAAGCTATTTTAAGAAAAGTAAGAGTTAGTCCTCAGAAATTAAATATTGTAGCATCAATGATTCGAGGAATGAATACTCAGAAAGCGTTAAGTGTTTTGATGTTTTCTAAAAAGCGTATTGCCAACGATGTGAGAAAAACTTTGTTATCTGCGATTGCTAATGCGGAAAATAACAACGGTTTAAATTCAGATAATTTATTTGTAAAAGAAGCGCATGTTGGGTATAGTATAAAGCTTCGCAGATTTCATCCAAGAGGTCGCGGAAGAGGTGGCGTTGTAACAAAGCCTTTTAGCCATCTTACAATAGTTGTAGAAGAAAGAGTTTGAGGGAACGATGGGACAGAAGGTAAATCCGGTTGGTTTAAGATTAGGAATATTAAGAACATGGGATTCCAGATGGTTTTCTGGAAAAGAATATTCTGATTTATTATTAAAAGATATTCAAATTAGGAATTATATTCAAAAAAACTATAAATCCGCAGGAATAGCAAAAGTTGTTGTTGAAAGGCCGGCTAAGAAAGCTTGCGTTGAGATTTATGCATCAAGACCTGGTGCATTAATTGGAAAAGGTGGAGCTGATTTAGAAAAATTAAAAGCAAAATTATCGAAGATTGCAGGAATGGATGTAGCTATCAATATAGCAAACGTTAGAAAACCCGAATTAGATGCATATTTAATAGCTGAAGGTATTGCTTTTCAAATTGAAAAACGTGTTTCTTATAGACGTGCTATGAAAAGAGCTATGCAATCTGCTATGAAGTTAGGGGCTTTGGGCATCAGAGTCAATGTTTCTGGACGTTTGAATGGTGCTGAAATTGCAAGAACTGAGTGGTATAGAGAAGGGCGAGTTCCTCTTCATACATTACGTTCTGATGTCGATTTTAGTATTGGTGTTGCAAAAACTACTTATGGTACATGCGGAATAAAAGTCTGGATATATAAAGGTGATTATGAAGTTGGAGATGTATTCTCCAGAGATAAAAAATTATAATGGGGTTTTGAAAAATGTTGTCTCCAAAAAGAACGAAATTTAGAAAAGCCTTTAAAGGCAAAATAAAAGGAACAGCTTCACTAGGTGCTGAAGTGAGTTTTGGAAGTTTTGGTTTAAAAGCTATTGAGCCTGCAAGAATTACTGCAAGACAAATAGAATCTGCAAGAAGGGCAATTTCTCGTTGTGTGAAAAGAACAGGAAGAATGTGGATAAGAATTTTTCCAGATGTTCCTGTTTCAAAAAAGCCGGCAGAAGTACGTATGGGAAGTGGAAAAGGATCTCCTGAGTATTGGGCTTGCAGAGTAAAGCCTGGAAGAGTAATGTTTGAACTTGATGGTGTCTCTGAGGATATTGCAAAAGCGGCTTTTGAATTAGCTGCTTCCAAACTTCCTATTCACACAAAGTTTGTTAAAAGAGTTGTATAATTAATAGGTTTAATATGAAATTTAGTGATTTATTAATGAAAGACGCAAAAGAACTTCATCAAATGTGTATTGATTTAAAAAAAGAGCATTTGAATTTGAGAATGTTGTCAAAAACGACTCAGGATGTGAAGACTGCGGCTATTAGAGCTTGTAAGAAAAATATAGCGAGGATAAAAACTCGTTTAACTCAATTAGAAAATAAGAAATAGGAGAAGAAGAAATGCCTCGTCGGATATTACAGGGTGTTGTTGTTAGCGATAAATGTGATAAAACCGTTCTCGTCAAAGTTGAAGAACGAGTTATGCACCCTATTTATAAGAAATATGTAAAATTGCATAAGAAGTATGCGGCCCATGATGAAAGTAATTCTTTCAAAATAGGAGATATAGTTAAGATTATAGAGTCTAAGCCTATTTCAAAAACAAAAAAATGGGTTATACAATCTAAAGTAGAAATGGGGGCTTAATTATGATTCAAGCAGAAACACGTATGTCTGTTGCTGATAATTCTGGAGCCAAAGAAGTTTTGTGTATAAAAGTTTTAGGTGGTTCGAAACGCAGATATGCTTCAGTTGGAGATGTTATTATTGTAACAATTAAAGATGCTATTCCAAGAGGTAAAGTGAAAAAAGGCGATGTGCATAAAGCTGTTATAGTCAGGACGAAGCAACCTATAAGGAGAGCTGATGGAATGCAAATTTCCTTTGATAGAAATGCGGTTGTTTTGATTGATAAACAAGGAGAACCTATTGGAAGCCGTATATTTGGTCCTGTTACCAGAGAATTAAGAGGAGCAGGTTATATGAAAATCATTTCATTAGCACCGGAGGTATTATAATTATGACTCAACCAAAATTTAAAATAAAAAAAGGTGATGTTGTTTTTGTTACAACAGGTCGCGATAAAGGAAAAAGAGGAACAGTAAAGAAGGTTTTTCTTGACAGAGCTCAAATTATAGTAGAAAATATAAATGTAGTGATTAGAAATGTAAAACCTGATTACAGAAACCCACAAGGTTCTTTTAAGAAGGAATTACCTATAAGTATTTCTAATGTGTCATTGATTGATCCATCTACAGATAAACCTGCAAAAGTTGGATATAAATTAGATGATACAGGTAAAAAGGTGCGCTACTTTAAAAAGAGTGGGGCTGTTTTGTAAGGTATATTAATATGAGTTATTCTAGAGATAAATATTTTTCTGAGATAAGAGGTTTTTTAAAAAAAGAACTCAATATTGTGAATGAGTTTATGGTTCCAAAATTAGAGAAGATAGTTTTAAATTGCTCGTCTTCGGGTGCTGCTCATGACGGAAAAGTTTTGCAGGCTATAGTTGATGAGTTGGCTTTGATTTCTGGTCAAAAGCCTGTTGTAACTAAGGCCAAAAAATCAATTGCCGGTTTTAAGTTGAGAGAAGGAGCAAGTCTTGGTGCAAAAGTTACTTTGCGTAAAGAAAAGATGTATGAATTCTTGGACAGACTTATTTACATAGCATTGCCTAAAGTAAGAGATTTTAGAGGTCTTTCTGCGAAAGGCTTTGATGGTAATGGAAATTTCTCAATGGGGATAAAGGAACAAATAGTTTTTCCTGAGATAAATTATGATAAGATAGATAAGGTCAGAGGATTTGATATAACTGTTTGTACTACAGCGAGGGATGATAAATCTGCTTTAGCTTTGCTTAAAGCGTTTAAATTCCCGTTTAATAGTTGATGTTTTTAAGGAATAAATATGGCAAAAAAAAGCTCTATTAATAACAATAACAAACGAAAGGCTTTAGTTGTGAACAAGAAGGCAACAAGGGAATCTTTAGTTTCTGTTATAAAAAATAAGAATACTTCATTTGAGGATCGTATTGTTGCGGTCCATAGATTGGCGGAAATGCCAAGAAATTCTTCTCGAGTCAGAATAAGAAATAGATGTGTCTTAACTGGGAGATCGAGAGGTTTTTATAGAAAGTTTGGTATGTCGAGAATAGCCTTGAGAGAGCTTGCATCTGCAGGTTTTTTGCCTGGTGTAACAAAAGCTAGTTGGTAGGAGTTTTAATAATGAGTATTGTGGATTCTATTAGTGATTTAGTTACGAGAATCAGAAATGCCCAGATGGCATTTAAAAAGACTGTTGATTCTCCTATGTCTCGCACTCGTGAGGATTTGGTAAAAGTTCTTCTTAATGAAGGGTATATTCGAGGATATAATGTTATTGAATGTGAAAAGACAAAACATAAGATTCTTCGAATTGAATTAAAGTATTTTGAGGGAAATCCAGTTATTTCTGAAATTAAGAGAGTTTCTAAACCAGGAAGAAGGGTTTATTCTTCCATAAAAGATTTGTCTTTTGTCAAAAACGGATTAGGTATTAACATTCTTTCTACTGATGGGGGGATAATGTCGGATACGGAAGCTAGAAAACAATCCGTTGGTGGCGAAATAATTTGTTCTGTTTTCTAGGTGGAGTAGGTTATGTCTAGAATTGGTAAACATAAAGTTAATATTCCTGCTGGAATTAATGTTACATGTAACTCTAATGTTCTTACTATAAAAAAGGGGAATATAGAGAGAATATATGAGGTTCCAAAGTGTATTGAGGTAGAAGTATCTTCTGATGGCATTTTGTTTAAACCTTTAAATTCTGAAAAATTGACTCGATCAATTTGGGGAACTTCTCAAAGGAATGTTTCTAATATTATCGAAGGATTTGATAAAGGATTTAAAGTTGAATTAGAAATGGTTGGAGTTGGATATAAAGCTGCTGTTTCGGGGAAGAAGTTGACTATGCAATTCGGATTTAGTCATGATGTTGATTATGATATTCCTGAAGGGATTACTATAGCTTGTCCGAAGCCTACGTCTATGGTGATTAGCGGAGCTTCAAAAAAGCAAGTTGGAGATGTTGCTGCTTTTTTACGTAGCTATAGAAAACCTGAACCTTATAAGGGAAAAGGCGTTATGAAAGTTGGAGAGTTCGTTTATAGAAAAGAAGGGAAAAAGAAGTAAAATGAAGACATCATCTCAATTACGTATGATTCGAAAAACCAGACAACGCTTCAAGATTTCCGATTCTATAAAAGGGAAATATAGATTGTTGGTTCATAGAACAAATAATCATATATATGCTCAAATTTTGGATAAATCTGGAAAAAATACAATAGTCCATGTTTCTACATTATCAAAAGATGTTCGTGATGTAGTAAAAAATGGTTCAAACAAAGATGCTGCTGTTTATGTTGGTAAAGTTGTAGCTGAAAAAGCAAAGGAGAAAAATATTTCTTCTGTTGTTTTTGACAGATCTGGATTTTTATATCATGGAAGAATAAAAGTTCTTGCTGATAGTGCAAGAGAGAATGGACTTGTTTTTTAGGAAAGAATTATGGCAAGAGTAAATGATAAAAAACACACAGAAGTTCAGGAGCAATTAATAGAGAAATTAGTTAGCGTTAGAAGAGTGACAAAAGTTGTTAAAGGCGGAAAAAATATGCGTTTTTCAGCTTTGGTTATTGTCGGAGATGGCAAAGGACGTGTAGGTTATGCATCAGCAAAAGCGAGAGAAGTTCCTGATGCTGTAAAAAAAGCTTCTGAGAAAGCAAAAAAATCAATGGTTAGAATTTCTTTAAGAGAAGGACGCACAATTAGACATGATATATCAGCGCGTGTTGGTGCGGGACATGTTTTCTTGAGAACAGCTCCAGCTGGAACAGGAGTTATAGCAGGTGGTCCTATGAGAGCTGTGTTTGAAGCGTTAGGTGTTCAAGATATAGTCAGTAAATCTGTTGGTTCCGGAAATTATCACAATATGGTAAGAGCGACATTTTCAGCTTTGAAAGGAATGGTTCCTCCAAAATATGTTGCAGCTAAGCTAGGAAAGAAAATAACAGATATTCTTGATAGAAAACGTAGTGGACAAAAAGTTGTTTCCGTTGAAGAAGAATAATTGGAGATAAGAGATGGCAAAAGCAGTTGAAAAGATAAAACTGAAACAAATAGGCAGTTCTATTAGGAGAAATAAGAAACAATTTCTTTATTTAAAATCTCTCGGACTTGGAAAAATAGGGATGGAAAAAGAACTGGTTTTGAATAATTCGATTAAGAGTTTAATTGAAAAAGTTCGTCATATGGTTGAAGTTATATCATAAGGGAAATATTATGGCTACTGAATTTAAATTAAATAATATAAGAGATAATTATGGCGCACGTCAAAAATCTAAGTTATTAGGTCGAGGCATAGGATCTGGACTTGGAAAGACTTCTGGTCGTGGAGGGAAAGGACAAACTGCTAGATCGGGTGTTAGTTTAAATGGATTTGAAGGAGGACAAACACCTATTTATAGAAGACTTCCAAAAAGAGGATTTGTTAATATTCATAAAATGAAAATGTATGAATTGGATTTTTTCAAGATTTCCAGAATATTAAAAAGTGGACTTTTGGAGAAGGATGCCTCTATTAATAAGGAGTTTTTGATAAAAATTGGTTATATGCCTAATTCTTATGAAGGGGTTTCTTTGATTGCAAATGGAACAATTGATACTCCTGTGAAAGTCTCAGTAACAAGAGCCAGTACGAAAGCAAAAGAATTGCTTGAAAAAGCTGGTGGAACTTTATCTATAGAATAGGGAGTTGTAAATGGCATCTCCTATAGAACAGTTAGCTAAGAATTTTAGCTTTTCCTCTTTTCAAAGAGCAGAGGATTTGAAGAAGCGTATATGGTTTACGCTTTTTATTTTGATTATATATAGACTAGGTACGTATATTCCTCTTCCGAGTATAAACCCTGCTGTTGTATCTGAATTTACGCGTAGTCATGCTGGGGGATTATTTGGTGTGTTGGATATGTTTTCTGGTGGCGCTATAGGGCGTATGACGGTGTTTTCGTTAAACATTATGCCTTATATCTCTGCGAGTATTATAGTTCAACTTCTGACTTCGATGTCTCCTCAATTAGCTGCATTAAAGAAAGAAGGAGAACCAGGGAGAAGGAAAATAAATCAATATACAAGATATGGAACAGTTGCTTTAGCAATGGCTCAAGGTTATGGAATAGCTGTTGGACTGGAACGTATGATGGGACATTCAGGATGTGCTGTTTTGGATCCAGGATTATTATTCAGATTTACAACGATGACTTCTTTAACCGGTGGTACATTGTTTATCATGTGGCTTGGTGAGCAAATATCTTCAAGAGGTTTGGGAAACGGTTCTTCTATTATTATCTATTCTGGTATCGTGGCTAACTTACCTGCAGCATTATTTAACACATTTGCTATGGGGAAACAAGGGGCAATTTCTATTATGGGCTTGGTTTTGTTATTGGTTATGGTAGTTGTTGTTATAGCTTTCATAGTATTTATGGAGAAAGCAAACAGAAGAATTCCAATTCAATATCCAAAAAGACAAACTATGATGAATATGCCAGCACAACAACAAGGATCTCATTTACCTTTAAAGTTGAATAATGCTGGAGTTATTCCCCCTATATTTGCTTCTTCAATATTATTGCTTCCGATGACTATAGCAGGTTTTGGTTCTGTTGATCCTGATTCTATTTTGGGGACAATTTCCAGAATGTTTTATCATGGACAGCCTTTATATATGGTTTTCTTTTGTGCAGCAATAATTTTCTTCGCTTTTTTCTATACTGCGATTATGTTTAATCCAAAAGATACTGCAGATAATCTAAAAAAATCGGGAAGTTATATCCCTGGAATAAGACCAGGAGAATCAACAGCGTTTTATATAGATACATTGCTTACAAGATTAACAGCGATTGGATCGATATACTTATGTGCGGTTTGTATTCTACCAGAGGTTTTGTTATCGCAAATTTCCTTGCCATTTTATTTTGGGGGTACAAGTCTTTTGATTGTTGTGAATGTATCAATAGATACAGTAGGGCAATTTCAATCACACTTAATTGCACATCAATACGAAGGGTTGTTTAAAAGAGGAAAATCAAAGGGGATTTTATAGAATGTCTGATAGTTTATGGATAGTTTTGCTAGGAGCTCCCGGATGTGGAAAAGGCACACAAGCTGAGTTTTTGGTTTCTGAAAATGGATTTTCGATAATATCTGTTGGTGAAATGTTAAGGGCGAATAAATCAAAGTTTATTGAAAAAGAAAATAAGACAATAGGAGAAATAATAAGTGGAGGGACGCTATTGCCTGACGATGTTGTTATGGATCTGGTTAGTGATGAGTTGTCGAAAATAAAGCAAGTTTCTTCTAAAAATTTGATATTTGATGGATTTCCAAGGACTGTTGGACAAGCAACATCTCTTAATTCTCTTATATCTAAATTTGGAAAGAAAATAGATTGCGTTTTGAATTTTGATATTGAAGATGAAGTGATAAAAAAGAGAATTCTAGGTAGATATAAATGTTCAAAATGTGGTAAAATATATAACGATTTTTTCTTAAAACCAAGGAATGAAGGAATCTGTGATATTTGCGGGTGTGAAGTATTTGATAGAAGAGCTGATGATAATGAAGAATCTTTGCAAAAGAGATTATCGGAATATCACAAAAAAACAGTTGCTTTGAAAGATTTTTATGAATCTTCAGGTATTTTAAAAAGTGTGAATGCAGATGCAGATTTTTCGGAAGTGAGAAAATCTGTATTGAATAATTTGAATTTAGGTTAGAAGGAGAGTATAGTGGCTCGTATTGCTGGTGTTAATATTCCTACACAAAAAAAAATAATTGTTGGATTGACTTATATTTTTGGAATAGGTCCTTATCATGCAAAAAATATAGTTCAGAAAGCTGGAATTCCTGAGACTAAAAGGGTTTTTGATTTGACTGATGCTGAAGTTTTGAAGATAAGGGAAATAATCGACAGTGATTACACTGTCGAAGGTGATCTTAGAAGAGAAATTTCTATGAATATAAAAAGAGTAACCGATTTAGGATGTTACAGAGGTTTACGTCATAGAAAAGGGCTTCCTGTTAGAGGGCAAAGAACGCATACTAATGCAAGGACAAGAAAAGGAAAAGCTATACCTATTGCAGGTAAGAAGATAGCAACGAAGTAAGGTTTATTTTAGATAGGTAATTTATGGTGCAAAAAACCGTTAATAGGGTAAAAAGAAAAGAAAAAAAGAATATAGTTAATGCTGTAGCTCATATAAATGCGACATTTAACAATACAATTATAACAATATCTGATGAAGCGGGTAATACTATTTCATCAGGATCAGGTGGAGTTGTTGGTTTTAAGGGTTCACGGAAATCTACACCATATGCAGCACAATTAGCAGCGGAAGATGCTGCAAAAAAAGCGGCAGATCATGGTGTGAAGAATGTGAAAGTCATAGTCAAAGGACCTGGAGCAGGAAGAGAAACAGCTATAAGATCTCTTCAATCAGCTGGTTTTGTTGTGACTGCAATATCTGATGAGACTCCATTGCCTCATAATGGTTGCAGACCGCCAAAGGCGCGTAGAAATTAGTATATTAAAATTGTTTTTTGGGAGTAGTTCAAGTGAATACTTGGAAAATGTTAATAAAGCCTGGCAAGATAGATGTTAGATATTCTGATCCTGAATTGCGAGAGGCAACTATAGTTGTTGAGCCTTTGGAGAGAGGATTTGGGATTACTTTAGGAAATTCATTAAGAAGAGTTTTATTATCTTCAATAACTGGTTCTGCAATAACATCAATAAAAGTTGATGGAGTTGCTCATGAGTTTTCTACAATACAGGGAGTAAAAGAAGATCTTCCTGAGATTATACTCAACTTAAAGGTATTAAGATTAAAATCTTTTGCGGATAAATCAAAGAAAGCGAAGATTTCAGTAGAAGGTCCGCGAAATGTGTATGCAAAAGATATAGAATGTTCTTCTGATATAGAGATTTTAGATCCAGATCATTTTATATGTTCATTGAGTAGTGGTTCAAAACTTAATATGGAGCTTACTATAGATTCTGGAAAAGGATATGTTCCAGCTTCTGAGATGGCAGAATTAAGCAATGTGATAGGTCATATAGCTATTGACGCTATTTTTAGTCCTATTGAGCTTGTTGATTTCAAAGTTGAGCAAACAAGAGTAGGACAGAGGACAGACTATGATAAGCTTATTTTGAATATTAGAACAGATGGTTCGATAAGACCTGATGATGCATTAGCTCAAGCAGGAGCAATATTGAGAGATCATTTTGCTCATTTTGTAAATTTTGATGATATTCCTTTTTATGAAGAAAAGGAGGAAATTGTAGATTTCCCATTTGATAAGAATTTATTAAGAAAAGTAGATGAGTTGGAGCTTTCAGTACGTTCGGCAAATTGTTTGAAAAATGAGAATATATTCTATATTGGGGATTTAATTCAGCGAACAGAAGCTGATATGCTGAGGACTCCAAATTTTGGAAGAAAATCATTGAACGAAATAAAAGCTTTATTGGCAGAAATGGGCTTATCATTTGGAACAGTTGTTCCAGATTGGCCTCCTGAAAATTTGGATGAATTATCAAAAAAATTAGATGATCAATATAATTAATTTGGAGAATATTTCATGAGACATGGATTTGCAAAACGTAGATTAAGTAGAACGAGTTCACATAGAAAGGTAATGTTTAGAGCTATGGCTTGTTCACTAATAGAACATGAACAAATAAAAACAACACTTCCAAAAGCAAAGGAACTGAGACCTGTAGTTGAAAAATTAATAACTATGGCTAAAAAGAAATCACTTCATGCTAGAAGGATGCTTATATCAAAATTACAAAGCAATAAAACAGTGAAAAAATTATTTTATGATATAGCTCCAAGATTTGCGAATAGAAAGGGGGGGTATATCAGAATAATGAAGGCTGGTTTTAGATATGGAGATGCTGCACCTATGGCGATTATAGAGTTTGTGGAAAGAAAAGCGAATCCTGATACAATAAAAACTTCTGAAGTGAGAGAACCAGCTGAATAATGAAGTTGCGTTGTGCATTATTTTTAGCCTTCTTTTTAATTGTTTTTTCAGCATGTGAAAAAACAGTTGTAAATAGAGGATATGTATTAAATACTGAGGATTTTTTGAAAATTTCCATAGGGAAAGATAATGTACAAACGGTTTTTGAAAAAGTAGGATCTCCAACAATAAGATCTTCTGTCATATCAGATACAGGTGGGTATAATTGGTATTATATCTCAAAAAGAACTGAAAAGAATGGATTTTTGGATCCGAAAGTAGTGAATCAAAGAACAATGATAATTTCATTTGATGCAAATGATACTGTTAGATTTGTGACGGAAAGCACATATGAAAAAGATATAGCTATAGTCAGTGATAAAACAAAAACAGATGGAAAAGATGCTGGTATTTTGGGAGAAACATTCGGTGGTCTTGGCAGATATATGAAGCGCTATAAAGATAAGTAATTTAAAGATTTATATAAAATTGTCAAAAGATATTTATTAGAATTATTCTGTTTCTATCGATAAAAAATCTATATATTGTCATCTATCTTAATCTAGTAGTTTGTTATATATTAAATTAGTAAACAGCACTATATCCCCCTGATTCCAGGATACACAATATAAGCATCTAATGTCAAATCATAAAAAGTCCCATAAAATTTTAGGAATTTTTATAGGCTTTTTGTGTGATAGCGCAAAATATCCCATAAAATAAAAGGAAGTATAGTTAACGAAAAATTTACTTTTTTTTAAATGGAATTTAGGGAAGAAAAGTTTTGAAAACGTTTCCCTATAACGTAAATATATCTTTTTAAGGAGGTAAATATGTATAATTTTACAAAATTAATCTTAACAACTGCTATTATTTCGACTTCTGGTTTTGCAACATAGCAAGATGGGGGCACGATCTCTGGTGTTGGTAGTATCGGTGTGGAGGCAATTATGGAAATGGAATCGAACATCCAAGCAAAAATGAACAATGGGGCTATTATCCATAACTATGGCATTATCCAAGGTCCTGAGGCTACTGCCGAGGATGATACGGAAATCACGACAGATACAGTTGTTGGTGATGATAACAAAGCTACGATTTCAGGATTGAGTTGCTCAACAAAGGCCGTGATCGAAGGTACTCCAAATGAACGCATCATTAACTATGATCACATCATGGAAGAGGAT
>CAJUOM010000017.1 GCA_910588255.1 uncultured Alphaproteobacteria bacterium
TTATATTGTGTATCCTGGAATCAGGGGGATATAGTGCTGTTTACTAATTTAATATTATTTATTTTGCGAAAGGAACCTGAAAATAGGAATTTCGGAAAATAATATAATGTTAGTATTTAATGGCATACGGTGCATATATAATATTAGGATTCCATGTGCGCCACTTACCCGATATTAGAAAACACAATGCTTAAACAGGATATATTGTGATAATTTCAATTATACTAGCACGAACTTGTATTACTATTTTAATCCGATTAGAAGGCTGATTATCTTGATTAATAGCAATAGGATAACGAAGTATTCCCGGAAAACCTCTACCATTATAACCAAACTCTAAACTAAATCGGTCATTATTTACTGGAGTAGCATTAATATTTTGAATGTTTTCTGTTGAGAAAAACAAATTAATCAAAGTATTAGCTAAGGTTTGGAGATTATTAGGTGCAGGAACTGGATCTATATCATAGCCAGAGTTTCTATTTGCTGAAAGGTAATTTACATTAGTATTAAATACCCGATTTGCAATTGCTGGATTTATATGAATATCCCTCTTGGAATCATTTTATTAACTTTTTCATTTGGATCATTTCTTCGAGGTATAAATGAAATATTAGGATAATAACCTAGATGTCCATGAATCAATAAATGTAAGCTCAAATCCTTTAAATCAACATATATACCCGATTTATTTAAAACACCGGCAGGAGCCCCAGGGGTTTGAAGATTAACATATGAAGGTCTGCGATTAGCAGGTACATTATATATTCCTCTTGTATCTTGAGCCAATAACATTCGTCCTATTTCTTTGAGAACATTTCGCGAAAGTATCTTGTCTATCTGGTGTTAGAGCATTTCCTGCAATTATATCGGAAATGTATCTGTGAAAACCTGCAGATGTTAGAGCTGTTCCATTTTGATCTTCCCAAGGCCTTGTTGCCGCATTAAATGTAAACAAAATATCGTTTACATTTATTTGAGCAGAATAGCAAAAACTACAACAAAGAAATATAAAAAATAATAAACTTTTAAAAATACTCATTTCATCCTCCCCATAAATATTATTCTATTATTAAATTATGATCAACAGAGTATTTATGCCATAAAAAACTCCGAAGCTTTTCAATTTCATTCCGCTGATCTTGTGTTCCAGTATCATATTCTCCGGAGCCAATAAGATAATCCCAATAGAGAGCAGAAGCTAGCCTTACATAATCAAAGTTAAAGTCCTTCACTTGTGAATAGATCCATTCCATATCCTCATTGCTAAGAAGGGTATTAGTTTGTACACGTGCATCAAAAAGATTATGTAGCCGTCCCTGCATAATCGTATAAGAGTCACACATTGCTGAGCTTGCCAAAATCCCTAATAACGTTCCATATTTCAAAGTATTTTTAATCATAACGATACCATAAAGAATCCTCTATATCTATTTTAACACAAAAAACAATTAACAAATTAGAAAGGAAAAAATATATGAATAATGATGAAATAAAAAACTGGCATGAAATAGCCAGGAAAGAACAATTAATACCGAAGGATTGGCGCTGGCTTTGGCTGATACTAGCCGGGAGAGGTTTTGGAAAAACCCGAACTGGTGCGGAAACTGTTATGGAAATGATTAACAGTGGCAAATATAAGCATATAGCGATCATAGGAAGAACCATAGAAGAAGCTAGAGATGTTATGGTTGAGGGTATGTCTGGTATGCTTTCAACAACCATAGCACAAAAGATGTATAATAACGAAGAAAACAAAATAGAAGATCCGGATATACTCAAATTTAAGTTTTATCGATCAAGGAATGTTATTGTTTGGGAAAATGGAGCCAGAGCATATCTTCTGAGTGGAAATAATTACCAAAAACTTCGGGGATATCAATTTGATTTAGTTTGGCTTGATGAATTTGCGAAATATAAATTTCCGGAAAAACTTTGGGAACAAGTTTTGTTCACATTGCGAATTGGAGATGATCCGAAATGTATTATAACAACAACTCCAAAACCGCTTCGAATATTGAAACGATTGACAGAGTTAGACGATGTGCATATAACACAGGGTTCAACTTTTGATAACAAAGAAAATTTGAGTGAACGATTCTTACAAATCATGCAAGATTATTATAAAAATACGTGGATAGGAAAACAAGAACTTGAAGGGAAATTACTTTTGGAAAAACAAAATACCGTTTGGAAACGTGAAAATATTGTTTATAAAAATATAGAAAGAGAATCACTTTCAAGTGTAGTCATAGGTGTTGATCCTGCTGTTAGTTCAAATGAGGGATCTGATGAAACAGGAATAATAGTTGCGGGACTTGGATATGATAACAAAATATATGTTCTCGATGATTTAAGTGGAAAATATAGCCCAACACAATGGGCCAAAATAGTCTGTCGCGCTTCTCATGATTATCAGGCGGGAAAAATAATAGCAGAAACAAATAACGGAGGAGATTTTGTTGAGGAAGTTTTGCGTTCTGTTGAAGAAAATGTTCCCTTCAAACAAACAAAAGCTTTGAAAGGAAAAATTTCCAGAGCAGAGCCTGTATCAATGTTATATGAAGCCAACCGCGTTTATCACACGAAAGAGTTTTCTGAACTCGAAGAACAAATGTGTGATATGTCATATGATGAACCAAACAGCAAATCTCCAGATCGTGTTGATGCTTTAGTATGGGCGGTTAATGAGTTGAAACATATCCCAAATGAACCTAGAATTTCTACTTTAGATTTTTAAAATGAACTCTCTATCTTAAATTTACACTTAACTATAAAAAATATAACAAATGCTAGCTTGAAATTAATTCACTTGCTTAATATAAATCTTAGTTCACGTTGCTACTTTAGGAATCGTATTATGAACAAGGCGCGCGGTATACGGTATAATATCAAAAATAACCGCATGCCGCGCGCCTGAGAAGATTTTGCATGTTACGCTTGGAAACTAACCTGTTATTGTATATTTTGCTGTTCCAAGATATCGTATAACCTTGTCAGCATATCCCCATATGCAATCAATTTCACGTTGAACATTATCAAACGCACGGCTTCTTATTTCCTCTACTCCGGAAATTATGCTGTCTGCAAAAACGGCAGGATCAGCTCCTAAAACAGTTTCAGCATCAACTTCCCTGACTTCATTAGAAACAGTTAATAATAAATCCAATATTGTATTTCCTATAACTATCGTTCTCTCTTCCCTAATAGTTCCCCAAGTTTTTGTAATCAAATTGATTATATTTTGAGATTCCAGCAAAGGATATTCAGGATCCTCTGAATAAGAAGACCCATCTTCATTTCGAAATGGAGAAATATCATCAATTATACCTTTAGAATATACTGGATTAATAGCATGGATCAAACTTGCTAACATTATAGCTTTGGTAAAAAGGTTTTTCATAATACCTACACCTGTAATTAACTTTTATGAATACTATACAATATATCTTTTTAAAAATCCAGAAAAATTATTTATATTATTTTATATAAAAATTTATATAAAATAATATAAATTTTTAAATAAAATATTAACATTTTCCAATACCTGTTAAGGCGCAGTTTTGAATATAACCTTTGATTGAATATATTTTTGAAACAAATTATAATCATTCTAGTTGTGAAAAATTTTGAGTAAATAGTGAAATTTCTTGACGAAGCGAAGATATATTTAAAAGCAGGAGATGGTGGAGATGGATGTCTTAGTTTTCGAAGAGAGAAATTCATTGAATTTGGGGGACCTGATGGTGGAGCAGGAGGAAATGGCGGATCTATTTATGCTTTGGCAGTAAAAGATGTGAATACATTAATAGATTACAGATATCAGCAGCATTTTAAGGCTAAAAAAGGAGGAAACGGATCTGGACAAAATAAAACGGGTAGAAGTGCTGAAGATATAATTTTGAAACTTCCGGTAGGAACACAGATTTTAGATGAAGATAAATTTACTGAAATAGCAGACTTGACAGAAGAAGGTCAAAAAGTTCTGCTTGTTCAAGGAGGGAAAGGAGGACTTGGAAATTCATATTTTAAAACATCCACAAATCAGGCTCCGAGGAAAGCTCAAAAAGGAGAAATAGGTGAAGAACGTTGGATTTGGTTAAAACTAAAATTGATTGCTGATATAGGGCTTGTTGGCTTACCAAATGCCGGAAAATCTAGTTTTATTTCTAATGTTACGAATGTTAAAGCAAAAATCGAGGATTATCCGTTTTCAACATTAACTCCGCAATTAGGAATGATAAAATTTGACGATAAAGAAATCGTGATAGCAGATATTCCAGGATTGATTGAAGGCGCACATCTAGGAAAAGGTTTGGGAGATAAATTTTTAGCACACGTTGAGAGGTGTTCAGTAATTCTGCATATAATTGATATTTCTCTTGAAAATCCTTTTAAAAATTATATGATGATAAGAAACGAATTGGAAAGATACAATAACACATTATATAGAAAATCCGAAATAGTAGTTTTGAATAAGTCTGATTTGGTAAATGAAAACACTATGAGTAAAGTAAAATCTGAATTCGATAAACTAGATAAAAAATTATTCATTATTTCTGCGATAACAAATTGTGGTTGTAAAGATGTTATAAACTATGCTTCTACATTTATTAACAAACCATTAGACACATGGTGATTTAGAAATTTTTGAATTGGAAAACATATTGATATTTGTCTACGTTTTCAATTAAATAAGACACAAAAGGGCATTCGAGCCCTTTTAAATAAAGTTAGTTAAACAATAAGATTTCCTTTAACAGTTAGTGTGTGATCAGACCCAAGAGAAAATCCGTTTGAGAAAGTAACAGTTTTTTCTGCGGGAATTTCATTAGATAACTCACCTACTGTGAATGTCCCATGGCCATAAGTTTGAGTTATTGGAAATAGAGAATTATTTCCTGCAAATTCAACATCTGAAGGTAATGTTAATGAATCATCAGTAGGAATATATTCTGAACTATCTCCCATAAATTTCGCCCTATAATTTCCTGTGACAAAAATAGCTTTAGACCCAATAAATCCGAAATTATACGTTGTATCTTCCGTAATTTCATGAGTCGAATCGTCTAAATCATCCGTTAACAATTTTAGATTTTCTTTATTGTATGTTTCAGTGTTGATCGCTAATTCAGAAAACTTCATTTCAGTCATATTACCAGGAACTGTCTTTTCCGTGAGTATAAGTTTTGAACTGTCGGAAGGTAATTTTATTCCTAGATCTGAATTAGTTGCATAATCTCCATAAGTACCACCATTTTGGGGTACTTTTTTAATTGTATTTTCTTCTATTCCTGGTCCAGAGCTTTCGCCCACGGTAAGTTTTGTATATTCAATTCTGTCAACATTGCTTAAATCAACGTTGGAAAACTTAGTATTAAATGGCAATCTCATCGCTCCTAGCACAGTGGGCGCAACTCCTAAAATATTAGCACTCAAGTCAAGAACATCTCTTGAATTAACTTTGTATTCACGAAGTGATGACATATCTATAAGCCCTTTGTTTAAATCCACAATTTCATGGTTGTAAGAATTTCTGTATAATTGGCCATTTTTTTCGTAAATAACCACCCATTTCCAAAACGTATATAGGGGGATTTGTGCCCTCGATTGTTGAGAAAGAAGGGCTACTAATCGATCCGCTAGTAGGGGAATAAGCTTTTCCATTATAAACTATGAATGTGTCTCCAGATGTTTCGTATTCTATTACTGGACCATTATTTGTTTGTGAAATTATTTGATATACGGAATCACCTACTTTCAGAGCAGTTTCGGTTATTGTAGTACTTACTCCTACATTTTCCAAGTTTATTGTTGGCATTTGTCCTTCTGAATTCGGAGATAATTTTAAAGTACCGTTTAATGTAATTTGAGGCTTATATGTTTCCGATCCTGCATAATATAAAGTACCTCCTTGGATATCTAGTGTTCTGTTCTCATTAATTACTAGCCTTGCCCCTCGTCCTTCTGTTTCGGATCCTATAAAAGTCATAGTTCCAGTCAACGTACAGTTATTATCTTTAATTTCATACAAACCACCTTCTGTGATATTCTGTGTTCCTTCAATAGTTGTAGCAAATCCATAAGTCACAAAAACAGCACTTGTTAAGATTAATTTTGTAAATTTATTCATATTTACCTCCTTAAAAAAGATATATTTACGTTATAGGAAAGCGTTTTTAAAACATTTCTTCCCTATTTTCAATTCTAAAAAAAAGTTAATTTTCCCTTAATTTTACTTACTTTTATTGAGGGGATACTCTACCATTGGATATTCTGTGATTAATAACATTTATGGGTTTAATATAAATGTAGATACATTAAGGAAATATGTTATTACTTTAAATTCTCATTACGTTTCTTATAAACTCTTTACTTCTAAGATCAGCAATTATCATACTCAATTGAGCTATATCTTTCACTTCTAATTCTATTTGGATTTGTACGAAATTTTCAAACTTCTCGCCAATTTTCAAATTCGTTATATCAGCATATCTTTTTTCAATTATTTCCGCTATGTTTGCCAAATTACCCGGGGCGTAGACAGTTAATATACTTAACTTAGCGGGATATTTTGCATTATCAGAAATGCTATCCATTTGCCAATTTAAAGGAATTATTTTTGATTCTATTGTATCTTTCTGATCCAACAAAACATGACATTCTTCTATATGAATTTCAACTCCTCGATTTTTGTATACTACCCCAACAATTTTATCTCCAGGAACTGGCGTACAACAATTAATTGGGAGTAGTGGAGCATTTGGGAGTCCAGTTATTGGAAGTGTTTTCTGTTTATCATTTTTGTCTTCCTGTGTTAACTCTATTTTAGTATGGTTTAATTTATTGTAAACTTCTAAAATTTCATGCATAGTAATTTCTGCGGAACCAATTGCAAAAAAGAAAGACGGAGTATTTTCCTTCTTAAAAGTATTTTTTAGTGACGATAAATTTGAATTTGTAAGTTCTATATTATGCCTTTTAAAAAATTCTTCGAAATTCGTTTTTCCTATCATTTCAATTCGTTCTTTTTCCAAGGCATTTAATGCTTTTTTCAAAGCACTCTTTGCTTTCATTGTTATAATGAATGATTCCCAAGATTCTTGTGGAGTTTCTTTAGGATCAGTAAAAATTTCGATTTGGTCTCCATTTTCTATAACTGTTTTTAAAGGGACTTCTTTATCATTAATTTTTGCACTAGTTGCATGATTTCCAATATCTGAGTGAATTAAATAAGCAAAATCTAAAGCTGTTGCTCCTTTTGGCATTGAAACGATTTTTCCTTTTGGAGTAATACAGAAAACTGCATCAGAAGATATTTCAGTTTTTGAGTTTTCTAGAAATTCTGCCATTCCAGTTGTATTTTCTAAAACCTGAACCAATTTATTAAGCCATTTCTGATTTAATGTATCTTTTTTCTTTTCTGTATTTCCAGATTTATAATCCCAATGTGCAGCTATGCCATATTCTGCGATAAGATGCATTTCTTTTGTTCGAATTTGCACTTCAATACGCTTATTTAATGGTCCGATAACACAAGTATGAAGAGATTGGTAACTATTATTTTCGGAGTACTTATATAATCTCGAAATCTTCCCGGAACTACCAAATAATTCCTGTGAATTATTCCTAGAACTTGACAACATTGAGGGATTGTATTAACTATTATTCTAAAAGCCATAATGTCTGAAAGCTGATCAAATGAAATGTTTCTTACGTTCATTTTTTCCCAAATAGAATATGGTGTTTTTAATCTTCCGGAAATCGTGCAATTAATATCCAATTCCTTAGTCAATTCAAGCAATTTAGAATTTATTGAAGTAATAATTTCTTCAGAGGATTCATAAAGGTTTTTTAATCTGTTCTTTATTGAATTATATATATCAGGATACAACTCCATAAAAGCAATTTCCTGCATTTCATCTTTTATTGCAGTAATTCCAATTCTTTCTGCTAGAGGTGAATAAATATCTAAAGTTTCTTTTGCTATAAATTGCTTTCTAGTTATACTTTTTTTGAATTTCAAAGTTCTCATGTTATGTAGTCTATCAGCTAACTTTATAATTAACACTCTGATATCAGATGCAGCAGATATAAGCAATTTTTTAAAATTCTCCGTTTGCTTTTCTGCAAGTGATGATAATTCAAACTTCGATAATTTTGTTACTCCATTGACTATATTCGCAATTTGCGTTCCAAACTGAGATTCTATTTCCTCAATTGTGGTATTGGTATCTTCAACTGTATCATGAAGTATTCCTGCAATTATAGTCTCCTGATCCATCTTTAAAGAAGTTAAAATACATGCAACTTCAATAGGGTGAGAAATATAAGGTTCTCCAGATTCTCTCAACTATGTTCCGTGTTTATCTAGAGCAAACATATAAGCTTTTGTTATTAATTCTTCATCGACCTTATTTGTATAAGACTTTATTTCGGAAACGATACTTTGTGGAGATTTTAATTGCAATTCCAATCCGATAAAGACTTATCCCTATTATTAAGTTTAAATCTTTATTGTAAAAAATTCCTTAAAATTTTAGCAATATTCTGAAAAATTTTTTGACTGAATTAAAATTTTTGCTAAGACACTTTTATTAAAAAAGAATTTAGATTATAATAAATAAACTTGGTTTTTAGCAAATTTTGCTGAAGTTTACTATTGGTATCTAAATTAACTAAGCCACAAGAGTTATTTCTCTGTGACTTGCTTATATAAATGTACTAGTATCTATTCCCAAATTAATTCAGAAACAGAGAAAATACTTTTGTGCTCTTCTGTACGTAATTTGTTTGCAAGAAGGAGTATTTTCAAATCAGAATAGGGCTTATTGTTTACTAAATATTTTTCATCTGAAAAATATGGATTATTTCCCGGATTAATTTTAGAGATCGAATATCCTCTGTTCTTTAAATAATTTAATATATCAATGAAAGTATTATTTTTGTTATGAATACATGGTTTTGGTTGTTCTAAAGAAAGCGTTTTGTTATACCTCAGTTCTTCAGGTTTTGCTTTTATGACTTTCATAATTTTCCATCGTCTGGTTCTTATTCCTGAGCGACTTAAAAACTTATTAACTGCACTGGGCGATCTTCCTATTTCATTTGCAAGAGTCTTTACTAATTTCCCTTCAGAAAATCCAGATCGTAATATATCTATTTCTTTTTTAGTCCAAATTTTTGATTTCATTTTTTCTTTTCAAAAAAATAACCTCTTATAAATATGTTTACAAATAAATTCACTTTTATCAAAATAAAAATAGTCCCATAAAATTTTAGGTAATTTTCTTATCTAAAATGTAACTATTGCAAAATTTATTTAACAAAACAACAAAAGAATATATAAAAAAGAATTTAGACTCAAGAATCAAAAGATATAGATCCAAATGTTTGTTCCAAACAATGATTAGGTAGGTTGCTCCAATAATCGTAAGTGAAAATTTCATTGCAAGATTTATTTTTTTATTGAAAATAGAATCGAACAATATGAGAGCATAAATAGATTGCAAGGATAAAGAAACATGATATTGAAATTTCTTAGCAATCCAGTAATTGATAATAGAAAAAACAAAAACAGTTGTCAAAAGTATTAAGTTCAGGTTATTTTCATTATTTAATTTTTTCATTATGAATTTAAAAAGTAATATAAAAGCAAAAGAAAATATAGGCGTTATGACAACATCTCTTGCAAAATGATACCCCGCCAAAACCATAGCTGCACCTGTTATAATCCAAAAAATTAAAAGAAAAATTCTGAATAAATTATTTTTGTTTTTCAAAATTATCCAGATATAAAATATCGATTGGAAATTCATGTGTCCACTTGGAAAACTATAACAATTTGCCTTACAAGTTTCAGGAAGTGGTAACTTAAAAATTTCTTTTAAAATTGAATTATAAAGCATTGTCAAAAACATTAAATATATCATTTCTTTATATTGCTTATCTTTATCCGAAAATATATACAACATACAAGAAATCGCCATAATAAAGTATGTGTTAAAAATTGAGAGAAATTCTTTGGAAACACAGGTTAAGTCAATCATTTTCTTACTCCATAGACTCAGTTAACTCAAGGGGCGATATTTCATTTCCAATTTCCATACCTAGGGTTTTCAATTTATTGGAAGTTGGTAATATCTTTTTATCTATAAACGAGGTTATTTTATCATATTCTTCGATATTCTTTTGGAGCTTTTTGGCAAAATCTTTTGAGTTATCAATTAGTTTTAACAACTGATAATACATATCTTTTCCGACTTTTCCTATCTCTTTGGCGTTTTTAGCAATAGCTTCCTGTTGCCAAGAAAAAGATATAGCTTTCAAAATTGCAATTAATGTTATGGGGGTTGAAATTATCACCTTTTCTTGAACTCCGAATTCTATTAATGAAGAATCTTTTTTTATTGCAGAACTGAAAAAAGCCTCTCCGGGAAGAAACATAATAACAAATTCAGGAGTTGGAGAAAATAAATCCCAATAATTTTTTTGAGATAACCTTCTTATATGAGATTTTAAGTTTTTAGTATGTTCTGCGATATAAGCTTCATCACCAGTATTTATGGCATGCATATAAGCATCTGTCGGAGCTTTTGAATCAACTATGATATTTCTGTTTCCGGGAAGTTTTATTATCATATCAGGTCTTAAACGGCTATCTTCTCCTTGTTTTTGCTCTATAAAATCGCAATAATTCATCATTCCCGTCAATTCAACAACACGTCTCAATTGCATTTCTCCCCACCTTCCTGTTATTAATGGATTTGATAAAGCTTTATTTAAAGCAGATGTCTCTTTTTGCATTTCTTGCTGGTATAGCATTAGGTCTTTTACTTGTTGTTTCAATTCACCATATGCGTCTACTCTTGCTTTTTCAATCTGTGAAACTTGGTTGTTAAAATGGGACAAAGTTTCTTGAATAGGTTTTATTAAATTAATAAATCCATTTTGTTTTTTATCAAATTCAATCTTTTCAACAGACAAAACTTTGTCAAATGTTTCTTTCGCTAGATTCAAAAAATTCTCGTGATTTCTAATTAATATTTCATTCGATATATTTTTAAATCTATCTTCAAGTTGCAATTGGGATTTAAAAATAGCTCGATCATTCTTTATTGTTTCTTTCAAGCTGAAATTTTTCTTCAAAAGAACTAGGGAAATTACAAAAAATACTAATATAACTACAGATAATATAATTTCAGTAAGATTTAATGTTATCATTTTGAAAAATTAAAAATGATTTATCCTAATTATAGTGTAATCAAAGACAAATTTAAATATTTTATTCGTATGAAAAAACATATTAGCAATCAACATCTTTCCCAAATAAGTTGTAAATTTACAACATTGACACAGTCAGAAAATATGTTTATCATAAATAATAAGATAAGGTTTTTGGGATTTAAATATTGTTTATACAATATTTATAAGTATTTTTATCTAAGGAAAGGCACACTATGGAGACTACAGAATTAAAATTGAAAGATAGTGAAAGAACAGTTTGTGAAGTATGGACAAGAGTTATGGGATATTATCGTCCAACATCAGCTTTCAATAAAGGAAAACAAAGCGAATATAAAGATAGACTTTGCTTTAAAGAAGATTCAGATTGCAGAGAATGCAATTCAAAACAAGCTGCTTAATATTTTAAATAAAATCTACGGTTAGATTAATCGTAGATTTTATTTCTGGAGAGATGCCAGAGTGGTTGAATGGGGCGGTCTCGAAAACCGTTATACGAATTTCGTATCGGGGGTTCGAATCCCTCTCTCTCCGCCATATTCCAATTAAAAACATTAAAATAAAAGAAACACGGGGGTATAAACTTGGTGCGGATGAAGGGACTTGAACCCCCACGACGTTAGTCACAAGAACCTAAATCTTGCGTGTCTACCAGTTTCACCACATCCGCTTAGTATTCAGTCTATCAATTTAATTTCTTTTTTTCAAGATAGATTATTGAAAATCATTATATAATCAAAGGACAGAGTTATAATCAACCAACCTATCCGCAAATAAGATAATTAATTGTGAGTAAACTACCCCCATTTTAAACTTTATACCTTTAATTTTCCATAAATAAGCTCTTTACCGATACTTTATAACTTGCGTTTCTCACATAAGCGTCACATAATAGATATGTAGCGCTTGTAATATTAGTTTTATGCACTTACTTCGTTTTCGGTAGTCTTTGGAGCACCGATGTTCATAACACCTTTTACAACAAGCTTTCCTTTAATACCACTCCCCTTTAATATGTTCAAAGTTGCACCTTCTGGAACTATTGCTGTAACAGAGTAATTACCGGCGTTCCATTTTCCAGTTTGTATACCCATACAATAACAATTCATTACTCCTCCTGGAATAGAGTTTTCTCCATTAAAGTTCAAAGAGTTAAACTGACTAGACTTATTTTGTGTTCCAAAATTAACTGTTCCCTTTAAGTATCTGTTATCTCCAGTTAATTCAAAAACGTTATCAATAGTCTTTTGAGTATCCCTGTCATATTCTGGAACTTCAAAAGTCAAAGTTTCATTTTCATATCCAATATTATGTAAGTTACCTGAAATAGTCACATTTTGCACATAACCGGCTTGTCCGGTAACATAATCGGGATCCGCATCACTTTTATCCCAAACTGGCATTTTCACCACGATCTCGCCATTTCCTTTTCCCAACTCAGCTGGAATTGCAACAGCCTGATCTAATGTTGTTCTCGCTAAAACTTAGATTATTGAATTTGTTTCTTTTTCTTTATATGAAATATCTTCGGCTCCTTTATGCATCTTTACACCCCATTCATGTAAATAATCCTTTACTTCTGATTTTCCAAGTTTTATTGTTACTAAGTACGACATCATCAGCAATATGTCCATGACCTCCTAGAGTAAAATCTAATGTCCCATGGTTACTGGCATATTGATTAATATTTAATTCATTCTCTATCTTGATATTGGCAGAGATGCTGTTCTCACTAGCCATACCCCCGGTAGATAATATAGCAGAAATTAGTATCGTTTGTAATAATTATTCATATTTACCTCCTTAAAAAGATATATTTACGTTATAGAGAAGCTTTTTTAAAACATTTCTTCCCTATTTTCCATTTTAAAAAAAAAGGTAAATTTTCCGTTAATTTTACTTCTTTTTATTGAAGGGAATATTAGGAGGGGGAAGTTTGGAACTTTCAAAAATTCCACATTTTATGGGATTTTTTAAGATTTATAAATATATTAGTAATATAGTAAAATTGCAAAGTATGGGGAATATATTTAACTGAAAGCTATAACTTTACAGAATAGATAATCTCAACTTTTTTGTTCCTCTAGCTTTACGTTCTCGTAAATCTTGAAAAAATATGTTATAATAAAAACATTAGAGATTTTTATAGAGGTGTTATCATGAATGAATTTAATTCAAGTCCTATAATTATGAGAGATGGTCTTAGAAAATACATGATTGCAGTTTATAACAGAATGTTTTCAGCTCTTTGTTTAACAGGATTAGTTGCGTTTATTTGCTCAGTTAATCCAGAAGTATTGGCTTTCATGGCTAGTGGATTTTCTATTGTATTAATGGTCGCTACGTTTGCAATAGTAATTTACATATCTGCTAGAATAAATAAAATGAGTTCTGAAAAAGCCGGTGGTTTATTTTGGATATATTCTGCTTTATTAGGCGCTTTTTTATCTCCGTTATTCGCTATTTACACAGGAGAGAGCATCGCAAATTCTTTCTTTATGACTGCGATATTTTTTGGAGGAATGAGCCTATATGGCTACACAACCCAAAAAGATTTGACAGGTGTCGGATCTTTTATGACGGTAGGGTTGTTTGCAGTAATTATTTCATCCATAGTTAACTTGTTCTTGAAAAGCTCAGCTCTTCAAATTGGACTTTCTGCTTTATGCATTATAATATTTGCTGGTTTGACGGCTTTTGACGTACAGAAAATAAAAACATTCTATGACCTTACATCAGATGAAGAAACCTTAAAGAAAAGAGCTGTTCTGGGTGCTTTGACTCTTTATTTGGATTTCATAAATATGTTTTTATCAATACTTCGCTTTTTAGGAGATCGTCGTTAATTTTTATGTATACGCGCTGCGTGGGATAATCTCAAGAATACTACGCAGCTTATACTTAAAAAGTTCATTAGTATAATTTTATCTACTTATCTCAACATCAAACAATTTATTATCACGCAGTATTTTTAAACTCACTGTTTGTTCTCCCCAAGATGATTTTTCAAGATTTTTATATGTTTCAATATCTTTCACGAAATCATCATTGAACTTAAGAATTATATCCTGAGATTTGACACCTGCTCTATTTGCAGGTGAATCAAGTTCTATGGCATCCACCTTAACAACAGAATTGATATCAGAAATCATATTTAATGTTCTTTTTAAATTTTCTGGAAGAGTAAAATCAGTCATAATAGGATTTATTCCAATATACGAATCATTTGAAGAAGATAGCATATAAGGTATTGCAATTTTAATTGCTTGCTTTATTTTGGAAACAGGTATTGCCATAGAACTCGTTATTGAAAAATTCTTATTGTTGACAAATGCAATTCCCAACAGCTTTCCATCCCTATCAATAACTGCCCCTCCTTCATTTTCAGGAGAAACAGCAGAGTTTGTTATAGTATTTTCAATTAATAAGATAGAAGTTCCAGATACCTTTTTATACGAAAGTTTTTCAATTCCTTTTGCTATAATTGAAAAGTTGTTCTTTGAATTCGCAGGCAGTGACTGAGTGACAAAATTTTCGCCTTTTGCTTTTCCAATAATAACAGAACTGTTCAGAAGTATGCCATTTTTATTTATTAAAGATGTATCATTTCCAAGCTTCAGATAGTTAAATTCACAACCTTTTTTCGGTGTTATTTTTAAAAATGCTAAATTGAGATCAGGAATAATTTTTACGATTTTTGCTTCATAATCATTCTCACCAAGAATTATCTTGCTGTCTTTTGAAAGGCGATTCAATTCACTTTTTATGGATACTATGATTTTATCAGAATTCATAACTCCATTACTTGTCGTACAAACTATTCCGTCTTTGGACAGTAATACCCCTGAGATAACTCCATGCTTATAATGATGCTTTTTCAGACGTTTTTTTATTGCTGAATTATAGATAAGTCCATCATCTTCTGCAAAATTACTGATCATATGAATCAAAACAACAGCATCAGAATATTTTTTCACAATATCATTTAATTCGTTGTTTATTTGCTCTTTTGAAATATTACTTACGGCTTTGCTCAATTGATCCTTTGTCATGATTTCTTGAGAATACAAAATGTTGAAAACAATCCCAAAACATATAAGCAAAACTTTTATAAACATATTTCAATTCCTTTCAGTTTAACCTGCTCTTGCAGGAAGTGTCGCAACTAATCTTATTGAAGCAGTCAATTCTTCCATTTGAAAATGTGGCCTTAAATATATAATAGATCTATAAGCCCCTGGAGATCCTGGAACATCATAAACATCTATCCTTCCTTCACGAAGAGGATAAGCTGCTTTTATATGGGCAGGAGCATCGTCATTTAACAAAACATAAGAAGCAAGCCATGTATTTAAATAATTTTCCACATTCTCTTTTGTTAAGAAAGAACCGACTTTATCTCTCATAAGCACTTTAACATAATGAGCAAAACGTGATGCTGCAAGCATATAAGTTATTCTAGTAGAAATAGATGCGTTAGCATTTGCATCATCTAAGTTATAAATCTTAGGCTTTTGCGTTGTTTGCCCCCCAAAGAACACTGCATAATCTGATCCTTTGCAATAACATACAGAAATAAATCCAAGATCACTAAGTTCTTTTTCTCTACGATCAGTAATTGCAACTTCTGTTGGACATTTAACAACTTTATCACCTTCTAAAGTCTTGAATATATAAGTTGGCAGGCCTTCGACTTTCCCTCCACCTTCAACACCTCTTATTGCAGCTGTCCAGCTGTATTTAGCAAAAGCATCCGTTATCCTCTGCCCCAATGCATAAGCTGGATTTCCCCAACAGAATTTATCAGTATCTCCTATTCCAACATTTTCTTTAAAGTTAAATTCAACGACAGGTAATGTATCTGGACCATAAGGCAATCTCATCAACACACGTGGAAGCAATAGTGCGACATATCTGGAATCTTCAGTATTTCTGAATGAATTCCATTTTATATAATCTGGAGATTCGAAAATTTTCGCAAGATCTCTTGGCAATGGCATATCTTCAAATTTGTCTAAGTTGAAAAACAATGGAGAAACTGATGATATAAATGGTGTATGAGTTGCCGCTGCGAGTCCTGAAATATGTTCAAGTAATTGAATATCTTGTGGATGATTTGTAAAGGAGTAATCTCCAATTAAACAAGAATAAGGAGATCCTCCAAAAGTTCCATATTCTTCCTCGTATATCTTCTTGAAAAGAGCACTTTGATCAAACTCTATTGCCTTGGTCAAATCATCTCTGACATCTTTCATAGACGCATTCATGAGTCTTATTTTCAATCTCGTGCTTGTTTCTGTATTCATGACAAAATAATTTAAACCGCGCCAAGAACCTTCAAGTTTTTGAAAATCAGGATGATGCAAAATCTCATTAATTTGATTGGTTAACAATTCATCGATTTCAGCAATTCTCCGAGTTAAGAAAGATATAACCCCGGAATCCTTTATTGATTCTGTCGTGCTTTGAAGCTCATTAACAAATTCTATCAACATTTCTATAGCATTTTCTTCCTGTTCAGGAAATCTTGCCATCTTTCGTTCATGAAGAAGTATATCAAGTATTTTTGATTCTTCAGGTATAATAATTACTTCGTCTGCCATTTTTTTTCACTTCCCTTTATTCCTTAGCTGTCTCAGCTGTTTCAGATGAATTTTGCGTATCTCTTTCGTCTAGTTCTTTTTTTAGCTTCTGCAAATTATCTGCATTTTTCATTATCTGTGTTAAGAGATTCTCAAGAGGATCATTTCCATCCATTTTTGTAATCAAATTTTTAAGATTATTTCTTTTCTTATACAATTCAGCTAAACTTGGTATATTTTTAGCAAGATTTTGAGGTTCGAAATCGGATAGTTCTTTAAATCTCAATTCAACGCTTATTTCAGGATTTTCGTCCGAAAGCCTATTTGGAATACGTAAAACTAATCTCGGATTAATAACTCCCATAACTTCTGTGAAATTATCTCTATCTATTTCGACAAATTTTCTGTTTTTCATTTTTGGCAGTGGATTTTCAGGCATACCTGATAAATCTGCCAATACTCCAACGACGAAAGGCAATTCTTTTTTTTCAATTGCATCACCTATTTCAACATCATAAGTAATATGTACTCTTGGTTTTCTGATCCTATCCAAAGTATGCTGTCTGCTTTCTGCCATTGATCTTTCCTCAAAACTTTACTATAGAATTTTATATTCTATTTTCCTACTATCCTAATATAAGATTAAAGCTAAAACCGTTAAAATTCAGTTAATTTTTACAAAAAAAGTTTGAAAATGTGAAAAATTTTATATTTTTGTCAAAGTTGTTTGTGATTCATCTTTATTCATTATACGTTTTATATTGTCTAAGTGAGTAAAAGTTAAAAATAAAAAAGAACATATGGAAAATATAAAAACATCAAATTTTGTATTTGAAAATAAAACGCCATAAGAACATAACGTTACAAATGATGCCGATAAAATTAAAGATGCGATAGAAGATATTTTTAACAACTTTGCAACTAAAGCCCAAACCACAATCGAAATAAATCCATATAATGGAGACAGAACAAGAAATATCCCAGCAGAAGTAGCAACACCTTTTCCTCCTTTAAATTTTAACCAAACAGGATATGTATGCCCCAATATACAACAAAAAACCGCTATTAAATTAATTGATTCAGGAAAAAAGTATTTTATAAAGATTGTAAAAATTATTCCTTTTAAACTATCAAAAAAAAGAGTAAAAAAAGCAAGTTTTTTATCTCCAGCTCTCAAAACATTGGTTGCTCCAGTACTGTTCGATCCAAAATCTCGAAGATCTATACCATTAAAATGCTTTACAATGAGAAATCCAGTAGGAATAGATCCAATCAAACAACCTATTAGACACAAAATTAATAACAACATGATATTATAAAACTTATCACAGATAAATTTATTTTCTCAGTTTAGCATACCTATGTCAACTAATATTAACTATATGAACATATTGAAGATTTCTATATTCAAATAGTTTTAATATCATAAGATTACTATTAAATTTTTCCTTCACCGGCAAACGGCTGATGACACAGCAGGGCATCTATAGCGCTTTTAATACATCATGAATCTGAAAGTATTTAAGAAAACTTGCCAAAATATGAAATGTAATTTTGAATTTTTTATGGTATCATATTTTTATTACAGAATTTATAATCATTGACATGAAGAAGTTTTCTTGTGTTGCAACGAAGATCGTTGGTAAACTTTCAAGCACTTTAAATTTGTATGTTCAATTGAAATCTTCATGGACTGATTTAGTCGGAAATGAATTAAAAACTTTTCTCCATCTAAGTTCTATAAAATACACAGGAAAAAATGAATTAACGGTATTTATAAAAACCTTAAGCTCAGCGTCTTTAATAATAAAACATAACTCTGATAATATTTCAAGATCAATATCAAATCTTCTTGGGATTTCTAATATAAAGTTGGTTTTTCAGCATACATCAATATTGAATATTCCATCAAATACAGGTGCTGAAACATTATCAAATGAAATTTCAAAGAAAAAAGAGCTCAAAAATAATGAAGTTATAAACAAAAATTTTGAGAACATTTCCTTAAAAGCAGCACTCGAACATTTAAAAACAGAGATGCAAAATGCAGCATGAGCTCCCTGAAGTATCTGGAATTTACAAATTCGACTTTTCTTTAAAGGATATTTCGTTTTTCAAAGTAGGAGGAAATTGTGATATATTATTTTTTCCCAAAGATGAAATTGATCTCATAAATTTCTTAAAAAAGAAACCACAAAATCTTCCAATTGCAGTTTTAGGTAATATTTCAAATACGCTTATTTCAGATAAAGGTTTTCACGGATGTGTTATAAAATTAGATAACTTAAATAGTATTGAATTTCATGAAGATTATTTAAAAGTCGGCTCAGGTTTTAAATTAGCTGATTTGATAAAAATCTGCGTAAACAAAAATTTATCCTGTTGCGAAAATTTGTATTATATTCCTGGAACTATAGGGGGCGCTGTTTTTATGAACGCTGGAATTCCTGGATTTGAAATAGCCGATGTTCTGATTTCTATAGAAATTTTAGATTTTAATGGAAATAAAAAGATTGTAGAAAAGCAAGATTTGAAAATGAAATATAGAAATGGAAACATCCCGAAGAATTACATAATCACTGCAGTTAATTTAAGAACGAAAATTGGAAAATCTGAAGAACTTCTTGAAAAAATAACTGATATTAGAAAAAAACGTATGAAATCACAACCAATTGGAAAAGCAACTTGTGGGAGTACATTCAAAAATCCAAAAGGTATGAAAGCCTGGGAACTGATAAAATCTGCAAATTGTGACAGATTATTTATTGGAGGGGCAAAAGTTTCGGATATTCATTGTAATTTTTTAATCAATTCGGGAAATGCGATTGCTAAGGATTTCATAGATTTAATTGAACTTATAAAAACGAAAGTTTTTGAAAAAACAGGAGTTATGCTTGAAGAAGAGATTATAAAACTTGGAGAATTTTCATGAAACTTTCTTTTTCTAATAAACTTTGGAACTTTATTGAATCCGATGAATCATTAATTTCTGAAATTTCAAAGGAATTAAAAATAAGTGAAATTGCAGCAAGAATTCTTGTTAATCGAGGAATTAAAACTTCTTCAGAAGCTTTCGCATTTTTGAATGCGAAATTAAAAAATACTATCCCAGATCCCTTACTTCTATTAGATATGGACGAAGGTATAAAACGAGTTATAGAAGCAATAAAAAAGAATCAACAAATAACAATATTAGGTGATTATGACGTTGATGGAATAACTTCAACTTGTTTGTTGATAAAATATTTTAAATATATAGGTTTTCCTGTAAAATTCTATATTCCTAATAGATTTTCTGATGGATATGGAATCAGCGATAACTCAATTGAAGTTATCATTCAAAATAAAACAGATTTGTTAATCACCGTAGATTCAGGGATTAATGCAGTTGAAGAAATTGCAAAAATCAACTCATTGGGAATAGATACGATTATAATCGATCATCACACTCAAACTGCTTCTAATTTGCCTAATGCCATAGCTGTTATTAATCCAAACAGAATTGATCAAGAAGAAATAGAAGGTTCCTATATTAAAAATTTATCAGCAGCAGGAGTTGTGTTTTTGTTTTTGATAGGTTTTCAACGTGAACTTCGAAATCTTGGCTTTTTTAAGAATCAAAAAGAACTGAATTTAATTGACTTGTCGGATATAGCTGCACTCGGAACGCTTTGTGATGTTATGGATTTGAGAGGAATAAATCGTGCTTTATTGAAATATACTTTAGCAAAAAATCAATACTCAAAAGGCATACTTTCTTTGATGAATTTATTCAATATTCAAAAAATTAATTCTCCTGAAGATTTATCATTTTTTATAGGCCCCGCAATAAATTCAGCTGGACGTGTTGGAGATCCGCATATAGCTTTAAACTTGCTTCTGGAAGAATCAGACGAACGATCTCAAGAAATAGCAAACAAATTATATAATTTGAACATACAAAGAAAAAACATAGAGAAACAAGTCTTAGCCGAAGCAATTAAAATAATTAACGAACATAATTTAACAAATAATTCAGTAATATGTGTGTTTGAAAATAATTGGAACGAAGGAGTTATTGGGATCGTTGCAGGAAAATTAAAAGACAAATTTCAAAAACCTGTCTTTGTTATAACTTTCGATCAAGGTGGCCATGGAAAAGCTTCTGCTCGTTCTTTAAAAGGAATTCATCTTGGAGAATTTATAGAAAAAGCAAAATCGCATAATTTAATAATAAAAGGCGGCGGACATGAACTAGCCGGAGGTTTTTCAATAGAAAAAGAAAAAATTTCTGATTTTATTGCTTTCGTTAATTCAGAAATTACAGGAGTTTTCCATAATTCAATAGATATCGATTATTCTATTTCTTGTTTTTCTTCTTTGGATAATATAGCTATGGATTTATCTTACATAGGACCTTTTGGAAAGAGTATGGAAAAACCTGTGTTTTGTCTAAAACGAGCCCGAATAAGACATTTTAAACAAACAAGTTCATTTAATCACATAATGTTCAATTTTTCAAATGAATTTGATAAAGGAAATGTCAAAGCCATACTTTTTAACTGTAATTCAAAATTGGAGATAATTAAACAAATTGAAAACAATAAATTTGAACTTTTTGATATAGTTGGTTATGTAAATTATAGTGAGCAATTCGGAAGTAGTATTATTATTGATGATTTAAAGCTATCTGATTAACAAAATGGTCAAATTTCTTAAGATCTCAAACTTTTCGTTGAGATATGTATATGCCTACCGAAAGCGCTATAGGTACCCCTGCGG
>CAJUOM010000018.1 GCA_910588255.1 uncultured Alphaproteobacteria bacterium
AACCTATCAAAATAAGTCACTGCACGAAGCGTGAATTAGAAAGAAGGCCTCACCGACAAACGGCTTGACACCGCAGAGGCACCTATAGCGTCTTCGGTAGACATAGTGAATCTGAAATTGAAGGTATTGTAAAATCTTTTCATATTAACTAATTGAGAGATTTTGTTTTTTATGTAAATATATTAAAAGTATCATAAATATAAAATGTCTTGATGAAAACAGAGTTATTGATAGAAAGATTTGAAGAAATGATTCTCGCAGATAAAAACCTTTCTCTAAAAACTATAGAAGCTTATAAATCCGATATTAAAAACTTTTTAAGTTACTCTGACTATGAAATAAATGCGGATAAAAATGTTATCCAGAATTATATAGAATTCATGAAAGAGAGGAAAATAAAACAGACATCAATCATGAGAGCTGTTTCTACATTACGTCAGTTCTTCAGTTTTCTTCAAGCTGAAAATATTATAACAGATAATCCAACAAGTAATTTAAAACTGAAATTAAAAAACAAACCATTACCAAAAGTTTTATCTGAAACTGAAATGCAACTTCTGCTGTCTTATTTCGATTCAAATAGAAATTTGAAATTAAAAGCAATGCTGCATATTTTATATGGATCAGGTCTTAGAGTTTCAGAATTAATTTCCTTAAACATAGATTCAATTATTCAGGACGAAGAAACAAATAGATATATAATCCTAATAAGAGGTAAAGGAGACAAAGAACGAATAGTTCCAATAAATAATATCGCTATAAGTGTAATAAAAGAATATCTATCAACAAGGCTTGAGAAATTTAAATTAAGTAAATTTCTCTTCCCCTCGACTTCTAAAACAGGACATATAACTCGTCAAGGATTTGCAAAATTATTAAAAGAAGTTGCAGTGGATGCTGGGATTCCTAAAAATAAGATTTCTCCTCATGTGATACGTCATGCTTTTGCAACTCATCTTCTATCACATGGCGCAGATTTGCTCAGTATACAAAAGTTATTGGGACATAAAGACATATCAACAACTCAGATATATACCCATGTTTCTAATGAAAAGATAAAAGACTTAGTAAGCAACAATCCAAATTTATCTAAATTAAAAATAAAATAATCTTGTGGATATGATAAAATAAAATTACATCATTAATTTTTTGTTTGGTCTTTGAGAGAAGTCTTAATCATAACCGGTCCAACAGCTTCTGGCAAAACAAAATTAGCTTTGAAAAAAGCAAAAGAACTTAACGGCATAATTATAAATTGCGACAGTTTGCAGGTCTACAAAGATTTAAAAATCTTAACAGCATTTCCCTCAAATGAAGAAATTAACTCATGCCCTCACAAATTATTCGGTTATTTAAATTATGATGAAAAGATTTCATCTGTAGATTGGACAAAATCAGCATCCGAAGAAATAGAAAAAGCATTTTCAATTGGAAAACTTCCAATAATAACCGGAGGTACTGGATTTTATCTGAATGTACTAATGCATGGTATTTCTCCAATGCCGGAAATAAGTATTCAAAATAGAGAAGCCGCAAATAAATTAGCTTTTTCTGATTTTGGTAGTTTGTGTAATAAGTTATATAAATTAGATCCAAACTTAAAGAATACCCATCCCAAAGAGAAACATCATCAGTTAATCAGAGCATATGAAGTATTTTTGGAAACAGGAAAATCCATAAGAGAGTTTTTGAATTTACCAAAACTAAAATTTATTAAGAATGTTGATTTCAAAATTATCAATCTTCTTCCAGATAGAAAGGAGTTATATAAAAATATAGAATTACGTTTTGATAAAATGATTCAAAAAAGAGCAATTGATGAAGTAAAAAATCTTCTTGATAAAATTAATATTTTCGACAGAAGGAAAATATTTGATCAATATCCAATATTTAAAGTGATAGGAGCAAAAGAAATAACATTTTATTTAGATGGACATATTTCATTTTCTCAAATGCGTGAAAGCTCCTTACTCAATTCAAGACATTATGCAAAAAGACAAATCACTTGGTTTAAGAATCAGTTACAGTAAAATTATAATTGTATTTCAAGAGATTTTGTGATAATTTGAATATTAAGTCCTCGTAGCTCAGTTGGATAGAGCGTAGGATTCCTAATCCTGAGGCCGTGGGTTCAAATCCCGCCGGGGACACCATTGGAAAAGCAACTTTTAAGTCAAATCTAGAAAATAGTAAAGTTTAGCATATTCAAATCTGTTTTGAATTAAAATACTCGGTAGTTTAATAGATTTAAACTACCGAATTTACAAAATATTATATAGTTAATCCATTTTTAAAAACGAAAACACCATTTTTAAGTTAATACCAGTTTTTTTGAGCGTCAAATTTTTGATCAAAAGTTAAAGTTTGAGCTTTTCCACCATCAATACCTTCATCTATAGTAATTGTAAGTTTCTTTTCACTTTCTGTACTCGTTAAAAATTTTTCAGGAAATGTACAAACCTGACTGACTTTCATTCACTTGTATTCGCATATACTGAAACAGTACAAGCTTTAACCATGCTTAAGACAAATTCTGAGCTTTCAATCTTAACTCCTGCAGGTTTTTCATCAGCTCCTAATACAACTGTTGCAATGAAATCTCCAGCTTCCATAAAATCATTTACAGGAGCGCTCGTCCAAGTTCCCCCAATACCTATAGCCGGCTCATAAACATATTGAGTTTCTGCAGGAACTGTCATGTCAAATAAACGATTTGTTCCATAAAGATTATTCTACTCAATATCTTTCAAGTAAATAAGCGTACTTAAAAGAAAATAATCTCGAATTTTTACATCTTCCCCTCTTTTTACGGTTTCCGCGACTGAGCCTCTTTTTCCAACGCTAAAAACGTCAGTAATATCTACTTCACATAATAGTTTCTTTGCTTCTTCTTTGATTACTTCAGCATTAGTAATAATCTGCTCAGGAGAATACATATTATATAGAATAGCGCCATTTTCAGAGTTAAGAGCTCCAGAAATCGTTCCATGATTAATAACAAATTCATTTTTCTCTTTAACTAAGGTCAAAGTGTGTCCCTCTTTAATTTCTGTATTCCCTTCTAAAGTTGTTCCTCCATAAAAAGTTGAGTTAATAGCCTCATGCGTATCTCCTGCAAAACTTGAAGTTGCCAAAATTGTGGAAATTAATGTTGTTTGTGGTAATTTGTTCATTTTTACCTACTTAAAAAAGTTATATTTACGTTCGAGGGAAGTGTTTTCAAAACTTTTCTTCCCTATTTTTAATTTTTTAAAAAAATTAATTCCATTAATTATACTTCTTTTTATTTGGGAGGATATTTTGAGGAAAGAAGTGGAATTCCCTTAAAAATATCTAAATTTTATGGAACTTTTATACGTTACTGGCTTCGTATTGTGGGACTTATATCAAATTGATTCGTAATTTTTAAGGAAATATGTTACTATTGAATAGGTTTTCAGTTTTTGTAAGCTTTATTTAATGAAAAAAAGCAAGAAAAAATTTTTTAGAAACTTATCTTTGGCTCGTATTATTCCAAACCTAGCCACTCTTTCTGCTCTTCTCATAGGAATGACTCAAGTTCGCTTTGCATTAAAAGAACAATGGGAATTCGCTGTCGTCTCTGTTGTTATTGCAGCTCTTTTTGATGCAACTGACGGACGTTTAGCTAGAGCTTTGAATTCATGTAGTAGATTCGGAGCTGAACTAGATTCTCTTTCTGATTTTGCCGTTTTTGGATTATGTCCAGCTTTTGTTATGTATCTCTATAGTCTCAATGCTTTAAATCGATTAGGATGGATAATTTCTGTATTTTTTGCTGTATGTATGGCCCTTAGATTGGCAAGATTTAACACCCATGATATTGAAAATATAAAAACTCCTCTTTCTGGAAAATTTTTCACAGGAGTTCCAGCGCCTGCAGGTGCTGTTTTATCTCTATTCCCGACAATTTTATTCAATGCTTTCAACTTATCAATTTTTCAAAATGAATACTTATGCGCAGTAAACGTTATCATCTCGGGTATTTTATGCGTTTCAAGGATTCCTACTTTATCAATTAAAAAATTACATATAAAACGTTCTGATTATACATTATTTCTCTTGGTGATAATTGTAGCTATAGGAATTATATTTACATACACTTGGAAAGCATTTTGTGTTATAGTAATTGCTTATATAATAAGTATTTTTATATGTTCCCAGAAAGCAAAAAGAATTTTGAAAAATGCTAATGATTCGACAACTTCAAATAAATAATTTTCGAAATTATAGAGAGCTTCGTTTAAGTATTCCAAGTGAATCCAAGATTATTGTTTTGTATGGACAAAACGGATCTGGAAAAACTAATATATTAGAAGCTATTTCGCTCTTTTTCGAATCAAATGGCCTTAGAAAATCAAAGTATGATGAAATGATAAATAATTTTTCAGGAAATAATTATTGGAATGTTTCATTGGAAACTGAAGACGCTTTGTTTTCATCTGCTTATCTCAAAACAGAAACTTCCGTAAAGAAGATATATAAAATTAATGAGAAAACTGTTAAAAACCTAAATGAATTTAAAAAGGAAAATTACGTTTTATGGCTGACTTATGAAACAGATCGCTTATTTATATCATCGCCTAGTGACAGAAGAAATTTTATAGATATGTTTTGCAATGTTGTTTCAAGCTCACATTCAAAGAATCTAAAGGATTATGAAAAACTTGCTCGCGAACGATTGAAAATACTAAAAAAATATTATGAATCCGGGTTTAGTTCTGATATCTTAAAATGGTTGGATATATTGGAAGAAAAGATATCTAAGCTAGGAGTATCTATTGCTTTAGAGCGTATAAATTTAACGAAAATTATTGAAGAGAATCAATTAACAAAAGATGGCTTTCCAAAATACACAAATCAAATGCAAGGAAATTTGGAAGATCTTATCTTACAAAAAGAAATAAATGAATTTTATAAAAATGAATTGAAGCAAAGACGCCAAAAAGACATCTTTTCAGGATCTACGACATTTGGTCCTAATCGAAGTGATTGGATAGTTTTTCATGAAGAAAAACAAATTAAAGCTGGTTATAGTTCTGCTGGTGAGCAAAAAATACTACTAACCGATATATTTCTGTCTTTCATTATCTATAACCTGAATCACGATAATAGAAAATTGATTCTGCTTTTGGATGATATTATTGCACATTTGGACTTAGATCATAAAAATCTACTTTTTAAGTATATTCACAGCTTTGTTAATAATACTCAAAAAGATATCATTGTTTTTTTGACAGGAGTTGATAAAACATTATTCCAAGAATTAGAAAATCACGCTCAATTCTATGAAATTAACAATGGGCTAGTATATGACTCCATTAACAATATTACATTAGCAAAATGAGAAATCTTAATACTTGTATTTTATTGTCAAATTTGATATCATATTAATATTAACAGTTAGCTTAATTTTTGTTTTCAGGAGACAAATATGAATAAAAAATTTTAAATTTAATATTAACGTCCATTATAACATCAAACTCGATTGTTGCTATGGAATTGGATGGGATACAAGGAGAAAGTACTTCTTCTGCTCCCCCTCATTATACACTATATGCTGCAGATTCAGCAGATGTCCAAACAACAGTAGTTTTCACAGGTAAAAATGCTGACATTAATAATCTTATTATTCACTTAGATGAATTTGCGAATAAGCATAAATGTCAATTAAAAGCAGGATCTATTGATTCAGAATATGCTTATGATATGGACAAAGAAATCAGAGATAGCTTATGGGAGATTTTAAAAGAGGACAATCCTGAAGCTGCAGAAGATTGTGATTTTGGGAAAGTAAAGAAAATAGATTTTACAAAATTATCGCAAACGGATTATAGACTATTTGCAAAAGAAATATTGAATCTAATGCAATTAGGATACTTAAAAAACTTAAAAGAAATTCGTTTTTCTTCTCTAAGATAGGCACTAATGCATTTGAATTAGCACTTCATAACTCTGTATTAGACGCCATAAAAAAAGAAAAACTTCCCAATGTGACTTTGCTAGATTTTGCAATATCTTATTCTGCTAACCACACTTTAATATCTGATGAGAAATTTAACAAAATGATAGTAAATCTAGCGGAAGTATTAACAGCTAAAAATAATAGACTACAAACTATACTATTTGGAGATCATACAAGCTTATTAAGCCACGATCAATTAGATATATTGGTTAATGCGATGAGAGCCAAATTAAATACTTTAAATGAATCAGAAAATATAACAATGAGATTTGTGGTTGATTCCCTTGAAAAATCATATAGACAGTTAATAGGAAACGGAACTAATACACTTTTAATAAGCAATGATTACGGCTTGCTTGATTGATATAATCACTTTCTAAAAGTCTTATAAAATCTTCTAAATTTTGTAAGACTTTTATATGTTATTGATCTTATATTGATTCGTAATTTCTAAGAAAATATGTTACAATTGAAGATGTTTCAGTTTTTGCAAACTTTATTTAATGAAAAAAGCAAGAAGAAATTTTTAGAAATTTATCTTTGACTCATAATTATTTAAAATTTAGCCACTTTTTCTAGCCTTCTCATAGGAATGATTCAAGTTCTTTATATTATGTCTCTGATATTTTTGATACAACTAATTAACGTTTAGCTAAGGTTTGATTCATATAGTAGATTTGGAGCTGAATTAGATTCTCCTTCTGAATCAAAATAACTATATCAATTAAATCAATTTTAAGCGGCTTGTAAAACAATTTCTACTTTTTTAATTGCATCAGCTTCTTCTATTTCTTCAACAACAGAAATTTCACGAGCCAATCTTTCCATAGCTTGTTGATAAATTTGCCTCTCACTAAACGACTGTAGCATATCTCCTCCAGCTTTATAAAGCTCTCGAACGACTTCCGCAATAGAAATCGGATCACCTGAATTTATTTTTGTTTCGTATTCCTGAGCACGTTTACTCCACATTAATCTGCGTTTTTTCCCTTTTTGAACGAGTGCCTCAAAAATGGTTTTCAAATCATCCTTTGTTGAAACTTTTCTTAAGCCTGATTCCAGAGCTCTTTTTACAGGAAGTTTCAAGGTTAATTTACTTTTATTGAAAGATATAACAAAAAATTCCGTGGTTTCTTCATCTATTTCAATACGTTCTATATCATCCAGTTTCCCCACACCATGTGAAGGATAAACAACCCAAGAACCAATTTCAAATAAATTTTTAGATACCATAGAAGTTTCATGATTTTATAACCTATTAATAAATTATTAACACATATTAAGACAAAAATCAAGTAAATTATTTCCTAACAGAATTCAATGAAATTAAAATAAAAACTTTATTATAAAACAGAATACTTATTTTCCGATAATATATGAAACAATAAAACTTATTGGAAGTATAATAAGTGAGGACCAAATTATATAACCTATAAAAGACGGCATTTTTATATTCTTTTTATCTGCAATTGATTTAACCATTATATTCGGAGCATTTCCTATATAAGTCATAGCCCCCATAACAACAGAGCTTATGGATATAGCTTTTAAAATATTTGGATAAACATACATCAATTCTTGAGAATTCCCTCCAGCCATATTAAAGAATAGCAAATATGAAGGAGCATTGTCTAAGAATGAAGAAGCTAAAGCACAAAGCCAGAAGAATGCTGAACTTCCATCAACACCATTACTTATATCAATGATATATTTATGAATTGCATCTGAATTTTGGTTAAGTATAAACAAAACTGGAGCTATAACAATGAATATCACAAGAAACGTTTTGGCAACTTCTTTGAAGGGGCCAAAATCTGTTTTTTCTCTTGCATTATGGCCGTTTATGTAAGATATTAAACAGAAAATCAGGAGTATTATATTCTTTATGCACATTCCAGGGACTATACAATCACAAAAATAGGTTTTTAAATTAACATTTTTAAAATCAAAAAATAAAACAAACACAGTGAATATTATTAAGATTATATTACTCCAACCTTTTATTTTTATTGAAAATTTATAATCATTTAAAATGTTTATATTGTCTTCTTTTTTTAAGAAATAAGAGTCCAGAAAATAAAATATGAAAAAGCATACGAATATATAGAATAGCCAATAGAAAAATAAATTCTTTATTTCCCAAAGAAAATCTATTCCATGAAGATATCCTAGAAGCAAAGGAGGATCACCCAGTGGACTCAGTAGACCTCCGATGTTTGAAACCAAAAATATAAAAAATATTAATAGATGAGATTTGTGTTTACGATTCTTGTTCATTTCAAGAAAAGGCCTTAAGAATAACATAGAAGCTCCAGTTGTTCCTATCAATGAAGAAAATAAACTACAACTTCCTAAAAAAATTATATTTGAAAAGGTATCTGATGGTGCATTTAATGTTATATGAATGCCATGACTCAGAATATATAGCGTAAAAAGCATAATGATAAAAGGCAGATAATCGTCTATCAATACATGTTTCAATAAATGATTTGGATCTGAGATCAATGAATAAACAGAAATAATAGATATTGCGGATAGTATGGAAAAAATTACAGATTCATTTTTATGCCAAAATTTTGGAGCAATCAGAGGCATGAATGCTAATGATAACAAAATTACAACCAAAGGAATAGATAAAATGATAATCTCTGATATACTCACAACAAACCAATGTCAACTATTTTCTTTTATTATACAATATATCATTTAAAAATTTTTTATTTTTATAAAAGTCAAGAGAGAAAATTTGAGACTAATTTCCCGTTTATGCTATTCTGAAATTAGAGAAAATTTAGTTTTGGGGAAAACAATGAAAAAATTTTTAGTATTACTTATTTGCTTAACAAGTATATCACTAGCAATGTCTCTTGAGCAGGAAAAACCTGATTATTATGGATACGAAAGGGAAATTACTCCCTGCCGACAGATCAACCAAGCGGTGTTAGGTATATATTATTACACGGATCTACGTTAACATTAAAGGGGGTGGATTTGCTAATAATGCGAGGAGGATACATCATGATAGAACCAGAATTTCCTTCAGCAAATATTATCTTAGAAAACAATCACAAAATTGTTGATGAAAACCTTGAAATTATGCTTACCGCACAGAGTCCGCAAGAAGATTAGGAAAGATGGATTGAATTTTGTAAATCACAATGGATCAATAATTAATGGTTGAAATTCTAATCATGTTCTTTCAAGCTGTAGAGAATATCTTCAGCTTGTCTTTTTATTGCTGGATCTGAAGATTTTATTGCTTTTTCAGCATGGATTTTTGCCATTCTCACATCTCCAATTATATATGCTGCTCTTGAAGCGTATAGTTTTGAGCTGTATTCTTTTCCTGAAAGTTGATATAAGTTTCCGAGTAAATTTATCGTAGATAAATCGTCATTATATCTCGAAAGAATTTTTTTTAAAAACTTTATAGCCTGTGGAATTTGCGAATTCAATTTTCCTTCAAAAACAGCGTCTCCATATATAATTCCTAAATCTCTGTGAATTGTTGTGTTTCTATCATTTTTTAAAATTCTCAAAGCTTCATTTGCTGCTTCATTACATTTTCTTAAATTAATTAAACTCATAGATTTTATTTCTGTGTAATAAGCATTATTAGGAGATTCTATTAATAATTCATTTATCAATTTTATAGAAGTCTGATATTTATTTAAACGATATAATATGACAGCTCTTGCATATTTTTCGTTTTTATTTTTGAATGTTTTATAAAGAGAACCTGCTAATTCAGAAGATATCGTTAATGCTCTTATTTTATGTTTTATTGTTTGAAATCGATTTTCAAAATCTTGAAGTAAATCTATTGTTTTTTGAGATATTGGTTTATTTAAATCCCTATATTTTTTGAATTTCGCTATCCTGTCTTGAGATAGAGGATGAGTTGAGAGATATTTATTGAAAATTATGGAATCGGAATTTAGTTTTTCATAAATTGAAACAAAGCCCTCAAAGACAGGCCACCAATTCAATCTTTCTATAGATTGGATGGCTTTTGTGTCTGCAATACTTTCTTTTTGACGTAATTTGCTAAGTGCCATTCCTGTTCCTAAAGATTGTCCACTCAATAAACCTGCCATAACAGGAGCTCCATTTTGAGAACAAATAGAAGCCACAACTCCGATCAATGCCGGAACTAATCCCGCTTTTAAAAAATCCGTTCTATTCGCTAAATAAGTTGTTACGTGAACTCCTGCAACATGCCCGATTTCATGCGCCAGTATGGCAATTAATTCTTTCGAGTTTGAACATTGAGTTATCGCTCCTGCATTCACGATTATATCTCCCGATTGAGTTGCCGCGGCATTTAAAGTTTGATCGCTTGATATATAGATTTTTATCGTTCCTTCAAAACCTAATGCATCTTTTATTTTTTCAACAATCCCTGACAAAAAAGTTTCACTCTCGTCATCCATCAAAAGATAACCTTCAGCTTTCAACGAAAAACAAAAAATTAATAATGCAAAAAACTTTGTAAATTTCATATTATGAAAATATTTTTCTCAACCATCCAGATTTTCTTTTCGATCCCCTCTTTTGTTCTAAAACTGGATTTTCGGTAGACGTAGATTTCGAATGTTCAGATGATTCAGGTTGATTATCTTTTTGTTCTGTTTTTGTCACTGCTTTCGGAGTCTCTGTTAGTTGTTTTGTCATTTTCGGTTTTGAAATTTTTGTTTTCCTTGCTTTAGAGTTTTTGTTTAATGTATTTTTCGATTCTGTATTATTTTTTAAATCTTTCTTTTTTGATTGTTTTGTTGAAGACTTTTGATCTCCAGATTTTGCATCTATATCTTTTTCTGAATCTGGTTTAATAGATTTTGTATTCGTTTTTTTAGAAGTTTTAGATTTTGTAGTTTTTGAACTCTTTACATTAGTCTTATTTGTAATTTTTTGTTCATCAACAATTTCTGATGTCTTCGGTGTTTTTTCAGATTTATTTTTCGAATTAATATCTTTAGACTCATCTTTAGGTTTATATTCCGTTATGATAAATTTGCAATCCATAGAAGAAAGAGCGGGATTTCTTGTTATTTCAAGTGATACTTCGTAATTTGTTTCCATTTCCGTAATTAACTTCCTTTTATGGTTTAATATAAATAAGTCAATTCCCGGAGATAATTCGACAATCACTCTTTTTCCTTTCCCAAGGACTAAGAAGTTTTCAATTTTTCGAATGATTGACAAAGCTACAGTTTCATTTGCTAATATTTTTCCAGAACCCTTGCAATGATTGCATTGAACGAAAGTTGAATCAGCTAAACTGGTTCTTAATCTTTGTCTTGATATTTCCATTAATCCGAATTGAGATAAGCGACTGAAATGCATACTAGAATAATCGTCCTTCATGACATCTCTCATTTTCTTCTCAATTTTCGAATTATCTTTATTATCCATCATATCAATAAAGTCTATAACTATTATTCCTGCGATATCTCGAAGTTTTATTTGTCGTCCAATTTCTACAGCTGCTTCTAAATTGGTTTTCAATGCGGTTCCCTCGATGTCCCTCTCATTTTTTAATTTCCCAGAGTTAACATCTATAGCCGTGAGTGCTTCTGTGGTATTGATAACAATAGAACCACCAGAGGGCAATATTACTGTTGTGTCAAGGATTTTATCTATTTTGTCTTCTATTTGATACTTATGAAAAATCGGCATATCTTTATCGTCGTATAACTCAATTTTTTTAACATGACTTGGAGTAAAAGACTTCATAAATGCTCTTGCTTCTTTATACGCATCTTTTCCCTGGATTATGATCTTATCCATAGTTCTTTGATATAGATCCCTAATACTTCTTTTTACAATATTTCCTTCTTCATGAATTAATGCCGGAGCAATGGAAGAAGTTACTTTTGTTCGAATTTCATTCCACAACCTGCAAAGATATTCTAAATCTCTTTTTATTTCCTGTTTGGTTCTGTTTTCTCCGGCAGTTCTCACAATGCAACTCATTCCTTCAGGAACCTCCAAAGAATTTACAATATCTCTTAAACGTTCTTTTTCTGAAAAATCTATTTTTCTAGAAATACCATTCGATTTACCTTTCGGTGGATTTGGCATGAGAACACAATACCTTCCAGGCAAAGTAATAAACGTTGTGAAGAAGGCACATTTATTTCCTCGAATTTCTTTTTCAGCTTGAACAAGCAATATTTGTTTTGTAGAAAGAACTTCTTGGATTTTAAATTGTCTTTTTGTTATCGACTTTTGGTGTTCCTCTGAAGTTCCCTGTTCCGAATCCTCCTTTTCCATTTCTAATAAAATTTCACTTTCTAAAGATTTCATTATATTTTTATTAAAATAATCATAATGAATTTCAGATAAAGGTATAAATCCGTGTTTTTCTCCCCCATAATCTATAAATGCTGCTTGTATTGCCGGTTCTATACGAATAATTTTTGCGAGATATATGTTGCCTTTTATCGGTTTCTTTTCAACATATTCCGCTTCAAAATTTTCTAATTTTCCGTTTTCCCCAATGATTGCAACTCGAGTTTCTTCTGTATAATGTGCGTCTATTAATAATTTTCCAGACATAAAATCAAACCTCAAAAAAACCAATGATCTCAAAGTTATAGAGACCTTATATATAAATCAGCTAAAAGCTATTAATTTTTCCCGGATTCAATACATAAAACCAAGGATGATATATAATAGATTTTATATCAATTTATCTATAAATGCGAGTTTTTAATTCAAAAGCTAAGATAATTTTCCGATTCGCAAAGTATACATCCCCTGTTTCATAGCCATCATGAAGCATAGAGATCACAAAATTATATATTAATCTCCCAATGTTGTATAATTGAATTCATATAAAAACTTATGCTCTAATATATTTAGAGGTATTATTTTTAGTGTTTCTATGATTAAAGAAAGTATTAAAATCATTTTCGCTCTAACATTTATGACAAGTTTCTGCGAGGCATCTTCAATTGAATATGAATCTGGAATTGAATTAGGAGACTGGGGAATGCCATTGATTTCAAGGGCTAATTCCTATGATAGCCTAGATTAAATATAGAGTTTTTTAAGTTAATTTCTACTCCTACTGAAGATTTTATATATCAATACAACCTATGATTTCTTCAGGGACTACGACTCAAGAAATTTCTTTTAAGCCTCAATGGACTATTTTTAGAGATGTTGCTCAACATTTTGGTAAAGGTAAATTTTCTATAAGCATAGAGGCAGATTGTCATTTGAAAATAATGGATAAGTCAACTTGTCAAGAGATGAATTTTAAAGGAAGCGTCTGTTTCCATGACCCTGATAGGGTTTCTCCTGATTCAATGCATTTGGGATTTAAACAAAGTTCTACGAGTAAGGCAATAGAATACAGCGTTACTTATTCTAATGGGAAAGGTTCTGAATTTGCAATATCAAAAAATGGAACTCTTTATCATGGCATTATATTACTTTTGGATAATAATGATATGAGCACTATTAAATCTTTTGGTATCAATTCACGTATGAAAAATGAAGAGATATATGAGATATTAAGGCAAATTCCTATGATAGAACAAAACCCTTTATTAAGTCAAAAGTTTGCAGGTTAGATTCAATAGCACTATATTATTGTATGATTCAATTGATAATGAAAGTGTCACGGATTTTTCTAATAGCGAAATAAATGAGCAAATTACAGAGCTTGAGTCTGTATAAAATCATTTTAGTATAGATATATCGAAGGTTAAAGCATTAATTGAATCCGAGAATATAAAAGATTTGAGAAAGAAGAACCAACTTTATGTTAAACAGCTTTCCCAAACGATTTTGTCTTTGAAAAAACTTGGCTTTATGCGACAATCATTATGAAAATAGGAAAACGTTTTCGAAAGTTTTAATAAACACCATTCTGGAACTTTGACACATGTAGGTTTATAATTGTTATTGGATAGTTTAAAGAGCAATAAAAATGGGAAATATAAAGTTATATGATAGTCAAGCTCTTGAAGGAATGCGAAAAGCAGGAAAACTCGCAAAAGCAGTTTTGGATTATATAGAACCATATATTCAGGAGGGAAAAACGACAAATGAACTGAATATACTTTGTCATAACTTTATAATTTCTAATAATGCGATTCCTGCACCATTGAATTATAATGGTTTTCCTAAATCCATCTGTACTTCTGTAAATAACGTTATTTGCCATGGAATTCCATGTGAATATAAATTAAAATCTGGAGATATAATAAATATAGATGTGACAGTTAATTTGAGTGGATGGTACGGAGATACCAATCGGACATTCACTGTTGGAAAATGTACAAAACTTGCAACAACATTGATTGAAACAACAAGGAAAGCTCTTGATCTTGGAATATCTGCTGTAAAACCCTTCGGGTATTTTGGAGATATAGGAAAAGCTATCCAGAAATATATAGATAAACAGGGTTTCTCAATAGTTCGAGATTATTGTGGACATGGGATCGGGAATGTCTTTCATGGAGCCCCGACGGTTCTTCATTATGATTCCGGAGAGCAAGGAGAACAAATTCTCCCAGGTATGTTTTTCACAATAGAACCAATGATTAATGCAGGTTCGTATAAAACAAAAGTATTAAAAGACGGATGGACGGCTGTGACGGTTGATAAATCATTATCAGCACAATTTGAGCATACACTAGCTGTTACACAAGATTCCGTGGAAATCCTTACCCTGTAACAATTTGTAATAATTAAATGGCTTCCCTATAAAATAATTATGGCGGTAGAATATAAATATATAGTGGATAAGTTTTTATTAAAATGTTATTTAATTTAAGACGTGAAGCAACATTAAATTCTGCTGTTGAATTTCATGGAATAGGAGTTCATAGCGGTGAAAATGTAAACATGCAAATATATCCAGCAAAAGTAAATTCAGGAATTATTTTTGAAAGAACAGACATAAAAAACAAAGATCCATTTATAAAATTATCTCCTAATTCTGTTATAGATCCAACACTTTGCACAAGAATTGTCAATAAAAGTGGTGTATTTGTCGCTGTTGTTGAGCATCTTTTAGCGGCTTTCAGAATATGTGGTATTACAAATGCATTAGTCAGATTGGATTCTCAAGAAGTTCCTATTATGGACGGTTCAGCTTTGGATTTTGTTAGAAATTTCAGAAAAACAGGAATAATTCATCAAGACCCTTTCGTTCCTGCGATTGTTATTAGACATCCTGTTTTTGAAGAATCGAATACTGGAAAAATATCAATTTCTCCATCAAATAATCTGAATGTAAGTGTAGAATTATCTTATGATAGAATCAATCCTGTTATTAAGAATAATAATAGTTATACTTTTAGTTTTGAAGATAACTTAAATGATTTATCAAGTTCCAGGACATTTGGCTGGATTGAGGATTATGAAAAAGTACGCAATATGGGATTGGCAAAAGGAACATCTGAAGAGAATACAATTGCTATCTTGCCTGATAGTACTATAAAAAATGCAGAAGGACTTAGAAATCCAAAAGAACTTGTTATGCATAAGTGCTTGGATTTAATTGGTGATATTTCTGTTATAGGCTATGATATCATTGGAGATATCAAGGGGTTTAACACATCTCATGCCCTGAATAATAAATTAATGAGAAAACTTCTTTCTCAAATCTCATCTCATGAAGTTATCACAGATCAATCTTCGACAAATTTTAATAAAGCTTTAAGTTTTGCTTAAATAAAAAATATTTTCATTTAGGTATTGTAAGATTGTTATATTTATGTTACAATAATTGTTGTGTTTTTTAAATATTTACAGGATTTATGTTAAAGAAATTATTATTGGCAGTATTAAGCTTTGTTTCAGCTACGTTTGCCGCTATGCAAACCCCTTCCCCTTTTAGTTTTGTATTTATAGTTGATTCTAATTATGTTCCACATTGTGCAGAAACAATTTTTACATTAAAAGCGACTATGCCTAATACAAATAAGAACGCGATAATTATTATGCCTGATATTGATAAAAATAGTGAAACTTTGTTAACGACTTTATCAGACGAGCATACTTCAGTTATTTTGAGAGAAATAGAAACAATAGATTGTATTGATAGAAACGCTATGGAAACATATAAAACTTCATGGTCACCGTTAATTAACTTAAGATGGCAACTTGTTTCAGTTATTGATTGGTTAAATAATCAACATGATTTTATAGAGAAACTCTTTGATAAGAAGCCTATATCTACCTTTGTTTCTTTGGATTCGGATTTATGGGTTCTTCAAGATTTGTCCGGGATGTTTAATGTTAGAGGTAAACATCCAATTCTGTCATCACCATTGTCTCCGATATCTTTAAATAATTACGAAGAAATAGTCTTACATGGTGAATCATCCCCAATGCCAATGGGAGTGAGCAGTGGTGTTTTGTTATTTCATCGTGATGAAATAGATAATTCTGAAGAATTTACAAAATCGATTTCTGAAAGGTTAGAAGAAGACTGGAATAAACACAAACTTTTCACGTCTAAGAAATTTTGTTTAATGACAAAAATATTTCTTGATCAAAATGAAGAGTCAAAAGAATTTATAAGAAGTTTTCTAAAAGAATTTTTAGAAAAAACCAAAAAGATAACTGTTAAAAATGAATCATATGGAAACTTAATGAAAATACTTCAAGAGCTTGAAATTGTATACAAAAAAGTTCCCCAAGAGTTTATCGTTGTCATAAAAGATATAATAGAAGAAACATCAAATATTAATTGGCACTTCGACTCCCCTCAGACTAATGAACTTTTTGATTTTCTGCTTGATCCATATTTAGAAAAAACAACCAATAAAGAAACATTAGATAAAGATTATGATAAAGCATTGCAAATGTTCCCAGCAGATGAAACTGCATTGGAATATTACACAGATGTTGAAACATTAACTATTAAGTATAACTTTAATCCGAAAGATCTATTTCCAGCACTTTTTACTGGAAATGAATCTGCAGAAGGATATCCTAAATTTCCGGAGATACACAAAGAATTAATCAAAAATGAACAGATAAGGAAAGATGTTTATACAAATGCAAAAGACATAATGATATTTCATTTTGATGGCACTATAAAACCATGGAACACAGAAAGATTAGCAAATGCTATAGAATCTGATCCTAAAATAGGAAAAATCCAGGAGTTTTATAACAAGATTAGAGAAAGATCTTTAACTTTAGCCGACTTGCAAGATTTTAGAGAATTTTTAAGTGAAGTAGCGGATAGTCGTTTAAGTTAGTTTGATTGAACATATTAGAAATTTTATAGAAGTATCAAATTTCACTTGAAATTATATAGCATGTGTAGGATAATTATAATAACGGGAAGTAGCGCAGCCTGGTAGCGCAACTGCTTTGGGAGCAGTGGGCCGGAGGTTCGAATCCTCTCTTCCCGACCATTGATATTTATGAAGAACATACTTATATATTCTGGTTTAGGAACTTCTGTTAATTGCATAAAAGATATTTATTATTTCTTAAAAAATTTTGTAAATTTGAAATATGAAATAAAATATATTTATTATTGGAATATAATTAATGAAAACTGGGAAGATAGCACAGAACTTATAGTTTTCCCGGGAGGAGCTGATTCATGGTATGAGAAAAATCTCGGAGAAATTGGTTGTAGAAAAATAAGAAGTTTTATAAAGAATGGTGGAAAATATTTAGGTATTTGTGCCGGAGCATATTTTGCAGGAAACTTTTTGGAATTTGCCAAAAGAACGGATTTGGAAATAATCGAAAAACGAAGTCTTGCGTTGTTTGAAGGAACAACATTCGGTCCAATACTAAAGCCATATAATTACGATAACGATTCTGGAGCTTGTGCTGCGAAAATTAATTTTTCAGGAAACGAAATTTATGTATATTATAATGGTGGGGGTACATTTATTCCGAGTTCTGAGAATAGTATGAAAAATGTTGAAGTTATAGCAACTTATATGGAAAAAGACAATTTACCAGCTATTATAAAATGTCATATAAGTTCAGGAATTGCGATTTTAAGTGGTGTGCACTTTGAAACATCAGGAAACGATGAAATGGTTTCGAATAAAATAAAATTAACAAAACCGATGTTAGATTCAGAGTTAAAAAAGTTATTTGATTTCCTCTAATCCTGCATCATTTATAATATTTTTATAAATAATTATCAGAGCTGTTCCGTCAAAAACTTCAATCGAGATTTCTTGCTTTTTTATTCTATTCAGAGATGAATTTCGCCCGGGAAAAATTAATAACTCATTATTTAATTCCCATTTAAGTCCCTGTGTTGTAATCTTGCAACTTGGAATTCCAAATATTGAAATTTTTGTTCCTATTGCTATTTTTAATGTACGTTTCCCATGCAAACAAAACCCTATAATTTCATCATCCATAAATATGTTATTTTCCAGCTTTATGAATATATTAATGTTATTAAGAATATGATCTAAAAAGCCCCCAGATATGCCACATATAATCGATGGATTCAAGTTATTTGAAGTTATATATCTATAAGCTTTTTGAAAATCGGAATAGTTTTGATCTAAATCTTTCAAATGTAGAATTCTGCATAACAAATCAGAAGAAACACTATCCAAATCTCCAATAACAATATTCGGCATTATTCCCATATTAAATAGCCTATTTACAGCTCCATCAGCTGCAATAATCGGTAAGTTAAGATTTATTAACATTTTATATGAGGGAAGCTTTCCATTTAAACATAATATGGATTTAAATTCTAAAAAATCAAAAATATTATCGTTTATCATAATATCTTTTTTGAAGTATTGAAACAACGGCTGTTGTCAAACCCATTGTGTTACTCCAAATAACAAAAACAGATTTTGTGCAAATTCCATATATGATCCATGACAGAGAACCCAGGAAAAAATTCACGAGCATAATCATTGAGATATCGCTTGTAGACTTTGTTTTATAAGCTTTATAAATTTGAGGAAGCAACCCTATAATGCTGGTTACTAAAGCTACCGTTCCAAAAAAATTTTCTATAAAATTCATAATTCACCTCTTAATAAAACAAGGTGGATTTCTCCACCTTTTAAATACCTTTATTTTTCTTCTTTCTTTTTTAGCGCTTCTCCCAAGATATCTCCCAAGCTTGCTCCACTATCAGTTGATCCAAATTGTTGTAAGGCTTCTTTTTCTCTTTGGACTTCTAAAGCTTTTATTGAAAGATTAACTCTTCTTGACGTTTTTTCAATATTAAGCACAAGAGCTTCAACTTTTTCGCCAACAGCAAAAGAGTCTGTCTTTTGTTTGGATTTTTCACTTGAAATATCAGATTTCTTAATGAATCCGGAAAGCCCATTTTCAAGGACAACATCAACTCCGGCGGTATGTATTTCCTTAATTTCAGCAACAACTACGTCACCTTTTTTGGTGTTTTCAGCAGCTTCTGCATAAGGGTCATCTGCTAATTGCTTTATTCCAAGATTAATTCTTTCTTTTTCAGGATTCACATCAAGAACGATAACCTCAATTTTCTGACCTTTTTCAATATCTTTTGATTTATCATCTCTTGATCCGTCATTCCAAGAAACATCTGACATATGAACCATTCCATCGAGCAAATCATTAACTCCAACGAAAATTCCAAATTCTGTAATATTCTTAACAATACCTTCAAGTTTTGTTCCAACTGGATGCTCTTCAGCAAATTTCTTCCAGGGATTTTCTTGGCACTGCTTTAATCCCAAACTTATTTTGCGTTTTTGAGGATTGACTTCAAGAACCATAACTTCAACCTCATCTCCGATATTAACTATCTTACTTGGTTGAACATTTTTGCGAACCCAACTAAGTTCGGTCATGTATATCATTCCTTCTATGCAATCTTCAAGTTCAACAAAAACTCCGTAATCTGTGATATTTACAACTTTTCCTTTGTATTTTTCGCCTACGATATATCTTTGTTCAATATTTTCCCATGGAGTTTGGACTAATTGCTTCATACCAAGTGAAATTCTTCCAGAATCTTTATTAAATTTTATAACTTGAACTTGAACACTATCTCCCACTTTTACTAATTCTGAAGGTGAGACTATTCTCTTCCAAGACATATCCGTGACATGTAGTAATCCATCAATACCTCCAATATCAACAAAAACTCCATAATCTGTGATATTTTTGACAATACCTGTGGTTACCATTCCTTCTTCAAGTTTCGACATAACCTCTGATCTAGATTCCAATCTGGCCGCCTCAAGAACAGCTCTTCTGGAAACAACTATATTATTTCTTACTCTGTCCATTTTTAAAATTTTAAATGGCTGTTTTAAATTTAAGAGAGGAGTAATATCTTTTACGATTCTTAAATCAACCTGACTTCCTGGCAAGAAAGCAGCAGTTCCATTGATATCCACAGAAAACCCACCTTTTGTTCTTCCGGTAATAACTGCATCAACAGTCTCACCAGCTTCAAGTTTCTTTTCTAAATCTTTCCAAACAGCTTCTTTTTTCGCTTTTTCAATACTCAAAATAGGCTCGCCATTTTTATCCTCAAAACGTTCAACAAAGACTTCCAGAGTATCTCCCACAGAAATTTCATCTGTTCCTTTTAAAGACTTTATATCACTTAAAAATAATCTACCTTCTGATTTCAAACCAACATCAATTATTGCTTTATCATTTTTTATCGCAACTATAGTCCCCTGAGTAACTTTCCCTTCTAAAGAATTCTTTCCTTTAAGAGACTCTTCAAGCATCTCAGCAAAGCTGCGTTTTTCATTTAATTCCATATTCACCTAAATTTTTGATTGAGCAAAGATTAAAAAATCTTGCGAAAAAAGTTAAACTATAAAATATATTCTATCAAACTTCAAGATATTTTTAAAGAAGAAAAGAAGATGGGAATTGGCAAGTATATTAATAATATGAGAATTTGAAACGAAGTCCCACAAAAATATCTAAAATTTTATGGAACTTTTTAGAATTTGACAAGAAAGAGATGAGTTGTATATCCTGAAATTATGAGGTATTCAGGCGCGCGGCGTGTGGTATCTTTGATATTGTACCAC
>CAJUOM010000019.1 GCA_910588255.1 uncultured Alphaproteobacteria bacterium
ACGAAATTTAGTCAAGTCGGAAGAACGAGTGGAACGAAGTGAGACTTGACGAAATGGGAGTAAATCAATATAATCGTTTCTACCTTTCGAAAAAATATAATTAGTTTAGTGGACGCTATTTAGTATCCTTAATTTCAGGATATACTTCTCAATTCATATATGTCAAATCCTAAAAAGTCCCATAAAATTTTAGGGATTTTTCTTGACTTAATGCTATAAAATCTATAGAATATGGGAGGTATTTAGTTAACAAGGAGTAAATAATGAAAAATTTATTAGTAATTGGAGCTTTAGGGTTCTCTATTTTAAATAGTGGTGATGTTTTTGGAACGGAAGAAGTCATGAGTGTTATGGAACAACAATCGTCGAAATTAGAATCATTTGATATTATCCGAATAAAAGAACAAATGGTTAGATTTAATGAAATGATTAATAAAGCTGATATGAAACTGGCTAATGAATTAATTGCAGAAGATGCGCCTTTTTATACGCCTGCTTTTCCCGAAGCTGTTTATGGTGGTAAGGGATATTTATCATTGGTTTTTTGGCTTAGAAAAAGTTTTCCTGATGTCCAATGGCAAATTGAAGAAATGATAGCAGAGAAAAACAAGGTAGCAGTTAGTTGGATATGTAGAGGTACTCATACTGGTGATGATTTTATGGGAATTTCACAAACTGGCAAGACTTTTTCTGCTCGTTTTATGAATATATATACATTTAATGAAAGCTATAAAATAACAAGTGATACAGCTGCAGAAGGAATGATTGCAATCTTGGGGGCATTAAAAGGATGAGCTCTTTGAAAATAATAAAAAGGCTTATTTTTGTAGGCCTTTTTATTAAAAAGTACGAAACGTAATATAGTTTATTAATAGAAAACCAGCTGCAGCAAATAAACTTAATATCTTTTTTTGTTTCAAGTTGATATTTGAGTTTAGAAAGTAAGCCATCAATGAATAAAGCAGAGCATAAGTTCCCAATATACTATTTAATAATATATCGTCAATTAATCCTATAGTGAATACAAAAATCACAGGAATTTGATAACCTAAAATAAAGCAATAAAACATAACGAGACTCGTCAGAGGAAAGAAATAACCTCCAATTATTTGAGTGATAAGATAATTAAGAAACGAAACTGAAAAGCAAAATAATGCTATCAAAAAAGTTTTTAAAGAAGTAAATATCTTTGATTTTTCCAACTCTTATCTCCTGAATAAAATGGAAAGCCAGTCTTCCATTGATATTTTGTTAATTGTTTTGAATCCTAGTTCTTCATATTTATCAACAATCTCCTTTTCTTGAGAAGTTATAAATCCAGAAGTAATTATATATCCTCCTTTATTAAGTTTTTCATAGAAGCTTTTAGCCAGATCTAAGAGCGAATGTTTTAATATATTACAAAATATTAAATCAAATTTTTTATCTATATAATTCAGATTACTTGCAACAATAGCATTTGCATTTATGTCATTTGCTTGATAATTATCTGAAGTAATTTTTACAGCGTCTGGATCGATATCTACTCCGAGTAAATTCGAATTTGGCCACAATTTCAAAGCACAAATCCCGAGGATTCCTGTTCCGCAACCCATATCCAAAATATTTGATGGAGTGAATGGGTTATTTTTTAAAAATTCGGCATTTAAGATACACCCTTGAGTCGTTTGGTGATGTCCACTTCCAAAAGCTAATGCGGAATTCAATTTTATAGGGATTAAATTCGAATCATTCTCAGGTTTTTGTATTAAGTCATTATAAAAATAAAAATTTTCAATTATAATAGGCTTTAGTTCTTTTAAATATGAATTTACCCAATTTTTGTTATCAACTTCGTTAATTTGAAAATCCTTTATAACTTGCCGAAATTTGTTATTTAATATTTTTTGTAAATTTTCCGATTCCTTCTTGTTATTTACAAATATTTCAACGTCAAAAAATTTTGCTATAGGAAATCCATTTTCATCTAAATCTTGGGAAAAACCTAGTTCTGCATTTTCGAAAATTGAAACATTGTATAATTCTATTTCGTCCAGGAAAGAATTTAAACTTTCTAATTTTTCGTAAGGAATTATAAATTTACAAGAAAGCATAATAATAAAATTTCTGGAGCGGGCGATGGGAATCGGACCCACGCTTTAAGCTTGGGAAGCTTACGTTCTACCATTGAACTACGCCCGCGTTAATTACTATTATAATAAAATAACATTAGGAAAAATACAATTAATTTATCACGAGTCTTAATAGAAGACACGGAATGTATTAATTTCCGTGTCTTGTGATATAGCTTAACCTCTAGAGCTTTAGCCCTTTTTTGAATACGAATACACCACCGTTTCCTGCTAATGTTGCACCATGTGAACTGAAATCAACGTCCTCTTCGAAAGTAATCTTTTTTCCTTCAGAGTTAATTGTAATTTTCGTATCTTTGCCATCCATTTCTCCGATATTGGTCATTTTCTCATCAATTTTCGTGCTTTTTAAAACTGTTGGAATTGTCATTTCATCTTCATCCACGGTTAAGTCACATTCTCCCATTAATGTTGCAGAACCTTGAACTTCTTCTAAAAGAGAAAGTTTTAAGTCTCGAAACGGCTTTTTAAACTTTGTATCCATAGCTTTTTCCGTAAATTGCTCCCAATTAGATCCGTCTGTAGATTTTTCTCCTTGCATTATTATATTAAGTCTTAAGCTAGGATCTTTTGAAACAATTTTGCTCTCGGTATCCATAAGTCTTGCCATTCCCATTTGATCTTCAATGGTTGGACTAATAAGAAAAACAGGATTTTTTGGATCTACATTTTTTGCTAAATCAATAGTAACAGAATCATCAGAATCTGTTGGAAGTCCTTGCCCCTTATCAAGCTGATGTGTCAGAGATCTTAAAACTGAAAGTTGCCAAATTTTTATATTAGTACCGTCAGCAGGTTCGATTTTGCTATCAATACCCCCATGAGCATATAGCTCGTGAGGATTAGTGTCAGGATTTTCCTGTTTAAAGCAATATCCATTAAATAACGTAGCAGGTTTATTTTCTTCAGTTGTTATTTCAGGGTGACCTTTCGCTTGGATTCTTCCATAAGTATATACATATGATTTTGTTCCATTTTCCGGTTTGCCTATTTCTACAGTCTGAGAGTTCATTGTTATATCTCCAAAAACCATGACACCGTCATCTAATTTTGCAATTTTTTCACTTGTAGCGTCTGATGCAAAACCTGAAGTTACCAAAATTGTGGAAATTAATGTTGTTTGTAATAATTTATTCATATTTACCTCCTTAAAAAAGTTATATTTACTTTCTAGAGAAGTGTTTTCAAAACTTTTCTTCCCTATTTTCTATTTAAAAAAAAGGTTAATTTTCCGTTAATTTTACTTCTTTTTATTTAGAGATATTGTATCAAAGGAAAATTAGCTATCAAAACAACATATTTAGATTCATCATGTCTTCTGGTTCTTCAATGATAAATAACATTTCTCTTTTCAAGAATGGATGAATGAAAAATAATTGGTTTGAGTGAAGAGCTTGTCTTGGAAATTCCCTTATAATACCAGGGAAACAAGATTCTATTCTTCCTTTTCCATAATTTTGATCTCCGATAATAGGGATTCCCATAAATTTCATGTGCACACGTATTTGATGTGTTCTTCCGGTTAATAATTCGCAAGTTACTTTTGAAATACATTTTGTGGAAGTGATATATTTCGTTTTTTCGATATTATATAATGTTATTGCTAGCTTTCCTGAATTCTCGAAAACAGAATAAAGCTGTCTATTTTTAGGATGCCGATTTATAAAAGTTTCAATTTTTCCTTGCTTTTCTTTTAATGATCCAAAAACATAACAAATATATTTTCTTTTTATAGATTTCCCTTTTTCGTTTGCAAATAGATTGGCAAACGCCATATGTGCTTCGTTCGTTTTTGCTATTAACATAACTCCGGATGTGTCTTTGTCAAGTCTATGAACTATTCCTGGACGCAATAAGCCATTTATATCAGAAAGATTATTATTAAAATGGTACACGATTGCGTTGACTAGAGTTCCTGTTCTATGTCCTGGAGCTGGATGACAAACTAATCCCGCAGGTTTATTAATGATTATTATATACTCATCTTCATATAGTATATCAATATCAATATTCTCTGGAATAATTTCATATTCAGGTGTGGCTTCATGTGATGTAATATTTATAACACATTCTCTATTAATTTTATGAGAAGGATTATTTAATATAATCCCATCTATAAGAACCTTTCCATTTTTAATTAGTTTTTGCAACGTCGTTCTTGAAATATCCTTTACAATTTCTGATATTGCAGAATCTATTCTTTTTCCAATAAATTCTGCAGATATCTCAATTGTTTTAGACATGTCAATTATTTCTCTTTTTTAGAATATCCTGATATGAATGTCCCGAATATAATCAAAAGAGCTCCCAGCAATGTCATATAGGATGGTATTTGACCAAAGAATATAAAACCAAACAATATTGCAAAAGGTAATTCAGTATATCTGATAGGTGAAATATTTGAAGCAGAAGTCGCTCTATAAGCCAGGAATATAAATAACTGTATCAAATTAGCTCCAATTCCCAAAAACAAAATTAATATCAATTCTCTTAGATTTGGAGTTACCCAATAAAATGGAACAACCATTCCTGAAATGATAGTTGTATAAAGCCCAAAATAAAACAACATTGTCCAAGAATTTTCTTTTGCATCTATCATCTTTTTTATCATTATATTCATAATTGCAAACAACAAAGCTGCTAAAGTTGGAACAAGCGCTTTGATGTTCAAGTTATTCGCGTTTGGTTTAAACATAATAATTAAACCCAAAAAACCGATTAATGTTGCTACTATTGCGGATAAACTGACCTTTTCTTTCAGGAATATAGCTGCTAATGGCAACATAAATAATGCTTCGGAAAATAATATCGTTGTATTTTCAGCTAATGGCATTATGTTAACACTATAACAACAAAGCCCTAAGGCTATAGCTCCGAGTATACCTCTCATCAGATGATAACCGTGCATGGTTGATTTGAATAGGGGGTCTTTTGATTTCAGCATAGGATAAATAATAACCAAAACAGAAAACAAAAAGCGGAAAAATGCGATTTCAACAGCATGAAGCCTATCTCCAAGGAATCTGGCTATTACATCATTTATTGTTCCAATAAAATATATCATTATTGCCCAAAATATTCCTTGTTTTAGTCCTTTTTCTTTAAACCAATTAAACATAAACTCAAACTTAATAAAATTAGTCTTTACATTATAGCAGAGAACATATCATAGATCTTGTAAATTTTTAAGGATTAACAAAAGGACTTACAATATCTATGTCTCGTAAGCTATTCTGATTCGCTATGTCTATCGAAGAATCTGGATGCGCTAATGCTGTGTTATCAGTTGTTTATCGATCATAGTCTTCTGTAGAACAGCGTAACAATTTCATCTATAGCTCTAAAAAATATTGACTTGGAGTACGGATTTTAAAAATCTATTCTGCTATCTAAAAGTGAGCGACGTTTGGTCTCTTTGATATTATTTACGTGTACCAAAAGCTATTTTCAATTGATTTTAGCGAGAAAATATATTGTTGTGTGCTATGTGTTAATCTCAAATACATAAAAATTGGTAAGTGAGTTCCAAAATACAGCAAAATTCTCTAAAATTTTATGGGACTATTTAGAATTTGACATATAGGAATTAAGACGTATATCCTGAAATTAAGAACTCCAGATGGCATTCACTAACTTTAATTATATTATTTTTTCGAAAGGAACGAGGAGATAGGGATTGATTTACGAAATTTAGTCAAGTCCGAAGAACGAGTGTAACGAAGTGGGACTTGACTAAATGGGAGTAAGTCAGTATAATTGTTTCCGCCTTTCGGAAAATATTATAGAGCGTATATGAACATGCGCGCAGCGCGCCCTCAAAAAACAGAGCGAATTTGTTAAAAAACGTATGCTATTGAAAACATAATAGGATTTTCAAAATGCAAATTTGGAAATTCAAGACTAGTGTTCCTTTATAATAAAAATCGCAAAAATCAATTTAGAAGTTCTCTTCGATGGATTTTTTTTTTTTTTTTTTTTTTTTTTTTTTTTTTTTTTTTTTTTTGGCAAATCAAACTTTTCGAAAGAAAAGTTTGATTTGCCAAACCGTTTTGAGAGCTATAGATGAAGCTGTTACTCTGCTATAGATTCCAAAACATATTCTATTTAACCTCAACAAAAGTATTTCGAATGAAAGAGCGAAATAATGTTGATTTAAAGAAAAAAGAGTAACTGCACGAAGCGTGAATTAGAAAGATGGCCTCACCGGAAAACTTCATTGACACCGCATAGGCTCCTATAGCGCTTTCGGAAGACATAGTGAATATATAAAACTTGACCGAATTTTTTATTTAGTGTAGTATACTGTAGCTAGGTATATTAGAGAAAACGTAATTTATGAAATTAGAATGGGGAAAAAAGGTTAATTGTTTAGCGTGTGCAATGCCTTTTTATAGTATGCAAAAAACAACTTTGGTTTGTCCAAGTTGCGGACATACGTTTGATATCTCAGAATTAAATGCGAAAAAGGTTTCTTCAATGCCTTTGGATATAGAAGATGAAATAGATGATAAAGTTGCACTTTCCGGGTTTGGGTTTGCTGATAATACAGATGATGTCGATTTGAATGAAGACTCTGATTTAGTAGACAAAGAAGTGTTTGAAGATATAAAATTGATCGATAACGAGTAACTTTCATGAGCGTTAATCAAATAGTCTTGACCGCAGACAGACCAACAGGTCATTTACATTTAGGACATTATATTGGTTCTTTAAAAAGTAGAGTAGAATTACAAGAACATTATAAGTGTTTTGTGATGATAGCTGATATTCAAGCGCTTTCTGATAATTTTGATAATCCAGAAAAAGTAAGAATAAATGTTGCTGAAGTTTGCAAAGATTATATATCTGTTGGTATAGATCCTGAAAAAAGTACATTATTTATTCAATCGCTTATTCCTGAACTAACAGAATTAACAATATATTATTTGAATTTAATATCTGTGACTCGTTTGGAAAGAAACCCAACAGTAAAAGCAGAACTTCAACAAAAAAGTTTTCATGATTCTATTCCAGCTGGTTTTCTTGCTTATCCTGTTAGTCAGGCGGCAGATATCACAGCATTTAAAGCAACTTTGATTCCTGTTGGAGAAGATCAGCTTCCTTTGATTGAGATTGCAAATGAGATAGTTCGAAGATTCAACAGAATTTATAATTCGAAAGTTTTAATCGAATCAAAACCTATTCTTGGAAAAGTTCAAAGATTGGTTGGTATTGATGGAAAAGCAAAAGCAAGTAAGTCTCTCGGAAATGCGATATTTATGTCTGATACTCCGGAAATACTAAAGCAAAAAATTTATAATATGTACACTGATCCTAATCACATAAAGATATCTGATCCTGGGAAAGTTGAAGGAAATGTTGTTTTTTCGTATTTGGATGCTTTTTTTGAAGATAAAGAAGAGCTGAAATCTTTGAAAAAAAGATATCAAAAAGGAGGTTTAGGGGACTCTGTCTTAAAAGGGATTTTGAATGATACTCTTCAAAATATTTTAGCTCCAATCAGAGAAAAGCGTGCTTCTGTTTCCAATGAAAATGTTATGGAAATATTGATTTCAGGATCACAAAAAGCCAGAGAAATTGCTAAAAATACACTTGCTGAGGTGAAAGAAGCTATAGGACTTTTATATAAATAGCAAGATTTGATTATTTGTGTTACGATTAATAAGATGGTAGATAGAATTTGGATTGTATAGATGATTAAATCGCTTTTATCTATAGTTGTTTTTGCATCTGTAACTTTGGCTTATTCTGTGGACAATGCAAAAATACAAAGCCAAAGTAATTTTTTGGATTCTCTCTTAGAGGAAGTTGAAAATATTTCTTCTTTAGATAAAAATGCTCAAGAAGAAATAAAAAGATACCAAATTGATATTTATGATTTGAAAAAGAAGCTAGAAGATATACGATTGGAGAAAGAAAAAAATTCTCAGGAAAATAATAAAGAGATTGAAAAGCTAGTTAGGGATTATAACAAAAATTTAGAGCAATTAAAAAAAACTTATCAATATCTAGCGTCGAAAATAAAACATCACAATTGTCCTGATGAATTTGTAACAGATAGTTCTCACAAGGCATATTATTCGGATAGTTTGAATTATTACAAAAAACGTAAAAGAATAAATGAAATAAGATTTGCTCCTTTGGAAATTATTGAATCCTCCTCGGTAAACAATTCTAAAAGAGTAATATTGCAGGAAAGAGATGGATAAATGTTTATAGCATTTAATGTATTTTTAGTTGGATTCTTTTTAATATGTTCTGCATATTTTTCTGCGTGCGAAACTGCAATGACGGCTTATTCAAAACCAAAAATGTTTAGTATCGCTAAAGAAGGGAGCAAAAAGGCAAAAGTTATTATAGCTCTTCAAGAAGAAATAGGGTTAGTAATAAGTGCTATTCTGACATGTGCAACGATACTGAACTCATTAGCTGTTGCTGTTACTACAGAATTATTTTCAGAAGTTTTGGGTGACTATGCATTGTTTTTAGCGCCAATTATAACCAGTATATTTATCGTGTTATTTGCGGAAGTTTTACCAAAGATGCTAACAATTTCTAATCCGGAAAACGTTCTTTTGCCTTCTGCTTATTTTATCAAATATGTTTATATAGCATTAAAACCGCTTAATAAAATAATAGGTTTTATTGCGAAAGGCATTATTTCAATAACTAAACTTTCTTCGAAATCTGGAAATGAATATCAAGATTCTCTTGAAGAGTTGAAAGGAGCAATCGCTCTTCATAAAGGGGTTAATTCAGAAGATACTAAAAAAGAAAAAGAAATGCTTCAAAGCGTTTTAGATCTGGGGGCAGTTCAAGTAAGCAGTATAATGGTGCACAGAAAAAACGTGACTATGTTGTGTGCAGATGAAAATATATCCAATTTAGTGGAACAAATTATGAATTGCCCGTTTACGAGAATTCCTTTATGGAGTGGAAATACGGATAATATCGTTGGTATATTACATGTAAAAGATTTAATGAAGGCAATAAAAAAAGATCCGGAATTGAAAAATTTAAATATTTTGGATATAGTCCTTGAACCTTGGTTTATTCCTGAAAATAAAGACCTTTTAGATCAATTACAATCATTTAAAGTGAAACATGAACACTTTGCTTTAGTTGTTGATGAATATGGTAGTTTTATGGGAATTATTACTCTAGAAGATATTATTGAGGAAATAGTTGGAGACATTGAAGATGAGCACGATGTGAATCCTTGGAATGGTATAAGAAAGCAGGACAACAATTCTTATATTGTTGATGGAGCTGTTAATATAAGAGATTTAAATCGTGAAATAGGATCTAATTTCAGGAATGATATAGCCGCTACTGTTGCAGGACTTGTTATAAATTCCATAGGAATTATTCCTGAAGTTGGACAAACATTTATTTTATATGGTTATAAATTTGAAATTTTAAAACGCCATAGAATACAAGTTACATTAATAAAAATTACTAAATTGCCACAGGAAGAAGATGCTGAATAATAAGTATATTATAAAATCCGAAAAATTTAATTCTTTAGAGAGATTAGTAATCACGCTTCATGGATATGGGACATCTGGAGAAGATTTCGCAGAAGTTGGTAAGATTTTTCTTTCAAAAAAGTTAAGTAACACAATTTTTCTATTTCCTGATGCTCCTTATGATTGCGCTTGTGGAACTGGAAAAGAATGGTTTGATTTAGAAGAAATATCGCCTGAATCTTTGCGACGAGGACTAGATAACACGGGACCTATATTGGCTGATTATATTGAGAAAGTATCAAATGAATACAAATGCAATAATATCAATTTAATAGGGTTTTCTCAAGGTTCTATAATGGCTCTAGAAATGATTTATTACTCTTGTATTTCAAAGATATTGGCTTATTCCGGATTATTTGTTTCATGTACGAAAAAAGAGATAAAATCAAAAGCTAAAGTATTGTTAGTCCATTCTGATGATGATACAGTTGTTCCCTATCAAAATGCACTTACTGCAAAGGATGAGTTGAAACAAAATGGAATCGATGATGTGTCATTAAAAACCTGCCATAATATCGGTCATTCAATTTCTTTGGAAGGATGGAGTTATGGAGTGGATTTTTTATCATAATTTAAAATTAGATTGGATTTAATTTAAAGTTTTTATTTTTGTTTTTATAGCTTTTTTGTATAATAAAAATATGATGGGATTGTAAGGCTGGTTATAATTGTGAAAAAGCTTGATAATTATTTAACAGAAGAGCAACTGGAGTATTTCAGAGGAAGACTTTTAAATTGGAAAGCAGAACTTTTGAAAGAAAGCGAAGAAGTGAGAGAACTTTTGGAAGAGAAGCATATTGAACCAGATCCTATTGATTCTGCATGCAATTTAGCTAATCAAGCTTTTGAGTTAAGAACAAAAGATAGAGCAAGAAAATTAATTCATAAGATAGATCAAGCAATTGAAAAAATTAATAATGGAACTTATGGTTATTGCGAGGAAACCGGAGAACCAATAGGTTTGAAAAGATTAGAAGCGCGTCCAATTGCGACGTTGTGTATTGCTGCTCAAGAAAAGCATGAGAAAATGGAGAGGGATTATAGAGAAGACGCAATTAATGCAAAATAAGAAGTGTATATTTGTTTCAATTGTAGGTGAACCTAATGCAGGGAAATCTACACTTCTTAATACTTTGATTAATAAGAAAATATCAATTGTCTCTCCTAAAGCTCAAACGACAAGACGCCAAATCAAAGGAATAACAGAAATAGGTGATACGCAAATAGTATTTGCAGATACCCCGGGGTTTTTTCATAAAGCTAATTCTCCTCTCGAGAAAGTTATTTCTTCTAATTTCAAAAGATCCTATAAAGATTCAGATTTAATAGCTCTTATTATAGATTCGACATCGAAAAACTATGGAGCTAGCATTAGGTTTATTGAAAAGTTAGAAACAAGCAAAATTTCTTTTATTGTGATAATTAACAAGGTTGATATTGCCCAAAAGGAAGCTATATTAAAGATCGCAGAAGTTTTATCCCATTATGATTTTATAAAGCACGTTTTTATGATTTCTGCTTTGAAATCCGATGGAATTGAGGATATGAAAAGTTTTATCATTAGTCAAGCATATGAAAGCCCCTGGTTTTATCCAGAAAACATGGCATCTGATGCCTCTTTGGAATTTCAATTATCAGAAATAACCAGAGAAAAGATTTTTTATAATTTAGAAAAAGAATTACCTTATAGCATATATGTAGAAACTGAATCGATAGGTCAAACGGAGAAAAAAGCCAAAATTTTTCAAGCTATAGTTGTTATGAAAAATTCTCAAAAAGGCATAGTTCTGGGAAAAGACGGAAATATGATTAAAAAAATAAAAGATGAAGCTATTAATGGTATGAAAAAGCTATTGGATAAGAAAATTGAATTAAAGTTATTTGTGAAAGTAAAAGAAAAATGGACAGAAAAGAAGGCTCATTTACAAAATGCCGGGATTATTGATTAACATTTCAATCGATGATTATATTTTTATATTTTTTTCCTTTTTATCTATTATTACCTCGTTTTTGGCAATAAACTCAGGAAACACTAGAAGTTCTATAATTTATTTCTTAATGTCTGCAATTTGTATCTCAGGGATAGTTTTTCTTGTGAGTGAAAGTATATTGGCGATAGTTTTATCAGGAATATATATTTCTATTTCTTCTTTGTTCATAATCCTTTCCGAAAATAAGGAAAATAAACCTTTGGCGAAATCTGAATATTTTATTATGGGGCTTACTATATTCTTGCTTTTGTTGATAATCTATGTGAAATCTTCAAGAGTGATCAATAAAGATAGTATGGTTGATACTGGACATTATTCAGGAGTATCAGGAATTACACTTTTTATGAGCGTGATTTTTATTTATGTCATGTTTGGCGTTATATCAATAATGAAACGGAAATAGCTTTATAAAGAACATAAAAATTTAACTAGTTTACATTGAATTATAAAATTTCAAATAAAATTCTGAGAAATTTTTTTGATATAAATTAATGAATATTTAACTAAATTAATGTATCCTAATCTTATGAGAAACTATATTTTATGAGTATATCATGAAAAACAGTTGTGTAGAAATATCTATTTATGGAGAAAAGAATTACAAATTATTTCTTGAAGTTATAAAGCGTGAAATTGATAAAGAAGGCTATGTTGATATAAATGCTGTTCAAGCTTTTATGTTGATGAACATGGGAGAAAATATAGTTACTATTGGAGAAATAATATCCAGAGGGTATTACATAGGTACGAATGCAACATATAATATCAAAAAACTAATCAAGTCAGGATATTTGGATTCTTCACCTTCCAATTATGATAAAAGAGCTATTTACTTAAAACTTACATCAAAAGGTTTCGATCTTATTCAGAAATTAGATAAAATTTTGACACAATATATGAAAGATTTTGAAATAAAAACAAAAGGGAAATTTAGCGTTACAAAAGAAATTGAATTTTTGAGAGATATGGAAACTTTCTGGAATGATGTTTTATTGTTAAGGAGTTAAATTTTTGTAGAAATTCTACAACAAAATTAGGTACAATGACTCTGTGAAAATAATAAAATGGGTTTTCATAATGAATGTTATTTTTTCAGAGTCTGCTGATTTTGCAAAATCGAATACTATAATTATTGTTTCAAATGATTCAAATACAAATTTTATCAATGATACTTTAAAAACAATTTTAGGTTCCTCTTATTCTGATAACATTATTTCAGAGAATAATTTTCTTGATTATAAAAATATAAAATCATTTAATATGATTTTAAACGGGGAATTGAAGGATATAATTATCGTTGGTGCTGGAAAGAAAAATTTATTAACAAGAGCAAGTCTTGAAAAATTAGGTGGTTATATTTTCACAAATATAAAAAATAAAAATGCCAAAATCTCTCTTTTTAATAATGTTGAATTTGTGGGAAATGAAGCAGCTGCAGCTTATTTGGTTTCAGGGATTATATTAAAAAACTGGAAATTTGATAAGTATAAAACTGAAAAAAGCACTTTAAATATCGAACAAATCGAGGCAAAAACCGCATATCCAGAAATAAATCGAAAAGCATATGATTATTTAAATATGGTGAAAGAAGGAGTGTTTACTGTTCGAAAAATGGTGACAGAGCCTGCAAATGTGATGGATCCCGATCAAATGCTTGAGGAAGCCAAGAATTTAAAAAAATTGGGGATAAAAATATCTGTTTTGGATAGAAAAGATATGGCAAAATTAGGAATGAATGCCTTACTCGGAGTTTCAAAAGGTAGTGATAATCCAGCTTATCTCATCGCAATGGAATATAGAACTGATAAAAATAAAGAAATGATAGCTTTGGTTGGAAAAGGATTGACTTTCGATTCTGGAGGTCTATGTCTCAAGCCTTCGAAAGGAATGGGAGATATGAAAGGCGATATGACAGGAGCCGCAGTTGTTATTGGGACCCTAAAAGCATTAGCGTTGCAAAAAGTAAAGGCGAATGTCGTTGGAGTTATTGGCGTTGTGGAAAACATGATTTCAGGAAAAGCTCAAAAACCAGGAGATGTCGTTGTTTCTATGTCTGGAAAAACGATAGAAGTAGATAACACAGATGCAGAAGGTAGGTTAGTTTTAGCTGATGTATTGTGGTATACGAAAACAGAATATGATCCAAAAGTTATAATCGATTTTGCAACATTAACTGGAGCAATACAAATAGCATTGGGACATGAATATGCAGGTTTATTCTCAAATTCAGATGAACTTTCAGAAAAACTTGAAATTTCTTCAAAATATGTTGGAGAAAAAATTTGGAGAATGCCATTAAGTCCTTCTTATGAAGAAGATATAAAGTCAGATATTGCAGATATAAAAAACGTTGGTTCTGGACGAGGTGCGGGTAGTATCACTGCCGCGATGTTTTTAAAGCATTTCATTTCTCCAGAAGCGAAATGGGCACATATAGATATTGCAGCAACAGAATGGGATTCAAAAAACAGAGCTCTTTCTCAAAAAGGAGCTACAGGATTTGGCGTTCGTTTAATGGAAGACTTTATAACAAAATATTATTCCGGAAAGAATGGAGATTGATATGAAACTTACTATAAATCAAAAAGTATTAGAAAAAACATTAGCCCATGCTAATTGGATTATTGAAAAAAAACAAGCTGTTCCTATTTTAGGATACATTTTATTTGAGGCCATTCCGGAAAAAGGACTGAAAATTACTGCGACAAATATGGATATGACAATTGTAGATACTATTAATTGCGAAGTACTTTCAGCGGGGAAATATTGTCTTCCTGCAGGACTTCTTTATGATATAACCAAGAAAATTAAAATAGGATCTGATATTGTCTTTGAATCTTCAAATGAGAATAACTCCATTCAAGTCACAAGTAATAAAGCGTCTTTCTCAATACATTATATGGATACAGATGGATTTCCGCCAATAGCTGATTTGGATTATGATGTATCATTTATGATGAATACTGCTATTTTGAAAAAATCAATAGATGTTGCAAAAGTCGCAATGCTTCAAGATAATTCACGTTTTCATTTGAATGGAATACACATGCATTATGAAAATGAACTTGGAAATATAAATATACGTTTTGTTGCAACTGATTTATTCAGAATTTCATGCGTATCAGCAAGCGCTCCTCAGGAAGTTCAAAAAATGGAACCTATTATTGTTTCGAAAAGAACTGTAACAGAGTTTTTAAAGTTAATTGATGGAAGCCCTGATAAAGAAACAAAGGTTTCTATTTCTGAAAATAGAATTTCGTTCAGTTTACAATCTGCAGAGAATATTCAAACTGAGTTTAGTTCTCGTTTAATAAGTGGAACTTTCCCTGAATATAAAGCAGCTTTGGATGTATCGAACGATAAAATATTAATTGTAAATACCTCAGATTTTATTGAAGCCTTGGATAGGGTAAGTACTGTTGTTGTGGATTCAACTAATTCTGTTAAATTAAATATAGCTAGTGATAAGTTGGTTTTAAGTGGTGTCAGTCGAGAATTGGGAAGCGCCACAGAAGAGATAGAAGCGACTTTTAATGCTTTTGACCCTTTGGAAATTTGCTTTAATAGTCGGTATTTATTAGAAGTTTTACGTGAAATAGAAACTCCTCAAGTGAAACTTCTTCTGGCCGAAAGTAATTCATCAACTATAATAAAACCAACGGATACAGATACTGCTCCAGATGTTGATATGGTTTTTGCTGTTATGCCTATTGAAATAGTAAAGAACTAAAAAATTCAGTCGCTTGTGAGCTCCTTGGATATTATAATGAATAGTCGTCATGTACATAGTTATTTTTCTAGAATCTGTGTATTTGATTGAATAAATCTGTGGTTTATGTCAGAAAACTTTTTCCTTTTTTATCCAATTTAAAATACATAAGGATGCAGCGATACTGCATAATATTCCAAACACAAATGGTCCTGATGAATTTTGTAAACCTAAATATTTCATTATATTGCAAGAAAATCCGGCTATGTTATTAGAAGCGAAAAGAACAATACCGTCTATTCCATAATATATAGCAAATGCAGTCCCTATTAATTGTGGATGAGCTGTTTTTGCTATTATAGATCCAATTAATCCCTGTGTTGCTCCGATATGCAGACCGGAGAAAAGGTACACAGGAATCAAGGTTGTCAGGTTATACGAAAAAATACCAAATAAATCCGCTGTTATTAACAAACAAATTCCAAATAATAAAATCTTTCTTTTATCAAATTTATCCGATATTTTTCCAATAGGTATTGCAATCAAAATGGCGCACATTTCATATAATGACATAAAAATCGGAAAGCTGGCAACATATTGAGGAAGAAGTTCCTTTGCTCGAAGAGTTATAAATCCTTCACTAAATCGATTTAACATTAAAAATATAATTATAATTATGAACTTCCAATAGTTCTTCGACATATTTGCTATATCGCTGATTTTCCATTTTTGATTGTCGCGTTGCTGGTATAATTTGTTGTCATCGTATAGTCTCTTTATTCTTGTATTGAAAATATAAATCGCAATTAAAGTCGGAACTATAGATAACGAAAATATTAACCTGAAATTTCGTCCAATACAAGAAATAATCATAGTTGTAATAAATGATCCGCAGAAAAATCCTGATAAATTCATCATGTGTCTGAATGAATAAGCTAATCCTTTCTTAGATGATAATTCAGCAAAAATAGCATCTGAGGGGGCTTGGCGTAAACCTTTTGCGAATCTGTCGATTGATTTTGCCACAAATACAAAAAATATGTTAATCGAACATGCGAGAGAAAGTTTGCTTAGTGTTGTTAACATCATTCCCAATTTCAACATTGGTAATTTCTTTTTGAAAATATCCATTATGAAACCGGCAAATAATTTCGCCATAAACGATAAGAATATTACAGAACCTTCAAGAAGTCCAAAGGATTTTGAATTTCCTCCAAGCTCATCAACAATAAATATCGGTAACAAAGAAAAAATCATTGAAGATGCCATGCCCCAACAAAAATGCATCCAGCAAAAGCAATTTACTATATGATTACTGTTTTCATTTTCTGAAACTGAAAAAAAGTTCTTAATTTTCAAAAAGATATCTTATTTTTAATCCCTATTTTCATTTTACTTGTTTTCAGAATAAGTTACAAGAAATTGCGATAACTTTTGTATGAACGAAATGGTTATAATCTTATTGGGATATATAATTATTTAGAGAATTGTGATATAATATCTATTGGGAGCTTTGTTTTTGTATGGAGGAAAAATGGATTCTAAACAGATGACAAATTTAACCATGTTTATTTTGCAAACGGCTGTTGAATATGCAAAAAAACAAGGGCATCAGCAAATTACTCCATTTCATATCACAAAGTCTTTAATTAATCATAAAACAGAAAATATCATAGAAAAAATTCTTTCTTCAATAGATATGCCTAAATTTGAAAGAGAGATTGATGAAAAAATTGAGTCTCTTTCGAAGGTTAGTGGATCTGATGATATCTATATTTCAAGTGAACTGAATATTTTAATTCAGAAAATGAATAAAAGAGCCGAAGAGTTTCATGACAAATATATAAGTTTGGATAATCTGATTTTTATTATTTTTTCAAATTCACCTATAAAGGAAATTTATATAAACAATGGTGGGAGGATTGAAATACTTGAACAATTGATAGGAGAAATGCGTATGGGAAGAAATATTGATACAGAGAATGTAGAAGCAGGATTTGATGCATTGAATAAATATGCAACAGATCTGATAAAAGCAGCAAGTGAAGGAAAGTTAGATCCAGTTATTGGAAGAGATGAAGAGATAAGAAGAACTATTCAAGTCCTTTCCAGAAGAACGAAAAACAACCCTATTTTGATTGGAGAACCTGGAGTTGGGAAAACTGCAATTGCAGAAGGTTTGGCTCAGAGGATTATTAAAAATGATGTTCCCGATTCTATTAAAAATCGACGCATTATGTCTTTGGATTTGGGAGCTCTTTTAGCTGGGGCAAAATTCAGAGGGGATTTCGAAGAAAGATTAAAATCTGTTTTAAAAGAGGTTTCTGAAGCTAATGACGTTATACTTTTTATAGATGAAATACACACGCTTGTTGGTGCAGGAAAATCTGATGGAGCGATGGACGCTTCAAATATGCTGAAACCAATGTTAGCTCGGGGAGAATTGAGATGTATTGGGTCAACAACTCTTGATGAATATCGTCAATATATTGAAAAAGATTCTGCATTTGCCAGACGATTCCAGCCTGTTTTTGTTGATGAACCTAGTGTTTTGGATTCTATTTCTATTCTCAGAGGATTAAAAGAAAAATATGAATTACATCATGGTGTGAGAATCAGCGATTCTGCAGTCATAGCAGCTTGTACGTATTCTAATCGTTATATAACGGATCGATTTTTGCCTGATAAAGCAATAGATCTTATGGATGAAGCTGCAAGTAGATTAAAAATGATTATAGATTCAAAACCTGAGAATATAGATGAATTAGATCGCAAAATAATGCAATTGAAAATAGAACAAGAGGTTTTGAAAAAAGAAACTGACAAGAATTCAAAAGAACGGCTTGAGAAAATACAAAACGAATTGAATATATTGGAAGCAGATTCAAAGAAATTAAATGAGGCTTGGAATCTTGAAAAATCTAGCATAGAAGAAGTAAAAAATATAAAAGAAAAAATAGATAATTTAAAAACAAATGCTGAAATATCTCAAAGAAATGGTGATTTCGCAAAAGCGGGTGAGATTTTATATGGCGAAATTCCGCCTCTTGAATCTAGGTTACATGAATTACAATCGAAGCAAAATGAAAAAACAACGAAAAATGAAGTAACAGAAGATGATATAGCCCTAGTTGTTTCAAGATGGACTGGGATACCTGTTGAAAAAATGTTGATGAGTGATAAAGATCGTTTACTTAGTATTGAAGAAAAATTAAAAGATTATGTTGTTGGACAAGATGAAGCTATACAAGCGATTGCTGATTGTATTAGACGTTCAAGATCCGGGATTTCTGATCCAAATCGTCCCATTGGCTCTTTCTTATTTTTAGGTCCAACTGGCGTTGGAAAGACAGAGTTATCAAAAGCATTAGCTGTATTTTTGTTTGATGATAAAAATAGTATGGTTAGAATAGATATGTCTGAATATATGGAAAAACACTCTGTGTCAAGATTAATAGGGGCACCTCCAGGATATGTTGGTTATGAAAAAGGTGGGGAACTCACTGAAGCAATAAGAAGACGGCCTTATTCAGTTGTGTTGTTTGATGAAATTGAAAAAGCTCATAGCGATGTATTTAATATACTCTTACAAGTTTTAGATGAAGGTCATTTGACTGACGGCCTCGGAAAAAATGTAAACTTCAAAAACACCATTATAATATTAACTTCTAATTTAGGATCCGAATTTTTCTTAAATAAAAATGCATCTAAAGATCTTGTAAAACAAGAAGTTATGATTAAGTTACAAGCAAGTATGCGTCCTGAATTAATAAATCGACTTGATGAAATAATTGTTTTTAATAGTTTAACGAAAGAAGACATAGGTGGAATTGTTGATATACAATTGAAGGAATTATCTAAACGACTTCTTGAAAAAGAAATAAACCTGACTTTTGATAATAATGTGAAGAATTGGTTGTGTGAAATTGGATATGATCCTATATATGGCGCCCGTCCTTTGAAAAGAGCGATTCAAAAAAATATTGAGGATGTAATTGCAAAAGCCATTATTTCTGGAGAAATTAGCCCTAGTAGGCAGTATAATTTGACATATCAGGAAGGAGGGATAAAGATAAAATCATAAAAATATTTTCAAAAGAGGGAAAAAAAGATATTGACAGGA
>CAJUOM010000020.1:0-8791 GCA_910588255.1 uncultured Alphaproteobacteria bacterium
ACTGGAGCTGTAATAGCTTCAGCTTTCGATACTCTTCCTTTTGCTTCTTGAGTTAAACGTTGGTTTTCCAATGGTGCCGATTGAGGGACTTGAACCCCCGACCTACTGATTACAAATCAGTTGCTCTGCCAACTGAGCTAAATCGGCCAAATGGGGCGAGTGATCGGAGTCGAACCGACGACCTCTAGAGCCACAATCTAGCGCTCTAACCAACTGAGCTACACTCGCCATGATAATTTTATTTTTACATACGTCGATATTTATGTCAATACTTTTAATAAAGGAAGTTATTTAAAATATCTTTTGTTTGTAAAATTTTAGTCCTTTTTCTTGTAAAATAGAGATACAGCAGCAAAGATATTAATATTAGAATAACGGATGCATTTTTATAAACAGCAAATACAGTAAGTTGATATTTTCCGGGAACTTTATAATCAATTCTATTTATTTCATTTGTGTTCAAGATTTTCACTAATCTTCCATTACAATCTATAACAGCAGATATTCCATTGTTGGCGCATCTAATGATCATTTTCCCTTCTTCTATAGCTCTAAAACAAGCAATTTTTAAATGTTGAGTTGGCCCATCAGAATCTTTGAACCAAGAGTCATTTGTTATATTCAATATCCATTTGCTTTCAGGGGTATCTATTATTTCCCCTGGAAAAGCTATTTCATAACATATAACACAATCGAAAGGAGAAATATTTTTAAGCGTTATAGTTCTTTTTAGTTTTCCTTCTGAGAAGTTTATTAGTCCTGACGTAACTTTTTTCAAGCCTAATTTTAATAAACATTCTGGAATAAATTCCCCAAATGGCAAGAGGTGTTTTTTATCATAAATCTGTTTTATTTCACCATTTTCCCCTAGAACAGCCAAACTGTTGTAAAGCTTCATATCTTTATCGAATCTATCGCATCCAGAAATTATATAGGTATCTTTTCCTTTTATTGCTGTGGTTATATATTTTAGCAAATCACTTTTTGAAGTTATAGGAGTATTAATTGCCGCTTCAGGCCATATAACTAATCTTGGCCCAATATATAAACGATTTTGAAAATCTGAAAGTTTTAGATGAATATCTATATTTTGTTTAAATTTTTCAATCAACAACTTATCTTCCTGCGATATTGAAGGTTGAACTATTGTTATATCAGTATTTGCTTCGGGAATTATGTACCCGTTATATAAGTTTACTTTATAATAACCATATGAAATAACAAAAAATAATATACACAAAGCATAAATAATGGTTTTCTTAAAACTAAGCAAACCTATTATTAATATGAAAATAAATGAAACACCATGTATTCCAAAAATATCTGCAATTTGAGAAAAATATGGAATATCATATGTAGCGTATCCAATTAAATTCCATGGAAATCCTGTAAAAACTATTCCTCGTAAGATTTCGCAGATTGTCCAAAAAACAGCAAAGAATAAAATAAAATTTATGCGAGTTGTTGCAAACTTTTTAGTTAAATAACATGCTATTCCAGGATAAATTGATAAATATAAAACCAAAAATGCAACAGCTAAATATCCGTAATTTCCAAACTCAACACATTTAAATGATTCAGCAATCCAATATGATGTGCTGGCAAAATAACCTATTCCAAAAGAAAAACCAATACAAAAAGATTGTTTTTTCAAAGCCTGTTGCAAGATAAGCAGAAGTGAAATAAAAATAGGAATAAGTAATATCGGATATGTTGTTCCCTTGCAAAAACAAAATTTCATAAGACATCCCAGAAAAAATGCAAATGTTTTAGGGAACATTATAAAAGCATATGAAGTTAAATCTTTAATTTTTGAAACATTTTTTATATTTTGATATAGCACGTTTTTTATATTTTTCTGCAAAATTTACTATACTATTTAAATCATGAAGGTTTTTTGAAGCTTTGTCTAGATAGAAAATAGATTTTTCTAAATCTTTCTTTGTTTTTCCATGATTTAACAAAACAATTCCAGCATTAAATTGTCCCGGACCAAATCCTGATTGTGCAGCTTTTTCATAATAATACAAAGCTTTTTCTATATTTTTTTCTCTGATATCTCCGGAATAATATCCATCTCCAATGGAGTTAAATGCTTCAGGAAGTTCTAAATTTGCAGCAATTGTTATGTATATATCAGCTTTTTTTAGATCTTTTTTTAAAAATGTTCCGCTGAGATATAAATTGCCTAGAATATAAGCAGCATCTGCATTTTTATGTTTATTAAATTGAATTGAGTTCTTTAAATATTTTTCAACAATCTTTGGATCTTTTTCTCCCCATTCAAAAACATAATTATTTATAAACCTATTTTCAGCAAAAACTAGAGATATTAAGCTATAACATATTATCAACGATTTTTTCATATCAGTTTTCAAAAAATTCTTTATGCAATAGATTAACGAAATTTTCAGTTTGTTGGAATGGCGTGATCAACGAAACAGAATTTGTTGAAAATAAATTATGTTTTAATATTATTTCATTTTTGAAAGCGATTTCTGAAATTCTATTTAATATTACATTATTGTGTCTGAAATCTCCAACTATAGTTACCACACCTATATCATTATCTATTTCAAATTGTGTAGACTTTTCTTCTAAAAAAGTTTTTAAACTGGCTTGCGAAATTTTGTGAATCAGAAATACATCTCCTAAATTTATTGTATTAAATGGTTTCATTAACGTCAATATATCTAAATGATTTTTTTTGTTTTTAAAAAACAACAGAGATAATTCTAAATTATGAGCAATGCCTGTTATATTATTATCTGAAATATATTTTGTTTTTTCTGAGATTTTTGTTCCCAAGCCTTCAGAAAAACTTGAAAGAACCTTTAAATTTACATTATATTTCTTTGCAATTAACGTTGATTTTGCTTGCAAAACCTTTGCGCCCCATGTAGCTAATTCTATCATATCATCATAGGAAACTTCTTGAATCTTTTTTGCATTTAACACAATTCTTGGATCAGCTGAATATACCCCATCTACATCTGTATAAATAAGACATTCATCCGCGTTTATTGAATTAGCAACTGCACATGCTGTTGCATCTGACCCCCCCCTTCCTATTGTGCATATATCAAAATCTTCCGAAATCCCTTGGAATCCCGTTATCACAGGGATAACTCCGTTTCCAACTTCTTCTAAAATCCTGTTTTTATTTACTTCTGAAATTTCCGCATTTGAATAATTATTTGTTGTTTTTATTGGTATTTGCCAGGCGTTTAGTGATTTTGCAGAATATCCTAAAGAATTTAAAGACATGGCTAATAATCCTGCTGCAATCTGTTCTCCTGCACTTATGACTGCGTCATATTCTCTATTAAAAGTAGTATCTGTGAAAGATTTTGCCAAATCTATAAGACGATTTGTTGTTCCCTGCATCGCGGATGTTACTACTACAACTCGATTTCCATTTGATACGATCTTTGATATTATCTCAGAAACATGATTTATACGAGCTGGAGTAGCAACAGAAGATCCACCAAATTTGAGAACATATAATGACATTATTCTTTATAATCTATCCATCCAATATGTCCATTAGGTCTCTTATATACAACATTTATACGTCCGGAATCTGCATTTTTAAACATAACAAGAGGCATATCTGTTAAATCCAATTTCATAACAGCTTCACTGACGCTTAAAGATAGAATATAACCATCCTGCTCTGCTATGACTAAATGCTCTTCGTCAGAATCAGTTGAGGAATCTTTTCTTTCCACAACATATTTCATAGCTTCAATTCCCTTTGTCCATTCTAAACGTCTTTGTTTATTTTTTATCCTGTTTTTATGTTTCTTTACTCTTTCCTCAAGACGTTCTAAAGCTAAATCAAAAGATTTATAAGGATCGTCAGAGGCTCCGTTAGTTTTTATGACAAATCCTTTATATAAATATAAGCAGACTTCAGTATTAAACAACCTGTTATCTTTTACTATAACTACTGTGGACTCTATTTCTTCACCTAAATATTTATCTATAAGATTTTCTGTTTCTTTTTCGATATATTCTTTTAAGCTAATACCCAGATCTATATTTTTTCCAGAAATCTTAACACTCATGAAATCACCTAAAAATAACCTTATATAAAAATAGTAGCAACTTTCTAAAATTTTAGATAGAGAAAAATTAACTTAGATTTTTCATTGACTAGCTTCGAATTATATGTTAGCATAAAAACATTAGGTCGGAAGGGTGGCCGAGTGGTTAAAGGCAGCAGACTGTAAATCTGCCGACGTTAGTCTACGTAAGTTCGAATCTTACCCCTTCCACCATAGAAATTGCGGGTGTAGCTTAATGGTAAAGCCCCAGCCTTCCAAGCTGGTTACGTGGGTCCGATTCCCATCACCCGCTCCATGAATTAATTATATATATGGGGTTTAACATTGTGTTGAGATTTTTGCGTTCTCCAAAATTTTGGAATGATAGGAATAACAAAATCTCTCGTTTTTTAGAACCTCTTTCAAAATTATACTACATAGCATCAAAGGCAAAATTAAATAGCGTTGTTCCAGAAAAAGCACAAGTTCCTGTTATTTGCATTGGAAATATTGTTCTTGGAGGATCTGGAAAAACTCCAACTGTAGATTTGGTATGTGATATATTAAAAAATAATAATCTCGTTCCCCATATTTTAACTGCAGGTTATGGTGGATATTTGAAAAATGTTGTTAGAGTTGATCCAAGCTTGCATTCCTATTTACAAGTCGGAGACGAAGCTCTTTTGTCTGCTGAAGTTGCTCCAACATGGATCGGGAAAAATAGAATAAATTCAAGCAAAGCTGCAGTTTTAGCAGGATCAAATGTTTTAGTTATGGATGATGGATTTCAAAATAATTCTATAGAAAAAGATATAAAAATATTGGTAATAGATTCAGGACAAGAATTTGGTAATGGTTGCTTATTTCCAGCAGGCCCTCTTCGAGAACCAATTAAATCTGGAATAAATAAATCTGATATCATATTGATAATAGGAGAAACTAATTCAGAGTTAGAAAAGAAAATTCATGTAATTAACAAAGATATTCCTATATTCAGGGCCAAAATGGATGCTGTGGAATTTCCGGAAATAGAGAATAATAAAGTAGTTGGTTTTTGTGGTTTGGGATATCCTTTGAAGTTTAAAAAAACGTTGATAGATTGTGGCTATGAACTTGTAGACTTCATATCATTTTCTGATCATCACCCATACACCATAACTGAAATTCAGAAGTTAATTTCTGGAGCGAAGAGTGTCGGAGCTTCTTTGCTTACAACTATGAAGGATTTCGTAAAAATACCTGAAGTTTTCAAGAATGAAATTAAAGTTGTAAAAATAAAACTGACACCTGAAACGGATGAATTTGAAAAGTTTGTAATTAATTCAATGCCTGAAAAAAGTGATAGATTTTAAATAGTTTTTACTGTAAAGTATATATAAAGGATGGGTGGTCGAGTGGTTGAAGGCACCGGTCTTGAAAACCGGCAAGGGGGCAACTCCTTCGTGGGTTCGAATCCCACCTCATCCGCCATTTTATGATCTAAGCTAATCCACATAAATCTAAAAAAGTTAACATTCTTCCGCGGAAGGCCATGTTTTTTTGTTTTATTAATCTAAATAATTCTAGAAAAATCTACTTGCGACTAATGAAATTTGTGTATACAATTGTGAATATAAATTAGAGATATTTGACCGTCAAAAAACTTGCGAGAAATATATACACATTAAAAAAATAACCCCAGGAGAAAAGTAATGTTAACAGATAGTATATGCAAAGGACTCAAACCAAGGAGCAAGGCTTATCTCAAAGCAGATGGCAAAGGTATGGGGATAGAAATACCCTAACGGTAGTAAATATTGGAGACTTCGTTATAGAATTGCAGGAAAGGCAAAATTAATATCATTAGGAGTTTATCCTGAAGTCTCTTTAAAAGAAGCCAGAGAAAAAGCTTTAGAATTAAAAAAGCTGATTAAATCTGGCATAGATCCTTCTCAAAAAAGAAAAAAGGATAAACTTGAATTAAAAGAGAATATTGAAAATACATTCGAGAACATAGCTAGAGAATGGTTTAAGTCGAGAGAACATGCTTTATCAAAACGGCATTCCTTTTACATATTTAGAAGATTGGAGACCAATATATTCCCCTTTATTGGTAGTTGCCCGATCAAAAAGATAGCACGAAATGACATATTGGATACTATAAAAAAATAGAACAAAGAGGAGCTTTTGAGGTTGCGCGCAGAACATTAAAAATAGTAGGACAGGTATTTCGTTATGCGATATCTACAGGGAAAGCCAATTATGACCCAACTCTTGATTTAAACAAAGTGCTCGCTTTACCACCAGAAAATCATCATTACGCATACTTTTCAGAAAAAGAGTTTGAAAAATTTTTAAAATCTTTTTCTTCATTCAAAGGAAGCATTCCAATAAAATTAGCCTTACAGCTACTCATATACACGTTTGTAAGAAGTGGAGAATTAAGAGGGGCAAGATGGGAAGAATTTGATTTAGAGAAGAAAGAGTGGAGAATCCCAGCTGAGCGCATGAAAATGAAAGAACAGCATATAGTACCATTATCAAAACAAACTATTGAACTTGTAAATGTTATAAAATTAATCTCTAATGGATCTAAGCTTTTATTTCCATGTAGAACGGATACAAATAAACCGATAAGTGATAACACTTTGTCAAAGGCATTTAGAGACCAAGGATACAAAGGAATCGCAACACCACATGGTATGAGAGCAACAGCATCAACTATATTAAATGAAAACGGATTTGCTCCAGATGTTATAGAACGGCAGTTAGCACATTCTGAAAGAAACAAAATTAGAGCAGCATACAATCACGCAATGTATCTGCCTGAAAGACGCAAGATGATGGAATGGTGGGGCAATTATATTGAAGAAAGGATAAATAATGACTAATGCAACTCTAGCAAATAATACAGAACTTACTTTAGAAGATAAAAATTTTAATGAATCACAAAAACCAATAGAAGCGCATAATTTTTGGTATATATGCTTAATGTTTCTTCATAATCCAAATTTTCTTCTCGCTCCTGCATATTATTTACAAGAACTATACCCACTTAATTGTAATTCGATAAGTTTTCCAGAAACATTTACAAATTTACAATTATTTTTATTGGCGTTAAATACTAATCCTAATGCATGCAATGCTCTTCAAAATTTTACTCTTGAGGGAAAATATATTCATCTTTTTTGTTCACCTGGAGATCAATATCTTGATCTTGGAATTTTCGGTAGAAAAGAATATGTAAACACAGAAACTCTTAAAGAAGCATTTAGGTTGCAGCCATTTCAGGGCGGAGTTAACGTATTACAAATTTTATTAAAGAATCCGAGTGTATATGCCCTCTTTGATATAATTATGGCAAAGTTTCCAGAAGATCGTTCTACGCCGAGAGAAGGATTGGGATTTTTGTTGGAACTAGTATCTGATGAAGATTCCGAACTTTTTTCGAGTAAACCATACATCCTAATATCTTCTGCCAATATAAGAAGATTGTTAAAACAAGAAAATGAAGTTCTAAATACTGCACAGAAGTTGCAATTGTTCTCTGATAAATTATATAGATACCTCAAAGTATTTGAACCTGAATTGTTAAAGTCTTGTTCATGCCCCATTGTAGCCGAAGTCATAAAAAATACTTTTAAAATAAATATTGCTTCTGAAACGATACAAAAATATTTATCTAACGCAAATATATTTCAACCTGGTGAAAAGTTTACTCTGAGTAAGGACAATAATACAAAAACAGAACTTTTAAAAATTGTTATGGGTCTTGATTTTAACATATTTTATTAAGATATCATCCGATTGGGGATTTTTCCGAATGACAATTCTTTATAAACATTGGTTTTTCAATGCAGACAAGGACAATGCAAATTTTAAGGCAAAATCATTAAAATCGGATGAGAAATGTGTTACAAAGCTGGGGAAAACCAATGTGTTGAAGAGATTTATGATTTCAACACCCAAAATGCATTTTTCCGAATGAGAAATCTCTTATAAATGCTGCTTTTTCAATATTTATATGCAATTTTTTTATCTTATATGTTAAATTTGGTTTTCTCTATGTGGCTAAATTTTATCCGTTTAGACTCTCCTTAGAAGTTCACAGAAGTCTGTGAATAGAAAAATTTTCCAGAAAGGAGATAAAAAATGGAAAAAATAAAAATGATTATCCTGTATACCCTCTGATGGGAAGTGATGTAGGTGGTTTTTTAAGATTGCCTCAAGTCTTAGAACTAATTCCAGTTGGAAAATCAACGATATATTACTTAATGCAAAAGGGAGCATTTCCAAAGCAGGTGAAGTTAGGACCGAAGCTTACAGTATGGAGAAAGTCAGATATAGAAAATTATATAAGCAAGGGAAGCGCACATGAATAATATTTCAACATTGCTTATAGACGGTCTGAGATCACATAACATACCAGTTCCGTATAGAACCACAAACTCAAACGGATTTATGAGATGGGGAGAAAATAATGAATATTGGGCAGTAGGTGTGGGTGATGGATATAGTTATGGTAACTGGAAAAATGGATCAAAATATCTCATATTCCCCAATAACCGAACTAAACTAACTCAGCAAGAGAAGGAGGCTTTTGAAGAGGATACAACAAGAGAACACGTAAAGGAGATTGAATGAGGCGAGAAAAAAGGCCAAGCAAGGTAAAATATTTTTCGATTCCTTGCCAAAAGCTAATCCGCAACACCCGTATCTTCTAGCAAAAAAAATAAAACAGATTCCTGATGATATACATCAAA
>CAJUOM010000020.1:8801-18905 GCA_910588255.1 uncultured Alphaproteobacteria bacterium
AGAATAGCCTTGTAATCCCTATTTATAATATTTATATATACAGCTTATTGCTCAAAATGGACAGAAACGTTATTTGTCCGGAGCCCGCAAGCAAGGCGTATTTTATGTTATAGGAAGCGGAATCAAGGACGGAGATCATTTGAACATATGTGAAGGGGTAGCTACAGGATTGTCATTACGGTCTATATTGGACGAGCCTGTAGTCGTCACATTTGATGCCGGAAATTTAAGGCCGGTAGCAATAGAATTAAGAAGAAAATACTCAAAATCCCAGATAATATTCTATGCGGATAATGATTGCAAAAATACGTATAACACGGGAGTTGAAAAAGCGAAAGAGGCGTCAGAAGAGGTTGGTAATGCAATAAGATTATATCCAATGTGGATGGATGAAAATAACAAACCAATACAAGAAAAAAGCGTTGATTGGAACGACATATACTGCGAATATGGAGATAAAGTTGATGTAATAAGCAAAAAAAATAGAAATGGCACTAATAAAAATGGATATGGACTGCGTCAAATTTTATACACAATATGCGAAAAAAGTGATAGAAGATAGAATTTATAATAAGGAGAACAAAAATGGAAATTAATAAAAACGAAAAAGCCCCGACAACGAAAAGCAGTCAGGACAAGACATACGATGAGGATAGCACGGATTCTAGAAACACTCAAGCGAAAATTGTACCGAACAAAGAAGAAAAAGTGACCGAGAAGTCGCTTTCCTCCTATTTTCATAATAACAAAGGTCAATTATTGTTTTCATACGGTGAGGCTGAAGTAATGGTTAGTGCAACGTACATTAAAATAATAGGTTTTATTAGAGATGCCGAAGGCACGAATTGGAAAGCTCAGATCGAATTCAATGATCTTGATGGAAAATTAAAAACAATAGCAATTCCACGAGAGAATTTAATGGAGCAAAAACAGGTTACTCAAATACTCGCATCTGAAGGGTACCCAAGCTTTTGTAATAAGTTATTACATGGTTATCTCAAAACGGAAATTCCAAAGGAGAGGTTAATTAAGAATAACACAAAGTGGTTGGGTAAAGGGCTCCTTGGATTATATTTGTTCATCATTCCAAATTGCAAATTCTGGTGTAAAATATATCTATACCAAAGATGAGTACTCAGCATCTTTAGGAACATTGGAAGAATGGCAGAATAATGTATGCAGATATTGTATTGATAATCACATTTTGACATTAGTTTTATGTGTCCCCCTTTCTGGAGTATTGTTGAAATTCAAAAGTAGCATCAATTCGACTATGATAAACTTTATTGGGAAGAGCTCCATAGGGAAGACTACTGCCTTACAAGTTGCTGCTTCTATTTGGGGGAATAGTAATTTTATAAAGCAGTGGCGAACAACATCGAATGCTCTTGAATCCATTGCTGCTAGTCACAATCACGGCCTTTTAATTTTGGATGAGTTAGGACAAGTTAGTGCAAAGGATGTCGCTCAGCTATTCTATATGCTTGGAAACGAACAGGGGAAGCAGAGAATGTATTCAGACACTTCATTAAGAAAATCGAAACATTGGAAGCTCGCTATATTAAGCTCCGGTGAAGTTGGTATTGCTGACAAAATAGAGGAATCAGGGCAAAAAATCAAAGCAGGACAGTTGGTGAGATGTATCGATATAGATGCCAATATCGGAAAATACGGCATATACAATACATTACATGGATTCGAAAACGGTTCCGCACTATCAAATTTTCTTAAGCAAAACACCAAGAAATATTATGGAGTTGTTGCAGAGGAGTTTATCAGGTGTCTTATTGATAATATGAACGAAGACGGATTAATGGAAGCCATAGAAAGGGATTTTGCAGCCGAAACGAAATGACTATACGAAAAATTAGAATTAAATGATGCTGATGGGCAGGTCCAGAGAGTCAGTGATGTATTTGCTCTCTACTCACTTACAGGCGTCTACGCTTCAAAATTTGGCATATTTACACATACAGTAGAGCAAATACGAGAATCTATAGACTTTTGTTTTGAAAGATGGTTAAAGAATCGTGGCGGGAAAGGAGCTTACGAAGAGCAGGATATTGTAGAAAACGTTTCTACATTTTTACTTGCAAATGCGGCCCGCTTTGACTCGAGACAAGGAATTGGAGGGAATCCGCTACGGGACAGGCTGGGGTATATGGACAAAGAGTCTGGTAAAGAAGCGATTTACTATATATATCCTGCACTTTTTAAAACGATTTGCAACGGAATGAATTCTAAAATTGTGAGAGAGGCTTTAAAACAGCGTGGAATTTTAGAGACACATGAAGATGGCAGAGCCAAATATGTTGAAACTAAAGATGGGAGACAACGTTTGCTGATAATATCATTCAATAATCAAAAAACATCCATTTATAAAAATTATAAAATTACGCCGTGAAGTAGTGAGGGGATAATCAAATTATGAAATTCATTTAATCCCATTATTTGTAATATTATTTCATAAATTAATGTTTCTTAATAATTTTAAAAATATGTAAATATAACTGTTGTAATTTGGAAATTTGTGATAAAATTATGCTTGGTTATGTTTTTTGTATATCGAAGATGTTATGACTTTTTTTGATAATTTGAATAAAATGTTGTTAGTAAGCAGCGTATTTCTAGGGGGATTGTGCGATTGTAAATGTACAGAAAGTAAACATGAAATAGATATTACTCCCATAACTAGAGTAAAAGATATTTTATCAGGAGGAGAACAGGTTTATAAAGAACAATATTCCAGCGTTAGTCAAACAATGAAAGATATTCCTCAAACTATTTTTTCATTATCTATACCAGAACAATCTGCTCATGCTCTAGACTTTATATATCTTCAAACAATGAGGCTTTGGTTTGATTGTTTAGACCATTCTAAAGATACAGATTTTGCAAATACGATTTTTTTTGTTAGCAAAACTAGGTTCCCCGGCAGCAATAGAGGCCGTTCAAAAATCAACTCATTTAGATATATATAAATTAAATTTAAGTGAAAAAGTTATATCATCAATACGTATACGACTTCATCCAGAGATATATAATGATGAGAAAATAGAACAATTTATTAATGAGGCTCTTTCCTTGGATATCTCGATTCCTAGTAACTTGGAGAGAGCAATTTTATTAGCTACAAAGGCTTTTTGGGGAAGAGAAGATTTGCTAGCAGAATATGAACAGGCTCTTAGTGAAATAAAAAAAGAAACAGAAGAAGCTAGTATATGTAGATTGGCAAAACAACTCATAGCAATTTGTCAGTTAAGAGACATAGAAATAGCTAACCAAATTCTTTTATGGCAGGAAACATTATATAAAACAAATCCTAAAAATTTAGTTAGTTGTCTTTTTTGGGCTGCAATTTGTAAAGAACTTGAACTAGCGCAAGGAACGCAAAAATTTGTTCGATATTTAAGATATTTGAGGGGAGATTAAAATGAGAAAATTATTGAATATATTATTTATTGTTCTGAGTGTATCATCCGCTTTTTCGGCAATGCCCTATTCTCCTATTGAATCAGCCAAAATTTCAAGTCCCTTCAAAGATAATGTCCCTTTTTGTATTGCTATGGAAACATTATCTTCTAATGAATTAGGAAAAAAACTAATTGAGCGTGTTAACGAATACCTATGTAGAAGTAGCAAAAATTTAATCATTGAAGAGTCATTTGAAACTAGATTTGAACCCAATGATGGAAAAACCTTGAAAATTTTATTAATCCAGGTGATATTTCTCCTGAATCAATTGTTTATAGTGAAGGTGCTGGAACGAAATTATTTAAAACAAAGAGAGGGGATTATCATATAAAACATATCTCAAAAACTATTGCGATGTTTGATGAAATGTTGTTTCATGAGTTACTTCATTTGAAACATTATTTAGAAGAAAGTTTAGGTTTAGCAGATCAAAATATAGCAACAACAGAAACTATTAGACCGCTAGAGATTTTTGCAAGAATAAAATATAGTCAAGCTCTATGTATGGGATGTAGATATATAAAACAAGAAGAAAGAAGATTATTTCCTGAATTGGCAGCAGAATCTTCATGCATAAGAAGATCTTATCGAAGTTCTAGTGTATATGATTGGCAAAGAACAAATATCTGGGATAGTTTCGAGGAAAGACGTACTGTATGTGGACCTGATTTAGATGATTTGACAGAAAACTCCTATAGATTGTCGAAATGTAGACCTGTTAGATATATATACCAAGGCTCAAATACAGAATTTTTTGAATTACGATCAGTTTTACAAACATGTACCGGAGGAGATATAGGAGAAGAAACAGCTGATTTTATTTTTTCTCCAGATCCTGCATATGTTATTTCAGAAGTTAGGGCATTAGTATTTTCTGAGAATGGAAAATTTTTAGCAGAGAGTATTCAAGAAGAATAAAGGTTCTTTCTTTGATTGACGAGAAGTATATAAGGAATAACGAAAGATAAAAAAATTGCCTTTTTATTATTCTCTAATAAACCTGTCTTCTCCGGATCTTTTGCAGTTCAATTAGATGCTTCGAAGCTATAAGTCTTTGTTGTGTAGTGGCATGGTCTGAAGTTTTATTTTGAGCTATAGCACTTAACGAATTTATTAGACTTTGTTGTTGTGCAATTTGTTGCACCTCAGTGTTTAATTCATTATTTATAGCTTTCTATAAGCATTTGCAACATAATCATATTTCTTAATCCAAGAATAAATAGTTAATCTACTCTTCCCTAGGTTCCTTGCTATCTGACTAATATTAGACCCCTTCAATAGTTCCTCTAATAATCTATATTTATTCATTTCAGTTTTAGTTAGAGTTTCCATATCTGTATAATTTTGTTATATCTTGTTTATTTTTATTATAACACTGAATACAAAATAGATACATATTACTATTATCCATTTTAAAGCCCGTACAGAAATAAAATCATACACAGAGTATTTTTTTTAATGCAAATATCTAAAATACCCACTGTACGTACATTTAAATCGATTATTTTAATAAGTTTTCGACCTATGGTGCAATCTTGAACGTTAGATGATTTCTTCACGTCTTTTTATGCATTCTTCTTTTTTTTCATGGCTTTACGCATAGATCAGATAATATATATTGCTATTGTCACATAAATACCATACAATGTATATATAAAGTAATACATTAGAGGTGCTATATTATGACACAGACTACTTTAAGCGTTAGATTAAACAACAGAGACAAAAAGGGATTCGAAAGCTTTTGCGAACAAGTTGGAATGAATACATCTGTTGCCGTTAATATGTTTATTAAAACAGTCTTAAGAGAACAGAGATTGCCTTTTGAAATAAAGACAGATCCCTTTTATAGTGAAACCAATATGGAAAGACTAGAAAAATCCGTTAAACAACTCGAAGCAGGCAAAGGAATAGAGCACGAATTAATTGAGGCAGATTAATGAAAAATATGGTCTGAAGGCGCTTGGGAGGATTATATATATTGGCAAACGCAAGACAAAAAGACACTTCGAAAAATTAATCGCTTATTGGAAAATATTAGTAGGAGTGGTTATAAATGTATGGGCAAACCTGAACCATTATCCGGAAATCTGGCTGGTTTTTGGAGCGTTCATATTGACGAGAAGAATAGAATTGTATTTCGGATAAAAGGCGATGAAATAGAAATTGCGCAATGTGGTTCGCATTACAGAGATAAATAAGGAAAATTAAATCCAGGATAAAAAATTTCTCCTATATGAATTAACGGAAAAAATACTACTATCAAAAATGTTAAAATGGTACAATAGAATATCTTCTAAAGTTTTATATCAATCTCAAATGCGGAGGTTCTTTATAATTTTATGTATATAATTGTGTATATAAAACCAAGTTCATAAAACATTACCATCCTTTAACTTATTGAAAAACCTAGAAAATATTTTTTGAGTTTGGCGGTCACCTCCTCCACCATTTGCGATTTATCCAATCTAAATTAAGTCTAGAAAATTTCTTAAGATATTAACGAATTTACATTTTTATTGACTATGTTTTTAGTCAAGTCTAGAAACTCAGTATAGTTATAGAACTATCTTTGAACCCTTTACACAATCTTTTGTTTTGTCTTTTAGAGAATCTCTGAATACCCAAAGTGTTCTTTCTAAACTTCATCATAAAGCCTTTCGATAAATCCCTTAAGTTTTTATGAACAAGACAAGGCCTTTTATAATATAGGTCGAGCAAGAAGTGTTAATTTTTGCTCTTTTTTATTTCATTGTTTTAATTCGTATAAACCTTTCTATTTCAGATTTATGTAAAATCCTAGATTATCTTAAATCTGAATGATAAACTGAAGTGCAATTTCTACTCTTATTTATTAATCTCTTTTAGACATTCTACTATTAATTCATTTGTTGGAGTGTTTGTTCCAAGCTTTTTATAAACATTTATTATAGTTTTTTGGACAATAGATTTTTGGTAGCCGAGACTGATCAAACCTAATACAGCATCATTAATATTTTCATTGGATTTGTCATAGACATCTTTTATTTTCGATATATTTTTATCTTTAAGTTCTAATAAAATTCTCTCAGCCGTCTTCTTTCCAACTCCCGGGACTTTGCATAATATGGAAGAGTCTTGAGTTGCGATAGCAGTTGCCAATTCTTCCAGAGTTATTACGGATAAGATAGCCATAGCTGATTTTATTCCAATTCCAGGGACTTCCATCAGGATTTTAAAGGTATTCTTTTCATCTTCATATTGAAATCCGCAAAGAAATTGATTTTCTTGTTTAAATATATGTAAAACTCTGAGAGAAAGCTTTTCTCCTATTTTAAGAGAACTTTTTAATTTAGATGTAATAAACACCTGATATCCAATTCCTTTGATATCTATAATAACAGAATCTTCAAGGATTTCATCAATTATACCTGTTAATTTTGCGATCATTTATTTTCTACAACACGTACAATTTGCACAGCCAACATGCTTTTTATTAATAACAGAAAACCCATGACCAAAGCTATTTTCAACAAGATCTATTTCAATTCCGTCTATCAAAAGTTCAATTTTGGGATCATAAAAAAATACAAGTTCAGATATATCAATTTTCGATTTTGTTTTATCATCTTCTTTTTGATATCCTAAAGCATAATCTATTCCAGAACAGCCCCCTGAAAGAACCGTTATATTTATGCCAATTCCTCCATGCTCTTTTAATAATTCTTTTAGTTTTTGAATTGCTTTTGGGGTTATTGTTATCATTTTATTTTCCTTATTCTTTTTTGATAAATAGTTATTAACAGCAGCTTCAATAGCTTCTTTTGCTAGAACAGAACAATGTCTTTTTATTTCTATCAATTCCAATGAGTCTGCAACTTCTGCATTTTTAATTTTCAAAGCATTTTCAATCGTCATACCTTTCAAACGGGTTGTTACAAGTTCCATGGAAGCAATTGCAGAAACACAACCAAAAACCTTATATTTTGCATCAAAAATATTATCATTTTCATCAAAATATAACTGCAACTTCATAACATCGCCGCATAGAGGAGAACCAACTATTCCTGTTCCAACATTTGGTAGATTTTCATCGTATTCACCTATGTTTTTCATTTTTTCATAGTATTCTAAAGTCTTTTGACTATATTCCATTTTGACTCCTCCTTTTGAAAATATTATCTATATCTGCTGCGGATTTTATCATATCCCAAATAGGACTCATTTTTCGTAGTTTTTTTGTAGCTTTTGTTAAATCTTCTATCGCTATTTTTATATCCGTTTCTGAAGTTAATTTCCCGATAGTTATTCTTAAAGAAGACTGAGCGATATCTGGGGAAATTCCCATAGCATCCAACACGTGAGAAATCGATAATTTGTTCGAAGTGCAAGCTGATCCTGAAGAAACAGCTATTCTTTTAGATTCCATCATTAACGCTTCTCCCTCGCAGCCTCTGAAACTTATATTAATAATTCCCGGATAATTATATTTTTCAGATCCATTTATATATAATTCATCAAGCTCTGAAGTTATTCCTTCAATTAGCGTTTTTCGAAGTCTGGCAATATGCTCTAAATTTTTACCTATTTCAGTAGATGCTATTTCTGCTGCTTTTCCAAATCCAACGCATAAAGCAACAGGAACTGTTCCAGCTCGAATTCCAAATTCAACTTCATGATTTGCTCTTGGAACTCTTAAATACTTCATATTTGGTTTCTTACAAAACATTAAGCCTATGCCTTTGGGGGCATAAATTTTGTGCCCAGAGGCGCTCATGAAATCTATATCAAGATCTTTTACGTTTATATGTATTTTTCCAAAAGCCTGAGTTGCATCAACATGAACTAATATGCCTTTTTTGTGGCAGATTTCTGTTATCTTCTTTATATCTTGTAAAACTCCTGTTTCGTTGTTCACCATACAAACCGAAAACAACACTGTATTCCCAGGAAGATTATTTTCAAGATTATCAATATTTAATAATCCATCTTTTTTAACCTCGACAAAGTTTAATTCAAATCCTTCAGACTTTATCAAGTTTGCTGTATCAAGGGTTGCTTTATGCTCGGTTTTTAAAGTTGTTAATCCGTTTTTTCCATTTGCTGAAATAGATTTCATAGTTCGTTGAAGTATTATCTGGGTAGATTGAGTAGCTCCGCTTGTGAAGATTACTTCATCAAACTCCGCATTAATAAGATTTTGGATTCTGCGTCTTGCTTTATCTAATGCTGTTTTTGCTTTTATGCCATAGATATGTAATGAATTCGGATTTCCAAATACGTCAGAAAAGAAAGGAAGCATTTCATTAACAACTTCAGGATCACAAGGAGTTGTCGAAGCATAATCCAAATATATAGGTTCCTGCATATTTATTTCCTTCCAACCGTTCAAACTAATTATACTCCAATATCTAAGATAGGTAAATATAAATCGCTTTAATGAAAAAGATGCGGATTTTATTAACCCGCATTTCTAAGATTCAATTAGCTAAGTCTTTGACGTTTTTTGCGATATCTATAGTTTTGTGGGCAGTATCGACGACTTTAGAGGTTGTATCTATTACGGTTGATACAGTGTTAAAGAACATAGTCTTACAGATATAAAACACTGCAAAGGCTATAATGACTGCGATCGTTGCTTTAAATACAAAGTTCATAAAAACTCCTTATTTCTAAAACCAACCGCATTATTTTACTTTCTTTCAACTTAAATGTCAATAAGGTAAATTGCTTACAAAAATGTAGTCTTTTCTATGTTTCTTAAGATGGATCAATTTCTATGTTATTGTTTCTATGTCTTCCGAAAGCGCTATAGGTACCCCTGCGGTGTCATCAACGTTTCCCGGTGAGGCCTTCTTTCTAATTCACGCTTCGTGCAGTGACTTATTTTGATAGGTTAATTGTAAAGCCACAACTTCTTCAATATGGTTTAAGGTTAACTAACATCCATCCCTAAGGTGGAAGGGTTTATTGGGATAACTATTCTTGTGTAAAGTTGGTTTCCTATTTTGCCAAAAATTAATCGAAGGCGGCTTCTGAATTAATTTTTGAAGATTTAATCTTTGGAAATATTTTCTCCCGATTTTGTATAATCTATTCGCGTTGCTGGCGCTTATGGCGGAGATAATAGCAGAATCCGGGAAATAATTGATAAAGCTTTACATACATTATTCTTAAATACCAAACGATTTTTCACAACGATTCTTAGAAAATATCCATGATATGTAATACGTTTCAGGAAAACAGGAAACCTTCTCATACGAAGCCTGTTTACCATTCTCCGCCTTGGAGCATCATGTTCTTTTAGAATTTTGATCATTGCTTCACGCTTTTGCTCCTCACGAATTTCCTTTTTTGTCATCACATGACGCACGAATTTTGCATTGCAAACATTCATCAAAAGCTTCTCAATATAATGCTTCGAAGGTGATCCAATCCCAGGAATCCGAAGATCTCTTGCAACAATCTCAATACCGTTAAAGTCATCCATATCGGATTCATAACATCTGAAATTCAGACGAGATTCCATAGCAAGAAACAGTGTTTTCCCATGTCTATCATGAAGTTTTATAAGCTGAGGACGCATAAAATATTCTTCATATTTCTTATGAATTCTAATAAAAATCTCTGGTTTTTTGTGATCATCAATAT
>CAJUOM010000021.1 GCA_910588255.1 uncultured Alphaproteobacteria bacterium
AGACTTGACTAAAAGGGAGTAAATCAATATAATCGTTTCAGTCTTTCGGAAAATATAATATTAGAAGTGGGTATGTTAGAGATAATGCCCGTGAATGTGGAAATGTACCTATATATTAGGGGTATTTTCAAAAACATGAGATAAGTTAGTTATTCTTCTTTATTATTCTCTTCCGAACCTTCTTTGATTGGGGTATAACCAAAAGCTTCTCTTTTTTCATTTTTTGTTAAGAATTCTGCGTTATTAATTTTTCTCCATTCTATTTCTTTCTTCTTGACGAGAGCAGGTATTGAATCAAGATCATACCAAAATTTCAAATCAGTTTTAAATATCATTTGAAACCAATTAGAAAGTTCTCCTGCAAACATATTTAAAAGAGGAATCAAAGTTTCTTCCCAGAAATTATATCTCGCTTCTTTATAGTTCGAAAAAGTAGCGCTACTCATTGAACCTATCAAAATATTCGGTACTCCGAAAGCAAGAGCTATTTCCTTTGCTGCAAGTTCTTTTCCTGAAATGAAATCCAAATCTTTTGGAGAAAGACCCATTTCTTTCCATTCAAAGTCCCCTTCTAGAAGTAATATCTTTCCAGCGTTCCTTCCTCCCTCATAAAGATTCCTAAGATTTTCTTTTAATTCTCCACGTTTTTCGGGATTTATTGTTGATTTATACATAAGAGCTCCTGAAGGACGACCTCCATTTTGGAGAAATGAGGTGTTCTGTAGAGCTATTGCATTATGCTGATTGATTGAAGCAGAGGCTACCTCTATTGGGCTCATTCCATACCAATCATCAAGTGGATTAAACAACTTTATGTGAAGTATATCACTTTCTCCAGTTTCCTGATTCACTTGAAAAAGTCTTTTTTTATTGTATATTCATACCCCAATGGGAAGCTACCATTTCCTGGAATAATACGCATCCTATCTGGACGTAGAAGATATAAACCAGCAGGTTTGTCGTTTTCATCTCGTTCAAGTATTATATAACAATTTCCGGACAAAAGAAGGTATGAAACAGCTTCCTCTATGAATGTCGTTTTGTATTGACTCATATTGGGTTTAGCTATTAATCTTAAAATTTCGTGATCATACAAGACTTCATCCATATCTTCATCACTGCTTTTTTGTAATATCCAATCAACAGAAGCTAATGCCCGAGATATCAACTGGACGCATCTATAAACTATAACATTCTTCTTATATCCTGTTTCTGAAAGATCAATATAATCACTAAGTGATGAAATTCCTGCTGTTCTATAAGAAACAAGAGCAGATTTTGAAACTTCTGTTCTTCCATTGATATAACTTTTAAAAATTCTTGTAAACATTTTTTATTCCTTTTTTTAGATTTTGTTGATTAATTTATATAGTTTTTGGGAAGTACGTGGCATGAGGTATACCCCACACAACGCGTGTACATGTGACTCTTACTCTCTATATTATATTTTCCGAAAGGTGGGTACGGCTTATATTGATTTACTCCCATTTCGTAAATCAATCTCTGTCTCCTCGTTCCTTTCGAAAAAATTAATATACTGAATTAGTAAATATCATTATATGTTCTTAATTTCAGGATACATAGCTTAGATAACATATGTCAAAAAATAAAAAGTCCCATAAAATTTTAGATATTTTTCCTAGGGGTTAGATTAGTTATTTTTTTAAATGCAAAAATTTTTTTATTTTACTTTACTTTTTATATTTTTTGATATAATATAAAAGAAAGTTAAATTTATTTCAGGAAAAAACCGTGAAAAAAAATATTATTAGGAATAAGTATGCTTTCCATGCTAGGAAGTGTGGAAGTTAGTGCTTCAACGGGAAATGAATTACAACCATCTAAAGGTAATGCTTTGTCAACCTCCAAAGAAACTCAAACTATTATAAAAAGTCTCGAGAAGACTGTGCAGAGACTTATAGATGCTAATAATCCAGTCCTTACAATATACTTTAATAAAATAGGAGCTGAAGCACTCCAAAAAATTGCTCAGGAAAAAAGTATAGACTTCCAATTTTAGAACTTCTAGATTGAAAATTCTATATCTAACTAAGAGAAGAACGTCCGCCCGCGGCGTTCTTCTTTCTTTAAGTTTCCCTCTTCTCAAATTACAAATAGTAAAATTTTAAGTGTTTTATAAGGTTTGTAGAAACTGTGCGCTAACTCTGTTCATTATATAAATCCATTGTGGAAAGAGGTGTTTTATTATATAATAGAATTTGCTTATCGATTTTATACAAACTTATGGTTCATAAGGTTATTTCTAAACATATTTCGAGACTTGCGGCAGTTCAATTTGCTTATCAACTAGAGATAACAAAGGAGAATTATTCAGATTCAGTAGAGAGATTTTTATCTTCAGATATTTTCAAAGAAGGTGAGTACAAAGAGATAAAAACTGGATTTTTTAAAAGATTAGTTTCGAGATTAAATGACGAAACATTAACTGAGCAAATAAAAAAAACACTGAAATCAGGAAAAAACTTGATACACCTTTCCATTATGGAGTTATGTATATTAAAAATAGCACTTATAGAAATGATTTATGAAAAAACTGATATACCTGTGATAATTAATGAATATATCGAAATATCAAAAGTATTTATTGATAACAATTCTATAAAATTTATTAATGCTTTATTAGACACCTTATCTAAAAATATTGAACGAAAATGTCTGATAAAAATTTAATATTCTATTCCATAGAAACGGATTTCATTTCAATAGCATGTAAATTAATTGAGAAAATGTATTCAATTCGAGAAAAAGTTTTATTCCTTTGTGATAATGAGGATGAAATTAGTTTTTATAATTCAAAACTCTGGACTTTTTCAAGATTAGGTTTTATTCCTAGTGGAAATAAAAAAAGTTTACCTATTGAGGATGCTAATTTCTGTCAAACTTGGTTTTCAACAGATATAGTTTTTTATAATTCTCCAACTTGTTTATTGCATAATGGCTTGGATATTTCAGATCTAAATGGAATGGAAAAATTTAACAAAGTTATTGATATATTTCCGAAAGATTCGATAGAATCTGCGAAGAATCGTTTTGAACGATATAAAACTCTTGGATTTAGTAATTATAAACTTTGGATACAACGCAATAATAATTGGATTTCAGGAGAATTTTAATGATAATTTTGGGAATAGAATCAAGTTGTGATGAAACATCTGCTGCTATTGTAACGGATAATAATGATCCTGAAAAACGTATATTATCTATTGTAACAAACTCTCAAATAGATTTACATTCAAAATATGGAGGAGTGATTCCCGAATATGCGGCAAGGAGTCATGTTGATTCTATAGAGCATGTGATAGAACAAGCTTTAAAAGACGTAAAGGTGAAACTTGATGATCTGGATGCAATAGCTGTAACCTCAGGCCCTGGACTCATAGGAGGACTTCTTGTTGGTGTTGTTACTGCGAAAACTTTAGCTGTTTTAAACAACAAACATTTCATGGCTATAAATCATTTGGAAGGACATCTTTTGACTACCAGGTTATGTTATAATGTTTCTTTTCCATATTTATTACTCCTAACTTCTGGCGGACATTTTATATTTGCAGAAGTATTAGGGATTGGAAATTATAAAATCTTAGGAGAAACTCTCGATGATGCTGCTGGTGAGTCTTTTGACAAAGTCTCTAAAATGCTTGGATTAGGTTATCCTGGGGGACCTATGATAGAAAAATTTGCTGAAAAAGGAAATCCAAATAGATTTCCTTATACGATTCCTTTACAGAAAAAAACGGGATGCGATGTTTCTTTCTCAGGAATAAAAACCGCTACAAAATTACACATCGAATCATTAGGTGGAGATATAACTGAGCAAGATAAATTCGATATAGCTGCATCTTTTCAAAATATTGTGATAAAGTTTATAAGAAAGCAAATAACGAAAGCTTATAAAGCTACAACATCAAATCCTAAAAGTGTTGTAGTTTCAGGAGGAGTTGCTGCAAATACTAAACTCAGAGAATCTCTTTTAGAGTTTTCAAAGGAAAATAATTTGAACTTTTTTGCACCACCTTTATTATTGTGTTCAGATAATGCTGCGATGGTAGCTTGGACAGCTATTGAAAGGATAAGGTCTGGATTTCCTTATTCTAATCTTGATTTCAAAACAAAACCCAGGTGGCCAATAACTGATATTTGAAAAAATTAAGAATTTGATGATTTCCAGATATTCTTGCATTTAAATATATATCTACCGAAAGCACTATAGGTACCACTGCGGTGTTAATGAAGTTTGCTGGTGAGGTCTTTTCTTTCTAATTCACGTGTGCCACGCTTAATAATTCATATACGTCGCAAATTGTGCTCCATCTGCGATATGTCTAAGGGTTAACTAACATCAACCCCATAAGGTGGAAGAGGTTTATATAAATTGGAATAGCATATATGAGAGATATTACGTCTTTTTTGAAACGCGCGGCACATGGTAAAATTAACGAGCATACCATGCGCCGCGCGTCTAACTACCTCATGCATTTTCCGCTAATTTTACTTCCTTTTACTTTGAAGGGATATTAGGGGGAGATATTCTAAAAACATGTTTGGAATTTGTCTGTTTTTGAGATAAAATTAAATATCACTTGGAGTTATGTAAGATAAATGAAAATAGCTGTTTTATATGGTGGGTGGAATCCTGAACGTGAAATTTCCATTAAATCAGGAAAAAATATATCTAAAATTCTCTCAAAATTAGGGTATGAAGTTTCTGAGATAGATGTTAAGAAGGATTTGAGATATTTAACCAAAGAACTTTATAAAATTAATCCTGATTTTGTGTTTAATACTTTGCATGGTTTTGGAGGAGAGGATGGAGTACTTCAAGGCCTTTTGGAAATTTTCGGAAAACCATATAGCAATAGTGGTGTCTTGAGTTCTGCGATCTGTTTTGATAAAGCTGTTTGTAAATCTATAGTAAAACATAAAGGAGTCAGGGTAATTGAGGGAACCGAAATTAAAGATACGGATATTTCTGATATAAATACAACTGACAGTTTGAAATTTGATTATCCTTTTGTTATAAAGCCAGCATCAAATGGTTCGAGTGTTGGTGTTTTCATTATATCTACCAAAACCGACTTGGACAATCTCAAGAAACAACCCTGGTCCTTTGGAGAAAAGGTGATGATTGAGAAATACATAAAAGGACGAGAATTTACAATTTTGGTATTAAATGGAAAAGCTATTGGCGCTGTTGAAATAACTTATAAAAACCAATTTTACGATTTTGAAAGCAAATATGAGACAGGAGGATCAAGTCATATTGGTGATTATAAATTAAGCAAATCTGTAATTTCGGAAATGTTTAAAATGTCTGAACTCGTTTTCACAGCTTGCGAATGTAGAGGAATTGCCAGGGTAGATTTCAGATATGATGATGAGAAAATATATTTTCTGGAAATTAATACCCAACCGGGAATGACAGACGTTTCACTTGTTCCGGATATCGCAAAATTCAACGGAATAACAATGGAAAATTTGCTACAAGAAATAATAAAATGTTCACTTCCTGATTCGTAGCCTTATATCTTAAAGTAGGTAAAAACAAATATCTAACATAAGATTCTGAGATTAGTAAACACATTGATAATAATATGTCTTCCGAAGACGCTGGAGGTGCCCCTGCGGTGTCATCAGCCGTTTGCCGGTGAGGCCATCTTTCTAATTCACGCTTCATGCAGTGACTTATTTTGATAGGTTAATTGTAGAGTCACAACTTCTTCAATATGGTTTAAGGTTAACTAACATCCATCCCTAAGGTGGAAGGGTTTATATGAAAGGTTGAAATGAGGAGTCAAGGAGCGCGCGGCGTGTGGTATAATATCCAGGTTACCACACGCCGCGCGCCTGAATACCTCATATTTTCAGGATATACATTATAATTCCTGCATGTCAAATTCTAAAAAGTCCCATAAAATTTTATGTGTTTTTACGGGACTTCGTTTCAAATTTTCACATTATTATCAATATGTTGGTCAACCCCTTAAATTCATATAACTCCTTTGTATTATGGCTCAAAACATTCATATTCTTTTATAAACCCATCACAAAGATAAATCATCTCACTAACTGTAATATATTTTCTGATTATTGGTTTTGTTGTGGCTCTTGTGTTTATGCAATCGATTATAGGGTCGAAAGCACATGTTATTAAAGTTAACCAATAGGAAGGATCAGAATATTGCCCTGTTGCAGCAATAGTAATTCCTGCAGATGCACCTATTATAAATGATAAGATTTTTCCTCCTGTTACTACAACTTTTTTAAATGTAGATAAATCACTCATTTTCTTCGTTAAAGTTTGCAATCTTTCAAGTTCTTTCAAACCATCTTCATCAAGATCTTTTTCTTTCATGATATCTATAACTCTTTTAGATATATTCGATATTGGAGAAAAGTTAATACCATTAACCTCATTAATCATTTTTGAAACTTTTGACACCAATAAAGGATCAGTTTGTGCTGTATTTATTAACGCTATAGAAGCTTGTTTGGCAGAGTTATTCAAATAGGCATCCGCTCCCCAAAAGAGGGCCTTTCCAGCATAACACCCAATCAATGCTTTTGCGAAAGCATCAATATCAGGATGAAAAACACTAAGACAACGCAAAACTCCACATCCTCCACCGGCAATGATTTCCAACTTAAATAGAATTTCCCTTAAACATAAATGAGATTTTTTTGCTCCATATAATTCTTCAATATCCATACCACTGTTATAAAGATTTTCTATTGAACTAATTCCATAATTGAGCTGAGGATTATTTGTTCTAAACTCATTTAAATCTCGGTGCAAAGGACTAATTGTTTGAGGCATTGTTTGTTCAAGTTCTAAAGTTTCTGTCGTTACAGAGTAGCTTTGATTGATCCCGCTAATTAATAATGCAAGTATTTCTAATGTTTTTAAGATTTTCATAAAGACCTCACACTTAATCTATAAGTATAGTCTAATTTAAAAAGGTTAAGATTTCGTTAATTTTAGGCTAATAATTTTTTTAAAGAAATAAAATCTCTAAAAGCCAAAGCTTTTTGTCCGGGAGAACGAAGCAAATATGCGGGATGGAATGTTGGAATAACGTCTATATTTTTATAAATATTCTTTTTTCCTCTTAATCTTGAAATTCCTTCTGAGGTATTGAGAAGTGATTTAACAGCAATGCTACCCAGCAATAACAAAACTTTCGGTTTGATGAAAGATACATGTGCTTCTACATAAGGCATACAAAGCGCTATTTCTTCTGCGGAAGGTGTTCTATTTCCAGGGGGTCTCCAGAAAACAATATTTGAAATATAGACATCAGAACGTTTTATCCCAACAGATAGGAGCATATTATCTAGCAATTTGCCGCTTTGTCCAACGAAAGGTTTTCCTTGTTCATCTTCTTCTTGTCCTGGAGCTTCTCCAATTATCATTATATCAGAATTTGGTTTTCCATCTGAAAAAACTGTATTTCGAGCTGTCTTTTTCAATATACAGTCAATTTCCAAAACAGCCTTTTTTAAATCTTCCAAAGTTGAAAAAGATGTTTGTTTTTCATGAAAAATTTCTTGTTTTTTAATCTTAGGTTTTATAGAATTCAAATCATAAAAAACATGATCGATACCAAATGTTTGATACCATTTTTTTAAGAATTGATCCAGTTGTTGAGCATTGCAATCCATGACTCAAATTATATCACATGCTATAGCGAAAGTAAATTTATTGCTAAATATAACAAAAAAAACAGATTCGGGATATCACGAGATGGAAAGTATTTTTGCATTCTTGAAAGATATATATGACGAATTGATATTTTTTCCCGAAATAGAGTTTAATAATTCCTCAGCTCAAATCCGAGATTTATCAGACAATTCAATTCAAAAAGCCGCAGAAATTTTAAGATCGAATTTCGATAAAAAAATACCACATGTGATTATTAAAAAAAATCTCCCTATGGCTGCTGGGATCGGTGGAGGATCAAGTGATTCTGCTTGTTTTATTAATACAGTGTTTGATATTTGGAATTTTTCAACAGAAGAAAAAATAAAATATGTTCATATTTTCAAAGAATTAGGCGTGGATAATATGGTTTTTCTTCACAAATATATTTATAATCATAGATTCGTATATTTAAACGGCACAGGCATAGATGGGGATATCTTAGGTCTTGATTTAAATCTTGAAAACTGCTATACTTTAATCGTTAATGATGGTGATTTCCTTTCAACCAAATCTGTTTTTAATAATTTTCAAGGCCCCTTTCAAAAAATCATAGGTTTAGGAAGTATTAATTTTGATGTTTTGAAGAATTTTCATAATTCACTACAACCTGTTTCAATAAAGCTTATTTCGAAATTATCTACAATTTTAAATGATTTAAGAGAAACGGAACCTGTGTTTAGTGGAGTTTCAGGATCTGGATCAACTTGCTTTGCTGTTTATAAAAATAAATACGAGGCAGAAAAAGCTAAGGAAATATTGCAATATAAATTCAAAATGATCAGTAGAATTTAATATGGTTATTTATGAAAGTAAAGTGGTATAATTTTTAAGATAACGTTTTTGAAAAAGCTTTATGCAAATCAATAGCAAGACGCAATTAAAAACAAAATTTATTAATAATACGATCTTATTCTCTTTGATAGGAATATTGTTATATTTCATGGGACAATGGGTTATTCCATTTATTGTCGCTTTGATTTTAGCATATGCATTTCACGTTCCTGCTCAAAAACTTTCGAAAAAATTAGGCTCATCTTCTTCACTTTCTGCTGGAATTATTGTGTTGCTTTTTCTAACTTTTGTTTCTTTATTTGCAATATTTCTTCTTCCTATATTTAAAAACGCATTAGTTACCTTGACTACGAATTTGCCTCATTTATTGCAAAATTTTCCGAATGTTATTAATGAGTTTTTCAGAAATATACTCCAGAAATTTAGCTTAGATGTTATGTTTGATATAGGGGCTATTTTGAAAAATGCGATTATGGAATTAACCTCTGATTTACCAAATTATATAACCAACTTCGTTAATACAGGATTGACTTTAGTTTATATTATTATGTTTCTATTCATGACACCAATTATAACCTTTTATTTGCTGAAGGATTGGGAAAAAATAGATAAATTTTTTTCTGGATTTTTAAAAAAAATCTTCTCAGAATATGGAATAAATATAGTTAGGGAAATAAATATAAAACTGGGATTATATGCAAAAGGACAACTAATAGTCTGTGGTATTTTATCTTGTTTATATATCTTGAGTTTGTTTTTGATAGGTGTAAACAAATATTTTGTCTGCGGAATATTGTCCGGAATTTTATCCATAGCACCATTTTTTGGTCCGTTTATAGGTTTATTAACAACCTTAGCCATATCTATAGATAGTTTTTCGTATTTTTATCAATATATGATAACTATTTGTATTTATTTAATTATTCCTTTTATTGACTCGAATTTTATAACTCCAAGATATATCGGAAAAAAGACAGGTATACAACCAGTTTGGTTACTATTTTCCATTTGTTCTGCAGTTTCTATTTTGGGAACAGTGGGCATATTTATATCAGTTCCAATTGCTGTTATTTTTTCAACCGTTTGCAAAGAATTGATAAAAAAATTATAAAATTTTAAATAAAAGTTTACACGATGCTTTATTTTGTGGCACAATCTTTATATGAGCTGGATTTTTGTTAACTTTATTTGAATGAAAAAGTTTCTCTTATATTTTTTCCTGAGTTTTATTTTTACAAATCCGTCTTTATGTCAAAATACCGAGTTATTTAATTTGAAATTATCGGAATTTTCAATAAAAGCCAAAGAACTTTCTAAAAAACAGCTTTCTGAAACAGATATAAGTTATTTATCAAATTCTGCTTGGTCAATAATAGAAGATATGAAAAAAAAGGCGATAGTTGATAAATTAAAATCCGAGGATATCATTATAAGATATTCAGATAATAAGAATTTCCCATCATTGGAGGGAAGTAACAAGTCAGATGAAAAAATAATAAGATTTACTACAGCTTGTGCATTGCTTTATAAATATATCACAAAAGATACAGTTACGGCAATAATAAGAAAATCTCCATTAGAAATGGTTTCTATAATAAAGGAATTAGACATATTTTTTAAATTTATTTCAGCAAAACCTGAAGATTTCGGACATGGTGTATTTTCGGAAAAACAAGATAAAAATACAATAATTTTGGCAACAAATGATGCAATATTAAGAATAATGAAAGTTTTGATTTATACAGATTTACTTGGAGAACATTGTCTTATATATAAATTATCCAGACTTACGAGTTATTTATACAATAATTATGACACAGCTAATGCGGAAAACTTTCAATCGCAAATTAATAACTTAAAAAGATTTCCAATTGATAATTCAAGAGTAGCGTTATATATTCCAAAGGTGACAAGATGAGAAAAATAATTTATTTAACGATAACTTCATTTTTTTTCAACATCTGCTTTGCAAATTTAGAAACCGTTACAAATAGTTATATCAGCCAATTGAAATTGAGCCAAAAGGAATCTAACAAAGCAGAAAAACAAACAGCTTATAACAAAACAAAAGAATACGCAAAAGTTTTGCTAGGTATTATTCATGGAATGGATATAAGTTTTTTGGATAAAGCAAATGGATTCTACAAATTATTATCTGAAAAAACAACGGAACTTCAAAGAAACATAAATTCTGACGATAAAAAGATATCCTTAAAAGCTAATCGAGATATTACAAATTTTAATGAAATTTCTAAATATTTAAAATGTTGTTCAAAATTGTTATATGCCTTATATAAAGAGCCAGAGGTTATAGATTTAATATTAAGTAAAATTCCTGAATTTATTCCTCAACTTGGAAAAGAGATTAGCATTGCTCTTCGGGTTTTTGAATTGATCATAGAAAAACCTGATGAAAATTTTAATAATGCAATTGAAAAAATGCGAAATTTCGCAAAACAATCTGCGGATGGAACATATCTACTTTCTCCGATATTATCAATAGCCATGAAAGAAAATAATCCAGATTCTTTAAAGTTCAAAAAGATAATCCAAGAAACGGATTTTTCAAATTTAGATTTGTGTATTTACCTAAATATAAAATAAACGAGAGAAAATATGACAGAACAATTGAAAACAAGAATAGAAACTTATTTTGAAAATCCAGATAAAATAAATAAACGAGCTGCAATTTCTGATATTGATAAAGTTATTGAGTTATTAAATGGTGGCTCAATACGAGTTTGTGAAAAGAAAAATAATGATTGGATTGTAAATACCTGGATAAAAAAAGCAATATTATTAGCATTTAAACTAAAAAGCCCGAAGAAGCAAGAATTTAATTCTTATGATAAATTAGGCCTTTTGGAATATGATTATGATTCAGCGCGTTATAGAAAAGTTCCAATGTCATTAATAAGGGAAGGTGTTTATATCGGAAACGATGCTGTTATCATGCCAAGTTATATAAATATAGGAGCTTATATTGGCGAAAAAACAATGATTGATATCAATGCTGCGATAGGTTCTTGTGCTCAAATTGGAAAAAACTGTCATATTGCTGCGCTATCTTGCATTGGTGGTGTTCTAGAACCATTAGTTGTAAATCCTGTAATCATTGAAGATAACTGTTTTATTGGTGTACATAGTTCAATTTTAGAAGGAGTAATAGTTCAAGAATGTGCTGTCATTGCATCAGGCGTTACAATATCTGCATCAACAAAAATAATAAATCGAAAAACAGGAGATATAACTTATGGATTAATTCCATCAGGATCAGTTGTTGTATCCGGAAGTTATCCAAGCAATGGAGTTAATATTTCTTGCGCGGTTATAGTAAAGCAAGTTGATGCAAAAACAAAATCAAAGTCCAGCATTAACGAATTACTCAGAGATTAAGCCCCTTTTGCTCCTGACGAAGCATTATAATCAAACTCATATACATAAGTGCCTGCATCGACATTTTTTCCACCTTCGCTGATTTGCTTTATATCTACTTGGGTCATTTTTACTTTTACAAATGAAAAAGAAAAAACCGTCAAAAAACCATAACTCATAGGATCAACATATTTCATAAAACAAGTTGAATATTCAACTGTTTGAACTATTCTAGGTTGATCTTTTGGTCCGCCAGCATCTATATATGCTAATGATGATATTTTTATTTTATCAATGGCTCCTTGATGTAACTTTTGTACTAATTTGGGAACAACAACATTGTCAGGAATAACAACCCAAACATCTGAAGCTCGTGCTGCTCCTGGTTTATGTAAATTTGGAAGGCGAAAGTTTAACGTTGAGGTTTCATAAAATCCTGAACAAGCAAGAACATCTAGAATCTGTTCCCCATTACAATCTCCCAAAGCTGTCACATCCATTTTTACATCTGTGGTTAATCCGCTTTCTGTTCCTCCAAAATTTATTATCTTAGTTGGAGTAATTGATCCTTCAACATAATCCTTTTTGAAGTCTATCCATATCAAAAGGGCATCCTCCTATTCCTGGAGTTGTTCCATCTGTTCCACTAATATAATGTCTTAAAACCGTCATTAGATAATACAATTATTTCAGAATTCATACTAAAATTGTAACTCCAAAAGGTTAATTTTCTATTAATTTTTAAATAAAATTTTTTATGAAATATCTGCATAATTGAAATTTTGTTGTTCCAATCCATATTTAAATATATTATATAATGTGCTATCGTGCAAAAAATATTTTTATATTTTTATAATTTCGATTGCAATCAAGATAAAAATCAACCATAATTAGAAATAAGCATATTTTTTCAACTATTTTGATATTTTTCAATGAAACTCATTAAAAGTTAATTGAATAAAAATAAGAAATGGAGGGGTTTAGTTGTGGAAAAAGAGAAATCTATTGTTGCAGTTCTGGTTGGCAATAAGATTATATATAAATCGGAAGAATTAAGTTTTTCCGAAAAAGATCTTTTAAAATACTCTAAAACTAATATATTAACTATCAATAATCAATTATATATTGAAAAATTAGGAAAAAATGCTAATAATGAGGACATACTACTTGTAATAAAAAGAAATTATCCAGAATATAAATATAAGATTCAGAAATTTGAACATGACATTCGAGAACCTTTGAAAAATATCTCCAATTTTTTAACTTTAATTGAAAAATCCATTCTATCAGGAAATATAGAACAAATCAAGGCGTATATTAGTTTTGCAATAGATTCGGTGAAAATATTAAATGATTTTTCAAAAGGGCTACTTAATGAAAAAACAGAAAAACAAGATGTAGACTTTAAAAATATAATATCTAATATTATATCATTAGACAAAACTCAATTTGAAAAATATAATGTAGAAATATTATTTGATAATAACATTCCAAAACTAGGAGTGGATTATTCAGATTTGATTAGCTTATTTAAAAATCTGATAGAAAATTCTATAAAGTATTCAAGTAATAAAAAAATAATTATTACAATTAAAGTAAAATCTATTCATTCTGACTTTATCATCATATCATTTTATGATAACTCTGTCTTAAACGATAATGATATTACAAATATAGAATCGATATTACGAGGAAGAAAAAAGTTCGAGAAGTCAATAGGTTTAATAATTTGTAAAAATATAGTTAAAAAATACGGCGGAAAACTAGAATTAAACAGGGGAAATAAGACCTTTTCCTATAATATAACATTACCTTTATGGAGAGATAAATATCATGAAAACAGCTAGTCTTTCAAAAGTAGATAAATATATTGGTCATCAACTCAGAAAAGTAAGGAAAAAACGACACATGACTTTGTTGGATGTGTCATTAAAAATAGGCATTTCTTATCAGCAAATTCAAAAATATGAACAAGCTATCACTAAAATTTCAGCTTCAACGTTATATAAATTTGCTGTATTATACGAAATCAATATTGAAAGATTTTTTGAAGGATTACCAGAATATAGCAATAAAAATTCCATTCGAAGTAAGAGTAAACTATTAAAATCATCAGAGATTAATTTATTGATAGTTGAAGATAATCCCGGAGATGAAGCTATAATCAGACATACTTTGATGGATTTTAATAATTTAAATATATTATGCGTTCATGACGGAATGCAAGCTCTTGATGTTCTTAAGTATAAAACTTTATGCAATGATTTTCCTATGGCTAATATAATATTTCTTGATATTTTTCTTCCTAAAAGAGATGGTCTAAGTGTGCTAAAAGAAATAAAAAGAGATAAGGAACTTCAAGATATACCAGTTATAGTTTTAACAAATAATGTAAGTCAAGAACTTATGAATAAGTCATATAGATTAGGAGCATCTGGATATATTTGTAAATCTTTTGATTTTGAAATATTCAAGGAAAGTATTACAGATTGCATAAAATATTGGACAAAAACAGTAAATTTACCAAACAGAAATATATCAGATAGATAATAAATTGTATACATATTCTCGTTGCAATCATATAAATTATTAAGATATTCCTTATTATTATATTTCTGTTGCTTACTAAATATAGATATTGTATAATTAAAAAGAATTAACTTTTAACATTTTTGATTGTATTTATGTCTATAAAAAAATCTTTCATAGCTATTGCAGCCGCAATAATAATTTCTTTCAGTTCCACGGCTGAGGCTACACAATTTTCCCAATATCAATTTTTTGCTAGAATTGATCCAATACAGGGGGTATTATCAAATGCTGCTCAATCTTTTCAAAGGAATATTACTCCTAAATTTAAGGAACATTTGGCAAATGCTGTAAATATATTTCTAAATCCTGATATACCACTCGACAATGGCAATGAATCTACAATATTAACAGATCTGAAATATATGATAACAGAATTTACTAATCAAAGATATCCCAATACTCCTATAAAGCGCAATATAAACGCTCAATTAGATAATATGTTAATGACTTATTTCGGTAATTCTCCAATAATGAATTATACAGTACGGCAAGCTTTCCCTGCTTATACATCTGTGTTTGTTAGAGATGCGTTTAATTATTATTTAAATGAATCTAATACTAACCAAAGAGTAAATTTAGTTCCTCAATCTATATTTAGATTAAATATGTCAGGGGAAGAATTAAATCTGTGTATACCTGATAATAAAATGGATAATCCGGTCCTATTTTTATCAAACCGAAAAGAAACAGGATTTAATTATATTAGGCTTTTAGCGAGATTTGACAGTTTTAATTATTATAATAACCACTATCCAAATAGTTCATTAGTTTCAGAATATGTTGCTGGAGTCTTTGTTGATGCTATACTATCTAAAATAATTTTTAATGGAGTTTCAATTTTCAACCAGAGTATTTCTGAAGAGTTTGCATTAACAGTATTAGAGTTTTTTGGTGAGTATGAAATTTCTGTGTCATTAGAATATCTTTACAATATGTTCTCTCCTTTAGCAACCGCATCTTTACAAAAAATAAACACAGGAGATTTCTTTTTTGATACAGCAGTTATTTCTCTTTATGATGTTAAAGATTCGAGAACAACAGAAGAGCTAATCGATGCCTTTAATAAAGGTTTAAATGCAACAGAAGCAACCCCACAGCAATTAGAAGCATATATTGAATATTTAGGAAATAGCTTACAATAAGTTAGGAATAAAGCCCTTCTTAAAAGAAGGGCTTTTGTTTAAGCTGCTAAGATTGCAAGAAGCAATAAAGCGACAATATTGATGATTTTAATCATTGGATTGATAGCTGGTCCGGCTGTATCCTTATAAGGATCTCCAACAGTATCTCCAGTTACTGAAGCTTTATGGGCTTCTGAACCTTTTCCTCCAAAATGACCATCTTCAATATACTTTTTAGCATTATCCCATGCCCCTCCACCTGAGGTCATAGAAAGAGCAACAAATAGTCCTGAAACTATTGTTCCTATCAATGTTGCCCCTAATGCTGAAAAAGCAGCATTCTGATCTGTGATCGCATTTATTATAAAGTAGACCAATACAGGAGCAATCAAAGGCAAAAGAGAAGGAAGAATCATTTCTTTTATTGCTGATCTAGTCAATAAGTCAACAGCGGCTTTATAGTCCGGTTTTGCTTCTCCAGTCATAATTCCCTTGATTTCTTTAAATTGACGACGAACTTCGCGAACAACAGCCCCTCCTGCTTTTCCGACAGCTTTCATTCCAAATGAACCAAAAAGATATGGTAACATAGCTCCAATTAATAATCCGACTAAAACATATGGGTTTTGCAAATTGAACTCAATGTTTAAATTCGGGAAATAATGAACTAAATCTTCGACATATGTTGCAAATAAAACTAAAGCAGCAAGTCCAGCTGATCCTATCGCATAGCCTTTTGTAACAGCTTTTGTTGTGTTTCCAACGGCATCCAGGGCATCAGTTATATTTCGAACTTCACTTGGCAATTCAGACATTTCAGCAATTCCTCCTGCATTGTCTGTCACAGGTCCATAAGCATCAAGAGCAACTATAATACCAGCAAATGCAAGCATTGTTGTTGCGGCTGTTGCTATTCCAAAAAGTCCTGCAGAAACATATGCGCAAATAATTCCTCCGCAAATTACGATCGTTGGCAATGCAGTTGCTTCCATTGAAACGGCAAGTCCTTGAATTATATTCGTTGCATGACCAGTTTCTGAAGCTTTTGCAACACTTTGAACAGGTCTGTAAGAAACGGAAGTATAAAATTCAGTTACCCAAACTAACAAACCTGTTACGGCAACTCCAACTAAACAACATTGTAACAAATTCATAGGAGTGAAAACGCCACCAGCAAAAGTTATTTCTGTTGTGAGTGAATCAAACATATTATTTGTAACTATATAAACAAATATTAATGAGAAAATTCCAGAAGCTATTAAACCTTTATATAAGGCTTTCATAATGTTGTTAGAAGCATCTAGTTTTACAAAATATGTTCCTATTATTGAACCAATAATGCAAACAGCACTGATTGCAAGAGGGAAAAGCATCATTATTGATTTAAATTCATCTGTAAAATGAATACTGGCTAAAACCATTGAGGCCACAATAGTTACGGCATAAGTTTCAAATAAATCAGCAGCCATACCTGCGCAATCTCCAACATTATCTCCAACATTATCAGCTATGACAGCAGGGTTTCTTGGGTCATCTTCAGGAATATTTGACTCAATTTTTCCAACTAAATCAGCTCCAACATCAGCTCCTTTGGTGAAAATTCCGCCCCCTAATCTTGCAAAAATAGAAATAAGCGAAGCTCCAAAACTGAGTGCAACTAAAGACTCTGTTATTAAACGAATATCCAATTCTAAAGAACATAATACGCAATAGTAAACAGAAACTCCAAGAAGTCCAGCTCCAACAACAAGCATCCCTGTTATTGATCCTGAATCAAAGGCAACTCGCAAAGCTTTTGATAAAGATGTTCTTGCAGCTTCTGCTGTTCTTACATTTGCTCTAACAGATATGTTCATTCCGATATATCCGGCTATTCCTGAAAGAACCGCTCCTAAAACAAAACCGATAGCGACATAAACAGAAAGAAATATCCCAAGGAGTATCGCAACGATAATTCCAACAAAAGCAATAGTTGAGTATTGCCTATTGAGATAAGCTTTTGCCCCAACTTGAATAGCTTTTGCAACTTCAATCATCCTGTCATTTCCGCAAGGCTGTTTGAAGACAGAACTTATTTTTGTTATCGCAAACAATATGGCTAATATACCACAAGCTACGATAGCCATGTCTATTAAAGATGACATAACAAACCTTTTTATTATAAAAACAAATCTGCCATTATTTTACTAAAATCAACGAGATTTTCATAGGTTTAATTGCATATTATGTCTGTAAATATTACTACAAAGTAGAGACTCTTAATAAATTATCAGTGCAACCTCAAGAGATCACACTGATAAATTCAAGATTTAGCTAAAACTTGACAATTGATTTTTCACCTGGTCATACGTATATAAAGAGAAGTTTTTAGCAATAAAATCAACATAGAAGTTACGATCGGAGCTGGGTACACCAGCATTAATTTGAGACCCGTCAAAATACCATCCCGATTTGTAATTTCCTTCTAGTATGCTTCTAATTGAAGTTGGAGAGAAAGTTCCTTGAGATATACTATTCCAATTTGCAGAACTATCACTTCTTTTTAACACATGCCTGGCTCCTTTTGAAGTATCCGTATGTAAAGCAATCATTCTCGTTTGATCTGTGGACATTGCATAAAACAGAATATTGTTTATATCCGTCTCACCATTTGCTTTTTCAGGAGATGTATCAAATGTAGCGGCAAATTGTTCTGGAGAAATAAATTCCACTTGACGATAACGAATCCAACAATCGCTCTCATCATCGTAGGTATAGGAGAAGACATCGTCATGGGCATAGAGGAGTTCTTTTCTGTAAGGAGAAGAGACTTCATCAGGAGTGAGAGTCTTTAGGGTGATCTCTCCATTACTACTTACATTTATATTTACCCAATTATTCCAACTGCTTACACTATAATCACCATTATCTGTTTTATATTGACCTGCATTATCTGGATCTTCATATATCTCAACAGATTGATCATATTTCAAAGGAACTGTGTAGTATGTCTTTCCATCCGCTTCTCTAGATATAAGGGAAGATAATGAATCTTTAGTTATAGATTTATAGATATATGTCTTTATCTCCAATCCTCCATCTTCTGTTTTATGGAAATTGTAAATGATCTCCCATTTCTCCAGCATCAACTATTTCTCCATATTTGCTAT
>CAJUOM010000022.1 GCA_910588255.1 uncultured Alphaproteobacteria bacterium
ACGATGATGTAAATGATTGTTGGGTCAGACGTGCTCAGTTTATGATCTTTCAACCCGGGAGTATTGCCATTTCTGATATCACCGAAGATAACTCCACTTGGAGAATATTTGAATTAACGACAGGAATTGAACATGAAAAAGGGACCTGTACTCTTGCGCTTATAAAGACAAATGGTAGTGCTTTTAATCATATTACTATATTAGGTGCACCAAATGGCTCTGGTGTAATACAATACTATACCTGGGGAGATGGCGGTTATGACATAACGGAATATGGGACACGAGAATCCGGGTCTTGGAGCAATGAACGTAATGTTTATGATAAAATGGAAGAATTTACCCGACAGATCAATGATTGGGCAAGAACTCACACATTCGAAGAAACTTGGTATACTCTCGATGAACTCAACGCCAAAAATAAAACAAGCTATACTTGGGGTTAAACTTATATCCTAACTTGAGTCTCGCTTTGGTGCGAGGCTCAACTGGTTTTAATCTTCTGACTTCATTCGTTTATATTCCAGAGACAAGGTCTTCACGTTTTTGGAAAAACTTTTAGAAAATAAGACTTTAAAAATCGATGAAAATGAATTATCTCCAACAAATGACAAATCTTTTGTCCTGTTAGAAAGTGCGATAAACACAGGACTTATAGATAGGGAAAGGGCTGTTACACAAATTATCAATTTCTGGCCAAATTCTCCGATTATTTGAGATTGTGTAGCGACATTTGCCAGTATGAGCGAAAACTCACCAAGTTGTGCTAATATAATGCCAATAGATGTCGCTTTAGCTAATTCTATCGAAAAGAAACTTAAAACTAAAGAGTTAAAGAGTATTTTCCAGGCAGTAATTCCTATTAATACAAGAAAAACCACAGGCCAATTTTCTGCTAAGAAGTTTAAGTCGAACATGAGGCCAACAGATAGGAAAAAAGTCATTAAGAGGACGTTTTGTATTGGTTTCACACTATTTAAAATATTCTGTCGTTCTTGTGTGTTGCCAATAAATAACCCTGCTAAAAATGCTCCATAAGCTTCTGAAATTCCAAATAAAACTACAATTGAGGCTGAAGCAAAACATAGTGCTAATGTGACTACAGGAGTTAGGTCAGGATTTGGAAGAAGGTGTTTGGCAGGAATTATTATTTTTTCCTTTTTTCCGAGATATTTTATGAGTAAAACAACAAGCCCGATTGCAACTAACAAATCGACTATTACAGAAGAATCAAAAGAACCACATTCTTTTATTATCAACATCATTGGAACAATCGCTATATCTTGAGCAACGAGTATGCCAATTGAAATATGTCCTATATCAGTTTTTAATTCTCCAAGATATTCCAAAACCTTAACGATAGCCGCAGTTGATGAAAGTGAAACTATGAACGCGAATAATAAAGAAACATATAGAGGCAAGTTGAAAAGTGTGGATAATAATATAGCAATCAAAGCATTAACGACAACTTGAATAACAGTAAATAAAGTCGGAATTTTCCACATCCGGATAAATGAACGAATATTCAATTCCATACCAATAACAAACAACAATAGTAATATCCCTAGTTCGGAATAGAATTGAATTTGATCCTGAGAGGAAATGAAGCTAAATCCACTTGGACCAAACATAATTCCAGCAAGGATATAACCTACCATTATTGGTTGATTCAATCTGGCAAGCAAAGTTCCTGAAATTGCAGCAACCAAAATTATTATAGTAAGATGAGCAAAGACGTATTCATTATTCATAATACTCATTATATCATATTTTTACTCTTGAATTTAATACTTTTATGATGGAAAATTTATATGGAAAGAGTGGTAAAACTAGCAATTAAAAAATTGGCAAATTCTGAATTCAACATCGCTATCACAAGAATAAAAGAAAAAATACCTCTCTCTCAAATAGTTTCTAAAGATGTTGATTTGCAGAAAAAAGGAAACGAATTTGTTGGCAACTGCCCGTTCCATGCAGAGAAAACAGGATCATTTTTTGTTAATGATAACAAAGGAACTTATTATTGTTTTGGATGCGGAGTTTCCGGAGATATATTCGAATACTTAATGAAAAAACAGGGATTACAATTTATTCAAGCTGTGGAAAAACTTGCAGAAGCGGCTGGTGTTAAATTGCCAGAAAAAAGTTCTCAAAATTATGTATCAGAAGAAAAAATAAAAATTTTACAAAAGACTTTGGAATTTTTTAAAGAGAAATTAAGGGGATATCCTGCTGCTTTGCAATACTGCAAAGCAAGAGAAATTGATGATGAATTAATCGAAAAGTTTTCAATAGGATATGCTCCATTTGATAGTGAAATTTTATTAAGTTTTTTGAGAAAAACATTTAGTATTAAAGACATAATCGTCTCCGATTTGTTCACTCAGAAAGAAAATAGACTAGTTGCTAAATTCAGAGACAGACTTATGTTTCCTGTATTTAATAAAAAAGGATGGCCAATAGCATTCGGCGGAAGAGGTATAAAAAAAGATGCAACTCCAAAATATCTGAATTCATCGGAATCTGAGTTGTTTCAAAAAAGAGAAGTATTATATGGCTATAATATTGCATTGAAGAATGTAAGAAAAGATAACCCTTTTATTATCGTAGAAGGATATATGGATGTTGTAAAAATGCATAAATACGGGTTCAATACTTCTATAGCATCAATGGGAACAGCATTATCCCCAGAACATTTAGCTAAAATCTGGAGATATTCCAATGAACCAATAATGTGTCTAGACGGAGATAAAGCAGGATACAAAGCCATGGTCAGAGTAGCATTGTTATCTATGGCTTATTTGGAACCTGGAAAAACACTGAGATTTTGCATACTACCCGATGACGATGATCCAGATTCTTTTTTGAAAAAACACAACCAATCAGAAATGAGAAATTTATTAAATTCATCTGAATATCTTATTGATTTCCTTTGGAACTATTTCCTGAGAGAACTCGATTCATTGAATAAGAGAACGCCAGAAAAAATAGCAGAATGGAAAAAACAAATTTATTCTCATATAAATGAAATTCAAAATACAGATATAAAATCCCTTTATAAAAATGAAATATCGAATAGAATTCAACGTTTATTAAAAAATAAAACAAATCAAAATACATTAAATTCTTCTCCGCAAACTGTTGATAAAAAAGAAAAAATTTTATTGCGAGAAGTTTCCTTATTGTATATCCTAATAATGTATCCGTCTATAGTTTCGAGTGTTATTGAAGAATTGGCATCTGTTGAGTTCATAAATGAGAAATTCGAAAATTTGCGAAATTATATCGTTGAAAATTATGATAATATCGATTTTGAAACTGAGAAATTCAGAGGAGTTATTGATATAGTTAAAGATACAGCAGAGCGTTCTTATACATATTCTAAATTAGACGAAAAAACAGCTTTAGATCTTTGGAAAAATATATTCGAGATAGGAGTTTATAAAACCTTGTATAAAAAAGAATTAAAAATAGCAAAAACCGAATGTGAAGGCGATATGTCCACTTCAAATTGGGATAGATTGAAAGCATTAAAATTAGATTCTATCTCAAAAAAGAAATAATTATTTTGAAAGCAATTTGATAATCATGAAAAAAGAAACAGAAAATATAATAGACGAACAACTGATTGCCAATGACCCTAATGTTTCATCTTTGATGAAGTTATATAAAGTTAGAGGTTATTTAACATATGAAGAATTAAACGATATATTGCCTAGTTCTGAATATGATTCTGATAAGCTTTCTTCTATTATGGCATATTTCAATGAAAATGATGTAAAAATAATAAATATAGAAGAAGCGGAATCTCTAATGCTAGATAATGAATCACAATCCAATGATACTCCTCTTGAAAATAAAGAAGAGGAAGCAGAGATTATTGATGAAGGAAAAGGCGATGATCCCGTTAAGTTGTATTTAAAAGAAATGGGAAATGTCACATTACTTTCAAGAGAAGGCGAAGTTGTTATTGCAAAGAAAATAGAAGAATCGAGGTACTCGCTTTTTGGTGCACTTTGCATAACTCAGATAACTGCAGATGCAATCACAAATCTTCGTGATCGTCTGAAAGATGATATTATTCTTTTGAGAGATATCATAAATACAGACTCGGGAAATCTGGAAGAAGAATTAAGTTATCATGAACCAGAAGAAAATGAAGAATATTCAGAAGAAGAGAATCCTCAACCAGTTATTACAAATGACGAAGAATCGAAAAATAAACTTATTACTCTGTTTGATAAACATTTAGAGCTATTTAATAAAATTTTTGAAATGCAAAAGTCATTGAATTTTAATCAAACAAAAATACAAAAAAATAAAGTATATCAATCTTTAGAAAAGGAAATTATAGAAAATTTCTTTGATATCAATTTGAATTCAAAAAGAATAAATATAATAAAAGATCAGCATATTTCTCTAATTTCTGGAATTTCTGATATAGAACGAAAACTTATAACTGAAGCAACGAAACTAGGAATTAAGCGGGAAGATTTCATTTCCAATTTCCTTGACAAAAATTTTGATTCAAATTGGTTGGAATCTTTAGTGTCGAAAAAAAATTCTGCATGGAAAGATTTCTATACTTCAAATCTTCCTTATTTAAAGAATTTAGTTCAAATTTCACAAAATGCAGAATCTGTTTCAATGGTTCCATTTTCGTTTTTAAGAAACATACTTCAATTAATTCAAAAATCGGAACGAACTGAAGCAAGAGCGAAAAAAGAGATGATAGAAGCAAACCTAAGATTGGTTATATCAATAGCAAAACGTTATACAAACCGAGGGTTGCAATTTTTGGATTTAATTCAAGAGGGAAATATAGGTTTGATGAAAGCTGTTGATAAATTTGAATATAGACGTGGATATAAGTTTTCCACATATGCAACATGGTGGATTAGACAAGCTATCACGAGATCAATTGCAGATCAAGCCAGGACCATAAGAATTCCTGTTCATATGATTGAAACGATAAATAAACTTGTCAGAATGTCAAAGCAACTTATGAGTGAGCTTGGAAGAGAACCAACACATGAAGAGCTTGCAACAAGATTATCTATGCCAATTGAAAAAGTTAGGAAAGTAATGAAAATTGCAAAAGATCCTATTAGTCTCGAAACTCCGATAGGTGACGAAGATGAAAGTCATTTGAGTGATTTTATAGAAGATAAGAACGTTCTTATGCCTGTTGATGCAGCAATACAGTCAAACTTGAAATCAGCAACTACAAGAATTTTGTCAACATTAACAGGAAGGGAAGAAAAAGTTCTTCGAATGAGGTTTGGAATTGGCCTACCAACAGATCACACATTGGAAGAAGTGGGACAACAATTTTCTGTTACACGAGAGAGAATACGCCAAATAGAAGCAAAAGCTTTAAGGAAACTAAAACATCCAAGTAGATCCAGGAAATTAAGAAGCTTTTTGGATAGTTAATTAGGAGAGAATTAATGAGTATAGAAACAACCTTTGCGAAATTCGGGAAATTTCTTGATAAAGCTTATCCAAACACAAAAAGCATAGTGAGGTTATTATTTTCAACTTCAGATTCACGACGTAAAAGAAGTAATTATCACAATCAACAATCTACACGAGGTTATTCTCCATATTTCATTTTGATTTTTGACAGTTTTGTTGCTTTTCTATCTTTGTTTATTTCTATTCATTTAAGAATAGGTATGGATTTTTTGGATTATTCTCCGATATATATTTTAAAAAATATGCTTGTTTTTGGACTTGTTTCTGCTAGTGTATTTTCTTGGATTCAGACTTATCAGACATTCTGGCGTTATACCTCAGTTGAAGATATGGTCCCTATTTTCATTTCGGTTATTCTGGCAAATGCTTTATTTTTCCCTTTAATGATGTTGATGAATCAAGAAGACTTCTTGCCATACTCAGTTCTTGTTATAAATGCTTTTGTATTGAGTTTTATGCTGATGATACCAAGATTTCTAAGCAGAATTTTATACAATCAAAAAGTCAAAAAACAAAAAAGGTTTGATTCTATCCTAAAAAGATCAGAGACTTCTTCTGAAGTTCCAGATGTTCTTTTAATTGGAAATATAGATTCTGCAGAAGCATTCTTTAGGGAAATAGTGTCTAATGAAGATGTTACATTTAATTTCAATCCTGTTGGTATATTGCTTATTGATCAAATGGAAATCGGCAGAGTAATAAAAGGAATTCCAATTTTAGGAGAATTAAGGGATATAAGTATAATTATGAGAAATTTGAATAAAGAAGGGAAATTCCCGAGACAAATTGTGATTACTGAAAAAATACTTTCAGATAATGCAAAGCGCTTTTTGGTCAAATTTTCTCAAGAACATGGCATACTCCTTATGCACGCAATGTTTCAATGTACATTTAACACAGTTTCTCAATAAATATTAAAATGGTCTTGGATCAGGAACAAAACGCTGTAATCTAATATCAGCTGCTTTTTGATTTGTATTTTTGTTTAACAAACGTACTTTTATTAAAATAACCAATTCAACAACGTCATCACCCATTCCATAAGAAGACATTAGTTCTCCAACTCCTGGAACGTCTCTTATTCCCGGTAAGCCTGATTTGTTTTTCAAAGAACGGGATTCCATAAAACCTCCTAAAACAGCTATTTCCCCATCATTTAATTTTAAAACAGATGCAACTTCGCGAACTTCAGTAACTGGTACTTTTGATTGTTCATATTGAGTTTTGTCAGAAGAGGCTGCTCTCATGGCTATATCTACCGCAGGATCATTTACCTTATCGAACAGTTTCGTTATAGTTGGACGCAAAAATAAAGTAACTGTATTATTTGTCACATCAATTGAAGGCTGAACGAACATAACCAACCCTATAGGAACAGTTTTTATATCAGTTGATACAGAAATATCAGTTCTATCTGTATTGGAAGAAGCATAAGTTTTGTCATAATTCAATTTAAAGTAGACATAATTCTGTGCAACTTTCAAAACTGCGGCTTGGTTATTCATTGCAGTTATTCTTGGATTAGATATCGTTCTTGTTGAACCAAATTCTTCTAAAGCATTTAAGATAGTGTTCATATTATTTTTGGAATATGAAAAACTAACAGGAGTTCCGTGAGAACCAACGTTATTTAAGACACTTGATGAATCCGATCCAAAGGAACTTTCCAATTTAAATCTTCCACTCAGCATTCCCCAGTTAATTCCTCTTCTATATTCATTCTTTAGAGAAACTTCTATAATTTTTGCTTCTATTAGAACCTGACTCATAGTAGAAATTCTAACTTTTTCAATATAATCACGAACTTCTTTTTGAGTTTTTGAATTGGCAAAAACGGTTATAATTCCAGATTGCTTGTTTATTGAATATTTCATGTTATCTTTTTCATTAGATCTTAATATTATTTTTAAAGCTTCATCCAACTCTGACCAAAAATCACTTTTTGCTTTTACAATAACATTGCTATCTGATGGATTTTGGGATTTATCTGAATTATCTCCAGAAATAGAAGTAACTTCAGTTGCTATAGAAATTTTGTTCTCACTATCTCTAGATAAGTTTAAAAATTGCAAATCATAGGTGTATGAAAATGGAGTATCTTTCACAACACTAATAACTCCATTAGAGATAGTATATCTCAGATTCGCAATATCACAAACTGCATCTAATATTTCTATAAAAGGCCGATGTTTTGCTTGAAAAATTATCTTGGAATTTATATCAGATGACATTTGAAAATTTACATTAAGTTTTTTAGCAGTTTCGTAAAGTACGGATTTAATGGACAATGATTCGTTCAAAGATACAGATACTTCTTGTTTCAACTCTTCTGGAATAAAAACAGTTGGTTTTTGTATAGCATTTTTAGAAATAGATTCTTCTTCATCTTCAATAGGAGTCATAAATTTTTTCACAGAATCATCTTTTATATCAACTGAAGTATATTTGTTTTCAACCAATCTGTCACAAGCAGAGAAAAGAAGAGAAAAAGTTATCAAGAATTTCAAAAAATCCATTGCCAGATTATCCAATTTACCATTCCTTTACTAAAATTATATTACAATAAAATTAAAAGGAGAGTAGTTAAATTAAAAAATGACACTAAAAGAAATCTTAAATTGGATATTTCCATACAGATGTATCATTTGTGGTTGCGAAATTTTAGAAAATTCTATATTCTGTCTAAAATGTTTTTCAAAACTAACTTTTATAGATTATCCATTCTGTAATAAATGCGGAAAGATACTTAACTCATCTTATCAAAAAGTTTGTGAAAGTTGTTCGAAATATGAAAGAGAATTTGACTTAGCTAGGGCGTTGTTTGTGTATGATCAATATTTAATAAATTTAATAGTGAAAATAAAAAAACAAGCGGATATCTATATAGCTAAAAATTGTGCAAACAAATTGTTCAGAAAATATAATGAATTATTCTCAAATGCAGATTATATTGTTCCTGTTCCTTCTCATTGGACAAGAATTCTCAAGAGAGGATATAATCCCGCAGATATAATTGCTTTGGAATTATCAAAAATTTCAGGAATAAAATACAAAAATTTGTTGAAACGAACAAGAAAAACCAAATATCAAAAAGAAAAGAATTTTAAGGAAAGACTAGAAAATGTTAAAGATGCATTTAAATGCACAGAAGATATTCAAAATAAAGTTATAATCTTAGTTGACGATGTCTTCACAACAGGGGCAACATTGAATTCTTGCAGTAAAGCTCTTCGTTTCGCGGGATGTGAAAAGATATATTGCATAACTGTGGCTACAACAAAATCACTTTAAACCTTTACACACGATATCCTTTCAGTAAAAACAGTATAATTAACGAGACTATCCAGAATTTTGCATAATGCCGAGATAAAAAAACTTATACAAAACTCTCAATGATTTTCCCTGTTCATTTGATAACATTTTTAATATTGCTCTTTATTTTTACTAGTTCTACTAAAAATCTTTAAGTCTTGCATATTTCCTGTAACATTAGAATCAGAACTTGAAGGCTTTACTTGTGGAATATTACCCGGAATTTCTGGTTTTGGAGTTCTATAAATCTTAAACCTTGATTGAAGAATCTTTGAATTTTGCGGTATAACAGCTGTATTATCGTGTTTTTCATTACTCTCTAAGTTACTTACTTTTTGAGATATGATTTGTAATTGTTGCTCTATGGTAGATACCCTATTAACCAATTCCGCTATCTTTTTATTTTGCTCTGTCAATATATCACGAAAACTTAATACTGCATTTTTCATTAATTGATCAAGGCCAATATCTATTGCAAATACCCCAGAAATTAAAGTCGGTGCCAATAAAACTAATTTGAAAAATTTCATTTTCCTTCCCCAAATAAAAAGTATTTAAACCATCTTTCTATCTACATTCTAACATATGGAAAAGTTATTAACAATAGTTTTAAATTTTTGCTTTCTTTTGAAGGAAGAAGATAGGCAAGATAATAAAAAACATCATAATAACAGAAAAAGCGCAAGCCATTGGCCAATCTAAATTTGTGAAAAATTCAGTCCACAAAACTCTGCCAAATGTTATAACCCTCGATCCACCCAACAATTCCGGGATAATGAACTCTCCAATAGTTGTTGCGAAAACAAGAATAGATCCTGAAAAAATACCAGAATAAGTAAGACGAAAAGTAATAGACCAGAAAGCCTTTGTTCTTGAACATCCGAGATCAAATGCAGATTCAATATATGATTGATCCACTTTTTCTAAAATCGAATAAACTGGAAATATCATAAAAGGCAAATAACAAAAAACAAGACCTAAACACACCATATAATAATTTCCAATAAATTGTATTGGAGCATTTATAACTCCCCATTTCATAAGAGTCGTATTTACTATTCCGTTGATACTTAATAAATTCATCCAACCATACACACGAATAAGAAATGATGTCCAAAAGGGAAGAGAAACAAGGAGAAGTAATAAGGATTTTGTTTTTCTGCCCGCATTATGAATACCATACGCCATTGGGTATCCTAATAAAAGGCATATAATAGTTGTAATAAAGGATAATATTATGGAATTTTTAAATGCCATAATATAATAATGGTTTTCTAGAAAATTTACATAATTTTTAAAATTTATTTTTATCTCAATTAAATATGAACCCACAGAGTTAAAGAATTTCGTAAATGGAGGCATTGCAAATTGCATTTCAGCAAAACTAATCTTTAAGATAATAATCATTGGAATTAGAAAAAATAAAACCATCCAAAGTATAGGGAAAAAAGCCGTTAAAAATTTTCCTTCGTTATCATTATATTTTTGTATAACCTGTGGATCTAAACGTTGTTTTTTTACCCCAAAAAGAATTCCAGATTGTAATATTTTTATTTTCATGATGTCAACACCAAACTGTTTTCTGATCTCCAAAATAGAAAAACTTCATCCTCCCATTGAAAATCTCTTTCAGATATACGTAATAAATTAGGCAAAGTTGCCATAACAATTTTCCCTGACTCTAATTGAACATAATAAATAGAGATATCACCTAAATAAGCAATTTCTTTTATAATCCCCTGTGTCCAATTTCTAGGATATGTCGGTCTTATTGAGGAAATCATTAATTTTTCAGGTCTGATAGCAAATGTTATATTAGAACCTTTTGGAATGACTCCTGTATGAGCGGCATAACACAAACAATCCATAGCAGGTGTTTCTATCAAAACATGGTCCAAATCTTGTTCAACCACAACTCCTTCAAATAAATTAACACTCCCTACAAATTCAGCAACATATCTTGAATTAGGGAATTCATAAATATCATGAGGTACACCAACTTGACGTATTTTTCCATCATGCATAATTGCTATACGAGTTGACATAGTCATCGCCTCTTCTTGATCATGAGTTACTAAAATAAATGTAACTCCAATTTTCTCCTGAATATTTACTAATTCAAATTGAGTTTGTTCCCGAAGTTTTTTGTCAAGAGCAGCCATAGGTTCATCAAGAAGAAGTAACTTTGGCCTTTTTACCAAACTTCTAGCTAAGGCTACTCTTTGCTTTTGGCCACCAGATAATTGATCTGGCTTTCTATCTTCATATCCTGAAAGCTGAAGTAAACTTAAAGCTTCCTTTACCCGATCATTTATAGCCGTTTTTCCAAGACCTTCTTGCTTTAAACCAAAAATTATATTTTCAGCAACCGTCATATGAGGAAACAATGCATAAGATTGAAAAACCATGTTAACAGGACGTTTATAGGGTGGCCAGTTTGTTACGTCTATACCATCGATTAAAATGCGGCCAGATGTTGGTTTCTCAAATCCAGCCAATATTCTAAGAAGTGTTGTTTTTCCGCATCCTGATTTTCCCAAAATAGAAAATAACTCGCCTTTATAAATAGAAATAGAAATATTTTTTAAAGGAGTAATATCGTTATAAACCTTTGTGACTTCTTCTATTTGGATATATGGGTCTGTATTTAAATCTTCCCAAGCTTCGTTATTATTTCTTTTTATTATCGGTTGCGTTGGAAAGATCATATAGAGCTCAATATAAATTGCATGGACATATTATAGCCTATATGATTAAAATAAAACAACTTATAAATACATAAAGAGCAAAAAGGCAGCTATCCTGATAAGGACACAGGATCTGATCCTTATAAATAAATATAGTTTTTAGATAAGCAACTTTATACAGTATAATATAGTTGACAAAATGTTTTTTTGATATTCTATAAATAGAAGTTTTGTGTTTTTATTATAGGAGAAAAAGAATGAAAAAAAACTTTGTTAATGTTAAGCCTAATTCCTTTATTTGGAACCTCAATCAGTAATGCTTATTCAAATTCTGATCTGTGTCGAAATGAATTAAAAGGAATGAGCTTTGGAAAATTTACGACTCTAGATAAAGCAAAACAAGTCGAACTTGTAAAAAAGATGTTATCAACTTTTAATGGAATCCCTGAATTTACAGAGATTGTTCAAGATAATGAACCTTTAAAACAGTTGGGAAAAATGACACCTGAAATTTTTGAGGATCTTGACTCCTCTAAACAAGATATTACTACGTTTGATCTTCACAGATGAGGAAATCGCTATCTGGAAATCTTCCAAAGATGAATATAGGAATGTTTTTAGGTATTCCTGCGAATAAACTAATTAATGATTCTGAAAAGTATCGTTTAATAAAAAATTTAGTTGGAGATTTCAGATATATTGATGCAATTTCGACTTGGTTCAATAACAGACCAGAAATTTCATTGAAAGAAAAACTTGAGTTAACAAAAGCTTTTGTTGGAAAAGATCATGAAATTGATGGATTGGAATTTTTTGAAGAACTATTTTTTAATGCTAAAGAATCAGAATGGGGTGAAATTTTAAAATGATAAAAAGAGACCGATGGTTTTTATTTTTCTGGAAGTCTGAACGAAAAGATTCGGGATTATTATGTCAATAGCTATGGGGTGTATATGTGTCGTAGCAATGATCCTGGATATATACCTGAACCACAACATGATCCTGAAATTGAAAAACGTTTAATTGAAAGCGGTTGTTGTCGAGAAATTACAGGATTAGATAGCCAAGGTAGAATAGATACTGAGTATATGGAATCACACGATGTAAGAGACTTCTTACCTAATGGATATGTTATAAATTTAGCAGAGGACGGTAATAGTGGAAAATACAAAGCTATTATTGAACAGAGACAATAAATTCGAGTTATTTCCCAAAAGATAATCCAATAAAATTATTGGATTATCTTGTCTTCATATAAGCTCCAATGATTTACATCTACTAAAATATATTATAGATTTGAGTGCTAAGGATTTGAATTTTCTAAGAACAATTTGTATAAAGAACAAGAGAAACTAATGTATTTTTCAATTAAACTTTGTGAATGAACGCTATTTAGCATCCTTAACTCCAGGATATATTTCTCGATTATCTATGTCAAATTTTAAAAAGTCCCATAAAATTTTAGGTATTTTTGATATGAACTATTTTCTAATCTTGGTTATTTGAAAAAGTTTCTAATTTGGCTCAAAACAACAATAGCAGGAACAAATTCAAGTCTTCCGATAATCATATCGCAAAGAAATACTATTTGAGAAACCTTATCAAATTCTGAAATATTAAAATCATATCCTAAATTAAAAAGACAGGAGCAAACAGAACAAACACATTCAGATATTTCTTTACTTGTGGTGAATTCAACAATTCCAACACTGATAATAAATACTATAGCTAGCGCAAAAAAGAATGATATTATGGAAATAAGCAAAGATTCATCTATTTTTTTGTTTTGATATTTAGGAATACTAATATCATATGGCTTTAGAATTTTATTTATTTGATTTTTCAAAACAGACCATAAAATCTGTATCCTGAAAATTTTTATTCCGCTAGTTGTTGATCCTGAACATCCCCCTATAATTGCTAATAAGATAAATGCAAATTGTGGATGAATATATTTTGATTGGTAATCTAATCCAGATGTAGTTATTGTCGAAATTATTTGAAATATAAATGAAGAAATGTCCTTCATAGAACTAATTTTATTATTAGCAAGAGCTATGAGTATTGGCATTATAGTTAATATCACACATAATTTTATATATGTCTTTATTTGCGCATTATTCCAAAATGTTTTTATTCCATATTTGAAGCTTAGTACAATTTCCAAAAATGTAAGTCCCCCAACAAACATAGCGATAGAAATTATGATCTCTATTTTAGGATTTTGAAACGCCATAATGCCTGAGTTCCTGGTTGAAAACCCTCCAGTGGAAATTGCAGATATTGCATGACAGACAGAGTCAAACAAAGGCATTCCTGATAATTTTAATAAAATTGAGAATATAAATATGAAAATTGCATATATTCCAATAAAAAATCCAACGACCTGAGACGCTCTCGGAAGTATCTTTTGAGTTTTGTCAGAATTCTCAGTAAGGAACAACTGCATACCTCCAATCCTCATTATAGGAAGCATAAATATTCCAATGGCAACAATACCGACACCTCCCACAAAATGTAATATAAATCTCCATAAGTTGAGTGCACGAGGTAATACTTCAACATTTTGATAAACTGAGCATCCCGTTGTTGTTATACCTGAAACAGATTCAAAAAGAGCTAAGATAAACGGTAGTTTTATCTTAGAATAAGCATAAAAAGGAAATGATGCAACAATAGAAACCACACACCAAATTGAAACAACAAGAAAAAATATTTCTATTTTTGAAAATGATATTTCCTCTCTGGAATAACAGGAAAAAATCATTAATCCACCAAAAAACACACAAGCAATTATAGCCGAAAGAAATATATTTGCAGAGTTACCTTGCCATAAAATTAAATCTAACAAAAGTGGAATAGTCATTGCTGCGGCTAAACAGCAAATAACTATTCCATTTATAAAAATCGTTGATTTAATATTAAAATCCATCAGATATTAAAAATTATCCTGCAATATAAGATGCGACATCCAACATTCTGTTTGAGAAACCGAATTCATTGTCATACCAAGATATGACCCTACAGAATTTATCGTTGATTACGGTGGTTCCTGTCGCATCAAATATAGAACTCAATTTTGAATGATTGAAATCTGAAGAAACAAGAGGATCTTCATTATATCCTAGTATGCCTTTTAATTCAGCATTAGCAGCTGATTTCATTATTTCATTTATTTTGCTGGCAGATGCTGGTTTTGATAAGTTACATTTTAAATCAACCAAAGAGACATTTGGAGTCGGGACTCTAATAGCCGTTCCATCTAATTTTCCTTTCAATTGAGGCAAAACAAGTCCTACTGCCCTAGCAGCTCCTGTTGTACTCGGAATCATGGAAAGTGCCGCAGCTCTCGCTCTTCTGAGGTCTTTATGAACTGTATCAATCAATCTTTGATCGCCTGTATAAGAATGGATGGTTGTCATAAAACCACACTCTATTCCAAATTCTTTATCTAATATATAAGCTATAGGCGATAAGCAGTTTGTTGTGCAGGATCCGTTTGAAATCACTTTGTCTGAATCTTTTATATTCTTGTGATTAATCCCATAAACTACGGTTATGTCAGCACCATCTGAAGGAGCAGAAACTATTACTTTTTTCGCGCCACCTTTTAAATGTTTTTCAGCATCTACTTTTTTAGTGAATCTTCCTGAGCACTCGAAAACGATATCTACGCCTAAATCTGCCCAATTTATCGTTTCTGGATTCAGTTCTGAAATCATTTTTATATTTTTTCCATTAACCGAAATTCCGTCTTCAGTTTCTGAAACATCAAATCTAAATGTTCCATGTATTGAATCGTATTTCAAAAGATGAATATTTGTCTTCTTATCAGATAAATCATTTATACAAGCAATTTCCAGATTATTATATCTCCCGGATTCCTCAAATGCTCTCAAAATCATTCTTCCAATTCTGCCAAATCCATTAATTCCTATTTTCAACATATTAATTCTCCTTCATTTATAATATTTAAATTTTACATTAAAAACCGTAAAAAGAAAACATTTTGTGTTATTAATCTACAGCTTTTTGGATTTAAAAAATCAAGCGAAGAAATTCAAATTGAAAAATTAATTGATTAATTCAATAGTTAATTTTTGCGTACGTCGCTCACATGAATAACTCATATATTATTTTCAGTATATTTCCTATATTTTCTTTATATAAATTTTAAAAATTCCCATAAAGTTTTAAATATTTTATAAAGAAACTTACGATACTTAATAATTAATAACTTTATCAATTATCCAGTAAATTTCCAAATTTTGTTAGTCTGCCATCAAAGAAAAGCTTTATGGTTCCAATTGGGCCATGACGTTGTTTTGCAACGATTATTTCGGCTCTATTATAAACTTTTTCCATTTCAGATTCCCATTTGCTGTGTTCTATAGTTCCTTCTGCTGGTTCTTTTCTTGATTTGTAATATTCTTCTCTGAAAACAAACATAACAACATCCGCATCTTGTTCAATGGATCCAGATTCCCTCAAATCAGAGAGTTGAGGACGTTTGTCATCTCGTTGTTCTACGGCTCTAGAGAGTTGAGAAAGGGCTAAAACAGGAACATTTAATTCCTTTGCAATGCCTTTTAGTGTTCTTGTTATTTCAGAAATTTCCTGAACTCTATTTTCAGAACCTCTTTTTGATCCTGAAGTTTCAACTAATTGAAGATAATCTATAACTATCAATCCAATACCTCTTTGCCTTTTCAGTTTTCTAGCTCTGTTTCTGATTTGATTCAGGGTTATATTAGGTGTATCATCTATAAATAAATCCAGTTTCTCTAATTCCTGACTGATACTAACAAATTTATCAAAAGAATCTTTAGGAATTTCACCTCGACGTATTGCATCGGAAGAAATGCCAGATTCGCTGGCTAAAATTCTCGTAGCTAATTGTTCTGCTGACATTTCTAATGAAAAGAAAACAACACCTGTTCCTTCAGATTGTCCATTTAACTTCGCTTTTGCTGCATTAAATGCTATATTAGTTGCAAAGGCTGTTTTTCCCATCGATGGACGTCCAGCAACAACCATTAAGTCAGAATTATGTAATCCACCTAAAGATTTGTCAATTAATTTAAAACCTGTTGTTACTCCAACAATTTTGCTATCTCTTTTGAAAGCCTCGGCAGCAGATTCTATAGACTCTGAAAGTGCATCACTAAATGAAACAAGCCTGCTAACAGCAGAAGTTCCTGTAACAAGATCATAAAGATCTTTTTCAACGAGTTCTATTATATCATTTGCCTTCTCTTTGGAATCAAGCAATTGGGTTTTTTTAATACTCCTATCTGCAATTTCAACTATCTGTCTTCTCAAATAAAGGTCATAAATTATATTAGCGTAATCACTTACATTAGATAGGCTTATAACGCCTTCAACAAGATCTAATAAATATTTTTGGCCTCCATTTTTTTGAAATGTATCATCAGCTTTTAAATGAGCTGTAATAGTGATAGGATCTGCAACAGATCCATAATCCCTTATTTTGCAAATTGTATCAAAGATTTTGGAATGTATTACGGCAGAAAAGTGATATGAATAAAAATTATCCGGAATATTGTCAATAACCGAATTATCAAGAATTAAAGCACCGAGAAGCGCTTGTTCTGCATCTATGTTATGTAAAATCATATTTGACATAAATTTTATTATATCATATTTCAAGAATTTTTTGGATATATCTTAAATTGAAAATAAAACATCTCCTCCTAAATA
>CAJUOM010000023.1 GCA_910588255.1 uncultured Alphaproteobacteria bacterium
AATCGTGCTCCATTTGCGATATGTCTAAGGGTTAACTAACATCCATCCCTAAGGTAGAAGGGTTTATGGGGATAACTTTTCTTACGAAAAGTTTAGTTTTGAATATTTTATAATTTTGATGTTTTTGAAAGCAGCTTTTAATTAACCGCTGTTTTTTAAGGGATTTTAGTCTTTGCAGATTCATTTATCAATTCATATGGTATACCATTATATCTTTTCAAATTCGAGATATATCAAATTTTTAGCAAGATAAAATAATAATTTAATCCTATTTGGAATTCAATTTTTTCAGTTCATCACGATATTTTGCAGCTTCTTCGAAAAGCAAGTTATCAGAAGCTATTTTCATTTTTCTTTCAAGAATTGCAATTTGTTTTTTGAAATCTTTTTTATTTTCAATCGGAGTGTTTTGAAGTAATTCATCTAATTTTGCATTAACTGATTTGATTATTGACTTTGGAATTATATTATTTTTTATATTAAATTCATTTTGAATTTTCCTACGTCGTTCTGTTTCATCTAAAGCTTCTTTCATAGATTTTGTTATCTTATCAGCATATAAAATAACTCTTCCTTCAGTATTTCTTGCAGCTCTTCCAATTGTTTGAACCAAAGAAGTTCGTGACCTTAAATAACCTTCTTTATCTGCATCTAAAATAGCTATTAAAGCACATTCCGGAATATCTAATCCTTCACGGAGTAAGTTGATCCCAACCAAAACGTCAAATTCTCCTGCTTTCAATGCTCGAATAATCTCTATCCTATCTAAAGTTTCCGTATCAGAATGCATATAAGTTACTAAAACACCATTTTCGGATAAATACTCCGTTAAGTGTTCTGCCATTTTTTTTGTTAATGTTGTAACTAAGGTCCTGAATCCTTTTTCTTTCGTCTTTTTTATTTCTGACATTAGATCATCAATTTGATTCTCAGTTGGTTTCACTTCGCATATAGGATCGAGTATACCAGTTGGTCTGATCAATTGTTCTGTTGTATGCTCTTTTCCAGCTCTGGTTAATTCGAATTCACCAGGTGTTGCTGAAAGAAATATAGTCTGGGGTCTGAAAAAATCCCACTCTTCAAATTTCAAAGGCCTATTATCCATACAAGAAGGAAGTCTGAACCCATAATCGGAAAGATTTTGTTTCCTAGATCTATCTCCTAAATACATTCCTCTGATTTGAGGAACACTGACGTGACTTTCATCAACAATAAGCAAAGCATCTTCAGGTAGATATTCTAGTAATGTTGGAGGAGGTTCTCCGGGATTTCTTCCTGTTAAATATCTTGAATAGTTTTCAATTCCAGAACAAGTTCCTGTTGTTCTGAGCATTTCTATATCAAATAATACCCGTTGTTCTAATCTCTGTCTTTCCAATAGTTTTCCAGATTCTTCAAATTCTTTTAATCTAACCTGTAAATCCTTTTGTATTTCAGCAATAGCGCGATTTATTATATTTCCAGAAGCTATATAATGGGAATTAGAAAATATTTTAATTTCATTTAAATTTTTTAGTTTTTTTAATGTCGGATATTCAATTTCTGCTATATATTCTATTTCATCTCCCCAAAAACTTATTTTCCAAAATGTATCAGATTTGTGAGCGGGAAAAAGTTCTATTATGTCTCCCGTTGATCTGAATATTCCTCTTTTGAATTCAAGATCATTCCTTTGATATTGAAGGTCTGCTAATTGTCTGCAAAGTTTTTGAGGAGAGATTCTAGCCCCTTGTTTCAAAGTGATAATCGCATCTTCATATGACTCTATTGGTCCAATGCCATATATGCATGAAACGCTTGCTACGATTATTACATCTTTTCTTTCAAGAAGAGATCTTGTTGCAGAGTGTCTCATTCTATCGATATCTTCATTTATTGATGATGTTTTCTCTATGTATGTATCCGAATGAGCAACATATGCTTCTGGTTGATAATAATCGTAGTATGAAACAAAATATTCAACAGCGTTATTTGGAAAAAATGATTGCATCTCAGAAAATATCTGTGCTGCTAAAGTTTTGTTGTGAGTCATAATTAATGTCAGGCGATTCAAATTTTGAATGACATTAGCAATTGTAAAAGTTTTTCCAGAACCAGTTACTCCAACAAGGACTTGATCTTTAACACCCGTTTTAATTCCATTTGTTAAAAAACTTATTGCTTTTGATTGATCACCTGCCGGTTTATATTTCGAAATGAGTTCAAAACCCATTTTACTTTTCTCTAAAAATAATTCTCCCTTTGTCTAAATCATAAGGAGTCATTTCAACAGTAACTTTGTCTCCTGCTAATACTTTTATTCTATTTTTTTTCATTTTTCCGGATGTATGAGCAAGAATTTTGTGCCCGTTATCAAGCTCTACTCTAAACATTGAGTTTGGCAAAACCTCCATAACTATTCCCGTAAACTCAACTAAATCTTCTTTCGACATATAAAAATAATATACAACTATCTAATTAAATATTAACTCTAATAAAATAGAAAATATAATTTATAATTACGATCATAACGTTACAATTGTTTATATGTGTTGTTTTTGCAACAAAATGGTTCTAAACTTGGACTTTGTTTTTTACCTCTGCAATATCCATTCAATAAAAAGAAGTAAAATTAACGGAAAATTTACCTTTTTTTTAGAATTGAAAATAGAGAAGAAATGTTTTGAAAAAGCTTCTCTATAACGTAAATATAATTTTTATGGAGGTAAATATGAATAAACTATTACAAACAACTTTGATCACTACTATATTATCTACTAGTGCTATGGCTATGGATAAAAATTCAAGTAATTTAATACCTCCTAATACTATTGAAGGAAACTGCATTTGGCATGCTGGAACAGTAGTAACTATTGAGAATGAACACACAACAACCATAAAAGGAGGAACTATAAGGAATCGCACTGATTTTGTTATAAGGAATTACTCAGAAGGCAATACAGCTACTGCTATTTTGAACAAAGAATCAACTCCGGAAAGAAATTTTATAAATGAAGGAGAAATATTCGAACTTAATGAGACATCACAAGTTGTAAAAGATGCAGGATTTAACTCTGAAACGGAATATAATATTGAATTTGGAACTATTGGAGATGGGATAAGTTTTCAAAATGATAAAGGACAGCCTTTAGAAATACCTCAAGCTCAATTAAAATTCAATTTGTCTATAGACGATTGGGGCCCCGAAACTAGCGGAAAGATTTTAAATATTGTAGGAAGAAAAAACTATATTGAAAGCCAAGTTGTGGAGCTACGTATACCACTTGCCCCATCATCAGGTGAAAAACATATTTTGAGTGCTCCACTTGCTACATTAACAACTGAAGATGAAACTTATTCTCCGCAAAAAATAAAATTTATCGCAGATGTATTTTCAGGAAATTCCAGTAATGTCAATGTTCCAGTCAATTTAAATTCAGATTCAGGTTCTGTTTTGTTTCAAACAGAATCAAGCAACTTCCCAAACTCAGATGTAACAGTGATTGGTAATGGAAAAGTGGAATTTGGATATGAGACCTGCCCAAACGATTTTGTTGTGAATAAATCTTTAACCCTTAAAGATGGTATGAATTTAAAAATAAATAGTGGAAATAGTTTAACTATTTCGCCAAACACGAAATTAGTAATAGGGGGATCAGGAGCTGCTCTTGAAACAGGATCTACACTGCATTTATAATATGAATAACAATAAAATGCGTGGTAAACTCAACATTTATCACGCAATTAAATCTTTTGAAGCTACAATAATTTCTTTAAATTCCCCCAATTTTAAACTAGCACCGCCGACTAGCACTCCATCTAATGAAGATATTGATAATATATCTCTTGCATTTTTAGAATTTACACTGCCGCCATATAAAATATTAACAGAAAAATATTTTTGTTTTAACAAATTCAATATATTTGATATTTCCGATATACTCGGTGTTTTACCTGTTCCTATTGCCGACAGTGGTTCATAAGCTAATATAACATTATGGATATTATCTTTGATGAATTCTAAAGTTTCTCTATTAATTAACTTTTCATATCGTTCATCAACACAAAGAATAGCTGTCATATTATTCGAAATAACATTATTTAATTTTTTTAAAATGTTACTAATATTGTCCTCTTCAAACATATGTCTTCTTTCACTATGCCCTATAATAACATATTGGCAACCTAAACCTACTAATATATCTGCTGAAATTTCACCCGTATGAGCTCCAAATTTATCATAAATAGAGCAATTTTGAGCAACAAGTTTGAATTTTGGATTTCTTGAATAGGCATATGCTAAAAAGACTTGCGGGATTGCGATAGCAACATTTTGTTCTTCAATAGAGTCCAAGAACGCATCAACAAAAGACAATGAACCGTTCATTTTCCAATTTCCAACTATAAATTTGTTCATTTTATATCCTTTCAAAATGTTTATATTTATTATAATTTTGCCTTTTTTGATTATTAGGAATTATTTCTTTCTTATCCAGAATTTCCAGTAATTTTGAATTTAATCTTTGTTCAAAATTATCTATTGTCTTAGAAGAAATTTCTAAGTTTTTTATCGAAACAACTTCTTTCCCAGGCATAATATTCCAAATTTGAACAGAATTTATTGGTTTATTTATACCTTTGAACCCGTCTTTTTGGACAATTAAGCAAGTTGTTAATGCTTCAATTTCATCCCCATAGAGAAGCTCTTTTGTGGATTTAGGGGTTGAAGTTTTATATATAATTAAGGTTGAATTTTCAGAATCGGTTTCTATTCTATCGCAATATCCATGTAATCTGAAATTAAAATTAGGTACATTAATTTCTCCGGAAATATTATTCAAAGACTTGCCTGAATTTCTGTTTTTTATGAATTTCAAAATATTTAAACACTTTCTGTAGGCAAAAAAATCTAGTTCCTTTATATAATTTAGTTTGTTTTGAATTTGAGAGATATTAGAAAAAGAACTGTGTAATAAGCTTTTTAATGCAATTGATAGATTACGCTTCTTTTCATCAATAACCTCTGGTTCTAAATTTAATATCTTTTTAGCATAAAATGCAATCGGATCTTTAATAAGTAGCCCTAATGATTTCACACTTATTTCAGGAGGCAATTTAAAGTTATCTTTACTTATGGTATTTTTTTGAATTGCGGGTAAATGTTTTGGTTTGAAAAAATTATGATATTCAATTTTTATTTGATTTTTCTTACATTTCGCTTCTAATTTTGACAAGAGAAAACTCTTTTTTATATTTTGCCCATTACTATTTTTAGATCTCAAAAAATATATCTGCTTGTGATCTTCTATAGCTTTATAAAATATTGATTCGATTTTTTTATTGTCTGCTTCTATATTGAATTTCTTTCGAATAATGGGATGCAACCAAAATATACCGCATTCTTTATAATGCCAATATAACTCATTAAGTTCTCCACATATGAGAATTTCTCCATTACATATATAATTATTCACTCCAAATATCTGCAGTTTACGAGCAGGTTTTGGCGTATTAGAAAATTTGGAAAGTTCTTTTATTAGTTTGCTATGAGGAATTTCATTCAACCAGTCTTTGAAATGTATTTTTATCTCTGTTATAAATTCTTCTGTGATTTCTTCATTGCTTATATAAGATGTATATTCTATATTTTCCGACTTTAATCTCTGCATGAGATAATAAGAATACGATTCGTTTGGAGAAATGACAGAAACTCGTTTATTCGGATATTTTTTAATTATTTCTAAAGTATTTTCTATTTCGAGATAAATGCTTTCGGTTTCTGAAATAGTAATTTTCCTGTTCTTTAACAATTGTTCCAAACGGGGCGGCGTGGTATACTCATTAATTTTACCACACCGCCCCATTGGAACAGCTACATCATAACCCAGATCTTGAAGAATCTGTGGCCAGTATTTTGTAACGATTAATAGAAATTGCGCGCGTTTTTTCCAATGCTCAGGAAAAATAGAAAAAAACTCTTCAGATAATTCAGATAGACTTATATTATAAAAATTTAATTCTTCAATAACATTTGCTAAATCTTTTGCTAACTTTATACATTCCAAAGCATCGTTTCTTTCACAAAATTTTGAAACGAGTTTCGTTAATATAGATATTTGCTTTAGTTTTGAAATACTATTTGAAGACATTTAATATGGAATCCGGGGAAAATGATTCAAAAATAATCTTATAAATAGTTTCACAAATTGGTAAAGATATATTTTTTTCTACTGCCAAGTTCAACACTTGCTTTAATGTACTATATCCTTCACAAGTGGATCTTCCATTTATTATGTCTGATATGTTTTTCCCGCGTGAGATATTAATTCCAAGGGTAGTATTTCTAGAATCTAAGGTAGATGTGGTTAGTATTAAATCTCCCATACTACATAAACCATAAAATGTTTCAGATTTAGCCCCTAATGCAAGTCCAAAATCCTGCATTTCCTTAAGCGAAATATTGAGATAAGCGGCGAAAGTATTTTGTCCCAAATTTAAACCTTTAATAATTCCTGCACCTATTGCTATTATATTTTTCATAGCTCCGCAAATTTGTGCTCCGAGGATATCATCAATAGGGTTTAATTTGAAATTTTCTGTTGTTAAATCATTCGCTGTCTGAATTGCTTTATTTATATCATTAAAAGCAATATCGGCTGCTGAAAATTTATTATCAGCTAGCTCTATAGCAAAATTAGGTCCAGATAAATATCCGATGTTTGAGTTTGACAGAAGTTTCTTAAACAAATCTGATAAAAATGTTGAATCTGACAACAATCCTTTTGAACAGATTATTATATCTGTTCCATTCAAATAATTTTTAAGATTCGTTAAAATTTCCTTGGTTGGAGAAATTGGAAATACCCAAAAAATATAATCAAATTTATAATTTTTCAAGTTTTCTGTCACTTCTATATTAATATCATTTGGAATTTTTATATCTGGAAAAAATTCATTTGTACGCGAACTTTTCATATCAGAAACGTGTTTTTCAAAATACGAAAAAAGCGTAATATTGAATAATTTGTGATATACAATTGCAAGTGCCGTTCCGAAAGCTCCTGCTCCCAAAATACCAATTGATTTTTTCATTCACGCTCCTTTATTTTGCATAAACATCAAACTTTTCTATTTCTGATAAATCAATTCTCGGAAATAGAACTTCCGGATTATTTATTTTCAAGTTAACAGGAAGTGTCAAATTTTCGAAATTTAGTTCATAAGAAATATTTAACTGTTTCAAAACTTTTTCTGCAGCAATTGGGACAACGGGATAAAAATACTTTGTTATCTTATAAATCTGTTCAGTTAATATATATAATATATCCTGCATTCTAGAAGTATCTGTATTTTTTAATGCCCAAGGTTTTTGGGTATCAATATATTGGTTTGCTAATGAGAGACAAATTTCAATTTTTTCAAGATATTTACTAAATGCATATTGTTTAACCAAACTTAGTACTTCATTTAGATTTTCAAAGATCGTGTTTATAAATTTTAAATCATCGGCACTTAAATTTTTTGGACGGCTGATTTCATCGCTGCAATATTTTTTTATGAATGAAAATACGCGATTACATAAATTTCCATACGAATTTGCTAAAACGGAATTATATCTGTTTAAAAAAGCTTCCAATGAAAAATTACCATCTGATCCAAAAGTCAGTTCTCTCAAAACAAAATATCTCAAAGCATCAGATCCGAATAAGCTGCAGTATTTATAAGGATCTTGAACATTCCCAAGAGATTTTGACATTTTTTCGCCTTCACTAAGCCACCATCCATGAGAGACTATTTGTTTTGGAGGGGTTATTCCTGCTGCCATTAGAAAAGCGGGCCAATATATTGCATGAAACCTAACAATCTCTTTCCCAACAAAGTGAATTACATTATTCCAGAACGGATTATTATTTTGGTCTTCATTATCAGGGTATCCATTTACAGTCAGATAATTTGTCAATGCATCCAGCCATACATAGACAACATGTTTCGGATCATCAGGAACAGGAATTCCCCAATTGAATGTAGTTCTTGAAATAGCAAGGTCCTTTAATCCTTGATTTATAAAACTAATTACCTCATTTTTCCTTTGTATTGGGTATACAAAATCAGGATTTTGTTCATAAAATTTCAATAGTTTATCTTGAAATGCAGATAATTTAAAGAAATAGCAAGGTTCCACCATATATTGAACATCTCCTCCAAGTGGGGATTTTCCGTCAATTAATTCATCTTCTGAAAAGTATGCTTCATTTCGAACATCATACCATCCCGAATATTCACCAAGATAGATATATCCAGCATCTTTCAATTTTTTCCAAAAATATTGAACTGTTTTTTCGTGTCGAGGTTCTGTTGTTCTAATAAAATCATCATTTGAAATATTTAAAATTGGTAATAAATCTTTAAATAATTTTGAGATATTATCAGCAAACTCTTTTGGGGGAATTCCTGCATTATTCGCACTCTGCTCGACTTTTTTCCCATGTTCATCAGTTCCTGTTGAGAATTTAACATTATAACCTAACATCCTATGAAATCTTGCAAATATGTCACAAACTATCGTTGTGTAAGCATGTCCTATATGCGGTTTTGCATTGACATAATATATTGGTGTTGTTATGAAAATGTTTTCCACTATTAGTTCTGTCCTGGACAGGAAATTAACTTGATATTCAATATTATAACAGCATGATTTGATAATTTCCATAACAACATGTTAGGCTTGATACAATTGTTAACTCGATATAAGATCTTTCAAAATTTTGTATAATTTATTAGCAATATTTTTCATCTACCTTATCTTTATGAATTTTTAAACACGAATTGTAGAAATCTATTATTAATGTCTCCTTACAATAAAATTTTCAATGATCAATTTAGTAAACACCTTTTCGCAATAAAAGTTATATTTCCAGCTTACATACCCACTTCTATCTTATAGAATGGAAGTTAATTAACCTTTGGACATATCGTAAATAAAGCACGATTTTCGATGTATATAAACTAAAAGAGTGGCACATTAGAAGATATACCATTGGTAAACGACTGATGATACCGCAAGGACGTATATAACACTCTTTAGACATAGTGAATTAAAAAATCATAACTTATGAAGATATATCGTTTTTAATATATTTACAAATTCATAAAATATCTTGATTTATTGACTTAAACGAATAATAATATATATACATATAGAAAAAGATAGAATTTAATGTCAGCATTAACAGCAAGAATAGAAGAAAAGATTTCCCTTATAGTTAACGAGATGGGGTTCGAGATAGTTCGAATTGCATTTTTTGGATCAGGTTCAAAAAAAACACTTCAAATTATGATAGAAAAATCTAATGGAGATTCTGTAAATATAAAAGATTGTGAAGAAGTAAGTAGAGCTGTTTCAGTTTGTCTTGATGTTATGGATCCGATTTCTGGACATTATAACTTGGAGATATCTTCAACAGGAATAGACAGGCCTCTAGTAAAACCTTCTGATTTTGTTAAATTTCAAGGAAAATTTATTGTAGTAAAAACCTATGTTATGAAAAATGATAGAAAAATTTTCAAAGGAAGCTTGGAATTTGCTTCAGAAAATGGTATAAATCTAATATTAGATATGCCTTTAAATAACGGAAATACGAAATTGGATTTTACGTATGATGAGATTAGTAGTGCATATATTGATGGATCAAAACAAGCCTAAATTGATTTGGAGTTTTTATAAGTGAGCAGAAAGATTAAATTAGAAGAAAATACGCGTCAAGTTGCAAGAAATGAAATTTTGCAAGTTGCAGATATGGTAGCAAGAGAAAAAGGAATTGACAGAGAAGAAATTCTTGAAGCAATGGAATCTGCAATTTTAAAAACCGCTCAATTAAAATATGGAGAGGAAAAGAACCTTGAAGTTGTTATAAATCGAAAATCAGGAGAAATAGAATTAAGTCGATTGCTTTCTGTCGTTGATAAAGTTAATGATGCCAATATCGAAATTTCATTTGAAAACGCATTATTGGCTTATCCTTCTATAAAAATAGGAGAAGTCATAAGGGATCGCTTGCCTGCTCTGGATTTTGGGAGAGTTGCAGCACAATCTGCAAGACAAGTTATCATTCAGAAAGTAAGATCAGCAGAACGAATGAAACAATCTGAAGAGTTCTCTGGAAGAATCGGAGAAATAATCACAGGTGTTGTAAAACGAGTTGAATACACTGATGTCATCTTTGATATTAATGGAAGAACAGAAGGAATTATAAAAAAGTCAGAAATGATTCCGAATGAAATTTTTAGAGTAGGTGACAGAATAAAAGTTTTGTTAGTTGAGATAAATAAAGAACAAACAGGACCTCTTCTCCTTCTTTCAAGAACTCATCCGGATTTTTTGAAAAAACTATTTGAACAAGAGGTTCCTGAAGTTTATGACGGAATAATAAAAATAGTATCTGTTTCAAGAGATCCTGGAAGCAAGGCAAAAGTTGCTGTAACAACATCTGATCCAAATTTAGATCCAATAGGTGCTTGTGTTGGTTTGAAAGGCTCAAGAGTTCAAGCTATTGTTGACGAGTTAAAAGGTGAAAAAGTTGATATAATTTTATGGTCTGAAAATCCTGTTATATTTATAGTCAACAGCTTAGCTCCAGCAGAGGTTTTAAAAATTGTTATGGAAGAAGAATCCGGAGATAGAGTAACAGCTGTTGTTCCTGATGACCAACTGAGTTCTGCAATAGGACGCAGAGGGCAAAATGTCAGATTAGCGTCAAAATTAACAGGTTGGACAATAAATGTCACGACAGAATCAGAAGAAACAAAAGCTCGAGCAAAAGAAACTGCAAGAATTTTAAATACATTTATGAACGATTTGGATGTTGATGAAATGGTTGCTCACCTTCTTATGGGAGAAGGATTCTCTTCAATTGAAGATATTGCACTATCTCCTACTTCAGAAATTTCTTCAATTGAAGGTTTTGATAATGAGATTGCAGATGAAATACAACAACGAGCAAAAACTTATATAACAAAAAAGCGCGAAGAAGTTTTCAAATTATGTGATGAAAAAGGAGTTTCTCCGGAGTTAAAAAATTATAAATTACTAAAACCGAAACTTTTGGAAGCATTAGTAAAAGCCGGCATAAAAACATTAGATGATTTAGGGGATTTATCTAAAGATGAATTAATGGAAATAGCTGGAGATCTTTTATCTGAATCAGAGGCAGGTACCCTTATTATGAAGATAAGGGAAAATTGGTTTAAATAAACAAAAAGGAATTGTATATTAGATGGCTACAGTTGATGAAAATAAAAAAGATCAAAAAAGAAAGACCCTTTCTTTAAAAATAGATCCGGGAATATCTCAAAAGACTAATACGGGAAATAAAACTATTGAAGTCGAAATAAAGCGAAAGCGTCATGGATTAGCTATAGATATTCAGGAAAAAAATAATTCATTAACTGAAAAAATAATTTTAGATAGTGGTTCTTCATTGGAAAAAAATTCCACACAAATTGGCGGATTAACAGATAAAGAGCTAGAAACAAGATTAAAAGTCTTACAAGAAGCGAAAAAATCTGAAGAAGACGTGCCTATTTTAGAAATCGAACTTGAAGAATCAAACTCAAATTCAGATGAAGCAACGGTCGAAGATATCTCTGAAAATTTGGTTATTTCCGATGATGACGAAAATATTGAACAGTCTGTTGAGTCAAAAGAGTCAGTTCCAGTTATTGAGAAAAAAGAAAAAAAGCAAAAAGAAAAGCAAGAAACTGTTAAAAAAGAAAAAATAGAACCTGTAGTTTTCAGATCTAAAGAATATGTAAAGGCAAAACAAAAACCAGTTTCTTTAAAACCAAAGCCATCTGAAATTAAAAATACAGATTCTATTTTAAGTGCTTCAATTCAAGATAATTTACCTATCCCAGAAAGACAGATTTATAAACCAAAAGTAAAAATGTCTGATGATTTCGAATCACCAAGGAAAATGAAATTGGTTCTAAAATCAAGAAATTCAGAGAGGCGAAATCAAACAAGTGGAAAGATGTCTCGTGCTATGCTGGATAGAGTCTTGAACAATGATATGGAAGAACGTTCCAGATCTATAGCTTCTTTAAAAAGAGCGCGCCAAAAATTAAAAAACCTAAACACAACACCTCAAGAAACAGTAAAAGTCATACGAGATGTTGATATTCCTGATATGATTACCGTCGGTGAATTAGCAAACAGAATGGCTGTGAGATCTGCAGAAGTTACGAAATATCTGATGTCTATTGGAACAATGGCAACAATAAATCAATTAATCGATGGGGATACAGCAGAAATAATTTGTACGGAATTTGGTCATATTCCACATAGAATTTCTGAATCTGATATTGAAAATGAATTGACAAATGTTATTGATAATCCTGAAGATCTTGTTCCAAGAGCGCCTATTGTTGCGATTATGGGGCATGTTGATCACGGAAAAACAACCCTCCTTGACACATTGCGTAAAACAAGTGTAGCTCAAAAAGAAGCAGGAGGAATCACACAACATGTCGCTGCATATCAAATAGAAACAAAGAGTGGAAAAAAGATAACATTCATAGATACTCCAGGACATGCTGCATTCACAAAAATAAGAGCCAGAGGAGCTGTTATTACTGATATTATAATATTAGTCGTTGCTGCTGATGATGGTATCAAAGAACAGACTATAGAAGTTATTAACCAAGCTAGATCTCAAAAAGTTCCATTAGTTGTGGCTATAAACAAAATTGATAAGCCGAATATTAACATTGATAAAATTAAGAATGAGTTAATGGCTCAGGAAATTATACTTGAAGATTTCGGTGGAGAAACATTAAGTGCAGAAATTTCAGCAAAACAAAATATCAACCTTGATGGATTATTAGAGGCTGTTTTGTTGCAAGCTGAAATGCTCGAATTAAAAGCAAATGAAAAAAGATCCCCAGTGGGAACAATTCTTGAATCAAGAATAGACAAAGGAAAAGGTGTTGTTGCTTCTTTGATAGTTCAGCACGGAATATTGAAAACAGGAGATATTTTCGTTGCAGGTAGCTCATTTGGAAAAATTCGAACTATTTATGATGACAAAGGAAAGAAACTTATTAATGCAGGACCATCAACTCCTGTTGAAATCGTTGGATTTGACACAGCTCCTGAACCCGGAGATGTTTTAACTGTTATTGAAACAGAACAGAAAGCAAGAGAAATAGCTGAATACAGAAAACAACTTGCAAAAATGAAGTCTCCACAAAGTGTTGCAAAAAATATAAATGCTTTAATGCAGAATAATTCAAGTGATGTAAAAGTATTAAATGTTTTATTAAAAGCAGATGTTTATGGATCCCTTGAGGCTATAATTGCATCGCTAGAAGCTATAAAACATTCTGAAATAAGGGTTCAAATAGTTGAAAGTGGAGTTGGAATTATAAGTGAAAGTGATATTGATTTTGCAAGAAACACGAATGCTATTGTCATTGGATTTAATGTAAATACATCTGTTGCTGCGAAAGATTCTGCAAAATTTTATGGTATAAAAATATTAAATCACAATATTATTTATCATATGACAGAAGAAGTGAAGTCCATAATGGGATCTATGCTTTCTCCGATCGTTGAGGAAAATTATATCGGAACTGCTGATCTAAGAAAAATCTTTACTATAAGCAGAATTGGGACTATTGCTGGGTGTTATGTCTTAGATGGTATAATAAAGAAAAACGATTCCAAAATAAAAGTTATGAGAGATGGAAAATGTGTTTTTGAAGGGAAAATACGTTCCATGCGCCATGAAAAAGATGAGATAAAGGAATCAAGACAATCTCATGAATGTGGTATTTTAGCAGATGGATTCAATGATTTTAAAGTTGGAGATCAGATAGAATGTTACGAAATTGTTTTAAAATCGCGATCTGTGGATTAATCTCCTTGCTTTTATTAGGATGTTCTGAAACAACTCCTCTTTTAACCAATGCCAATAGTATAAAAGGAAATTTCGACATAAGTATCAAGGCAGAACCATATGAGAAATACAGAGTAATGGGAATTGTTGAAAGAAATTTGCCGTTATATATCAAAGATTTATCATTATATAAAATCAATATAGAAATAAAAGGACAAACATCTTCCGCGGTTTATACAGAACGTCAAGTGACAAAAGAACAATTACGTATGACGGCAAAAATTCAGGTTTACGACAAATGCTATAATGAACTAGGAGAAAAACTGGTTGATGCATTTTCAACTTATGAAACCTGTGATAATCTTCCATTCTCTGTTTTAGCTTCGAAAAAACAGGCTCAAAATGCCATTTTGGATGAATTAGCAAATTCGATTGTTCTAGCTATCGTATCTGTTATAAAATCTTGCAAATAGTGACCGCTTTTGATGTCAGACTAACTGTATTATTTTTTAATTTAACATATAAAGTTCCGGATCGTTTTGAAACCTGATATGCATGAAATTTGGTTTTATGTAAGACATTAGCCCAATAACAAGCAAGCCTACAATGCATAGACCCACAAACGGGATCTTCATAAATTCCAACTTTTGGAGCAAAATAACGTGAATAAAAATCAAATTTTTCATCTCCTATGGATGTTATTGCAACCGCTCTGCAATTAATGTTTTTTATTTCTTCGAAATTTGGTTTTGCATTGATAACATCTTCTTTTGATTTCAAAACAATAATATAAATCTGGTCATCTTTAACTATTTCTTTGTATGAGTTTATGCCTATAATATTTTTCACTGAAAATGGTATTGTGTTGCATTTTGTGACAGACTTCGCAGGGAAATTTAGGGTAATTCCATTTAGGGATTTCAAAGCTGATAATTCTCCTGTATTATATTTGAAATTTATAACATCTCCTGATATTAAATTATTTGAAAAAATAATATGGGCAGAGGCCAAAGTTGCATGCCCGCAAAGAGGAGCTTCATCTTTTGGTGAAAACCATCTAATTTGAAAATCTTTGTCTCCTATCTGTTTTAAAAAAGCTATTTCAGACCAATCATAATAAGCTGCAATTTTTTGTAGTTCATTATCTGTAGGATAATCATTGAGAATGCAAACTCCTGCCGGATTTCCTCTAAATGGAATATCCGTAAAGGCATCAACTAAAAAAAACATTACTAAATTATATATCTTACTGAACGATTATATTATCTCACAAAATACTAAAATATAAAAGTCACAATTACTATTCTTTTCGATTCATAATGTCTACTGAAAGCGCTATAGGTACCTCTACGGTGTCAATGAAGTTTTCCGGTGAGGCCATCTTTCTAATTCACGCTTCGTGCCACACTTTGTTTATATACGTCGCAAATCGTGCTCCAATTGCGATATGTCTAGGGGTTAATTAACATCCATCCCTAAGGTGGAAAGGTTTATTGGGATAACATTTCTTGTGAAAAGTTGGAAATGAGGAGTTAAGGGACACGGCGTGTAGTAAAATTAATGAGCATACCACATGCCGCGCCTTGTTATTATCCGAGTCTTCTAAGATCTCCTCTTGCTTTAGTCCTCTTTCAAGGAGCAGATTTTCGCGCCTCATATCTCTCCCAACTGATTACATTAGGAAAAGTATTCGCGTTGCCAGCGCTTATGGCGGAGATAATAGCAGAATTTGGGGAATAATTGATAAAGCTTTACATACATTATTCTTAAATACTAAACGATTTTTCACAACAATTCTCAGAAAATATCCATAATATGTGATACGTTTCAGGAAAACCGGAAACCTCCTCATACGAAGTCGATATTCCATTTTCTTCCTTGGAGCATCTCGTTCCCTCAGCATTTTAATCATTGCTTCACGCTTTTGCTCCTCACGAATCTCCTTTTGTGATGGTACATGTTTCATGAATTTCGCATTGCAAACATTCATCAAAAGCTTCTCAATATAATGTTTCGAAGCTGATCCAATCCCAGGAATCCGAAGATCTCTCGCAACGATTTCGATCCCGTCATAATCATCCATATCAGACTCATAACATCTAAAGTTCAGACGAGATTCTATAGCAAGAAACAGCGTTTTCCCATGTCTATTATGAAATTTTATAAGCTGAGGACGCATAAAATATTCCTCATATTTCTTATGAATTCTAATA
>CAJUOM010000024.1 GCA_910588255.1 uncultured Alphaproteobacteria bacterium
TAAATTTTTCGTTAACTATACTTCCTTTTATTTTATGGGATATTTAGGAGGAGAGGTCGTCATAAAATTTCGTGGAATTTTACACAAAACTATTCATTACCCATAAGTATTTAGAAATTGGTGAATACATTTAATAAATTAATTGTTTGGGATAAATTCAACAAATTAACAATAGTGAAAATGCTAATTGAATACAAAAATTCAGGGATTTTAAAAATTTATCAAAATTCATTAAATTAATATTTTGTTTCCAATTATCAATATATTTCGCTAAATGCATTTGTTATGCCATATTGAAAATCTCCCAAATTTTTTGTAGAATTAATTTCTATAGAGCCATTATAAAAATTTTAAATGTTTGAATCTGAAATTATTTTAAATTTATATCGAAAAATGTTGATAGCAAGACGTTTCGAAGAAAAAGCCGCCGAATTATATACTCTTGGTCACATTTCCGGATTTTGCCATCTTTATATTGGCCAAGAAGCTGTAATTGTTGGTATTTCGCATAATATGCTTCCTCAAGACAGTTCTATAACAAGTTATAGAGATCATGCTCATATGCTAACTTTAGGCGTTTCTCCAAACGAAGTTATGGCTGAATTATGTGGAAAAGCGACAGGATGTTCAAAAGGAAAAGGTGGTTCTATGCATATGTATAGCAAAGAACACAACTTTTTTGGAGGAAATGGAATCGTTGGCGCTCAGGTTCCAATTGGAACAGGTTTAGCTTTTTCTCATAAATACAAAAAGGATGATGGTATTGCTTTTGTGTTTTTTGGTGACGGGGCAGCTAATCAAGGACAGGTTTATGAATCATTTAATATGGCTGCTTTATGGAATTTGCCAGTTGTATATGTTCTTGAAAATAACCATTATGCAATGGGAACGGCGGCCAAAAGAGCTGTTTCCGGAAAAAGCTTGAAAACACGAGGCGATGCATTTGGAATAGAGACAATTTGTGTTGATGGTATGGATTTATTCGATGTCCTTGCAAAGTCTAAAGAAGCCGTAAATTATGTGAGATCTGGGAAAGAGCCTATTATCATGCATATTGATACCTACAGATATCGAGGACATTCTATGTCTGATCCAGCAACTTATCGAACTAGAGATGAAGTTGATAATGTAAAAAAGACTCGTGATCCGATAGATAGAGTTAAGAATAAATTAATAAACGAATATTCTACAGCTCTTTCAGAGTTAGATAGGATCGAAGAAGAAGTTGAAACTATTATAGAAAACTCAGCAAAGTTTGCAATTGAGTCTCCATTTCCTGAAAATAATGAATTAGAAACGGATGTAATTTTATGAAAATACCTGTCAGAATTGCTTTAAGAGATGCTATGGCTGAAGAAATGCGAAGAGATAAAAATGTATTTCTTATGGGAGAAGAGGTGGCATACTATAATGGCGCATATAAGGTTAGTCAAGGACTGTTAGCTGAGTTTGGCGATGAAAGGGTTATAGATACCCCAATTACGGAATATGGATTTGCAGGAATTGGAGTTGGAGCTGCAATGAATGGTTTAAAGCCTATTGTCGAATTTATGACATTTAATTTCGCAATGCAGGCTATTGATCATATAATTAACTCAGCCGCAAAAACACTCTATATGTCGGGCGGGCAAATAAACTGTCCAATAGTTTTTAGAGGACCAAATAGTGTCCCTGGAAAAGTTGCAGCTCAGCATTCTCAGTGTTTTGCAAGCTGGTATGCTCATTGTCCAGGATTAAAAGTTGTCTCTCCATATAATTCAGTCGAGGCAAAAGGATTATTAAAAGCGGCAATTAGGGATAATAATCCTGTCGTTTTTCTTGAACATGAGATGTTATATGGAAAGAGCTTTGATATTCCTGACATTGAAATTGAACCAATGTCTCTAAACAAAGCAATTGTATTGAAAGAAGGTTCTGATATAACAATAACAGCTTTTTCCATATCTGTTGAGTATGCTTTGAATGCAGCAAGGATCCTCGAAGAAAAATATTCTATTTCAGCTGAAGTAATAAATCTAATCAGTTTACGCCCAATAGATAAAGAAACCATTGTAAATTCCATAAAAAAAACAGGCAGGATTTTAAATGTCGAAGAAGGCTGGGTTTCTTGTGGAATTGGCTCAGAAATAACATCTATTGCAGTCGAAGAAGCTTTTGATTATTTAGATTGTGAACCAATAAGAATAGCTGTTGCTGATGTTCCTATGCCATATTCAAAAACTCTTGAACAATCAGCACTTCCAAATGGAGAAAAAGTTGCAGAACTTGCAAAAAACATGTGTGGAAAATAAATATACATGTTGTTTTTATAAATGCCTTAAAATATTTTGAACATCACTTTCTTTTATCATATTCTTTTTTATTTTTGTTTTACAATCGTCTTCCAATGATTGAAACCCACTAGCTATCGCTTGTTTTTTAATTTCCGATTTGTTTGAATTATTTATTATTAAAGATCTCATATTATTATCTATTTTCAAAATTTCAGAAACAATCACTCTTCCTTTCTTTTCTTTTTTCTTAACCAACCTTTGAGAAATTATGGAGATAATGTTTTCTGCAATTAACGAATTACTGATATTGAATTCTCGAAGCCTTGAAATAGCTCCAAATGAATCATTTGAATGCAAAGTTGTGAACACCAAATGTCCAGTCATCGAAGCTCTAATGGCCATTTTGGCAGTTTCTTCATCTCGAATCTCCCCGATTAAAATAACATCAGGATCTTGTCTTAATATTGATTTCATGCCAATTGCAAAGTCTATTATTCCGGGAATTATTTCTGTTTGTTTTACATTTGATATTTTATATTCTATTGAATCTTCTAAGGTCATAATATTACGAGATTTTTTATCCATTGTTTCAATCAATGAATATATAGAGGTTGTTTTTCCGGATCCAGTAGGGCCACAAAAAATAACCAATCCATTTATAAAACTACATGCTCTCTTTAAATATTCTATTTGATATCCATCAAATCCTATTTTATCGATAGAGATTAAAGATTTGTCTTTATTTAATATACGAATTACTAAATTTTCTCCATATACAGTTGGATGAGTTGATACCCGAAGATCAAGATTATCTCGCCTAAAACTTCCTGATTGCGGTCTTCTGGTTTCAGAAATATCTAATTTTGCTAAAACTTTAATGGAATTTCTGATTGCATCAAAATTTTTTGCATCTAAAGTTTTATAATCGTGCAATTCTCCATCAATTCTAAATTGTATCGTAAAAGTTCCTTCATACGGAGTGATATGTATATCTGAAGGTTGCTTTGTAAATGCAGTATATAAAATTTTATCAACTGTTAACTCTTTTTCATCATTGATTTCTCTAAATTTTTGTTTAATTTTCTCTTTTGAAGCTACATAATATATTACTTCTGAGTTTTGTGTTTTTTCACAAAGTGATAGACTATAATTTAATGCATTTTTTGCTACAATGTCATTTTGATCACTAATTGCGACGTATACTTGATTTAATGAAGATTTGAATGGAAGGATTGATAAGTCTTCAAGATCTTTGTAATTTATATTGTTAAATGTTTCAATTTCATCCAAAGTAGTGTAATTCAAGCCAAGATATTCCGATCTTAATTTTGCTATATCTTCTTCAGAAAAATCTCCTGTGCTAATTAATATTTTCGAGATATACGAATCTGCTTTAGAATCTTTTTCCAAAGCAAGTTCATATAAATCATTATTAATTATTTTTTTCTCATAAAGAAATCTTAAAAAAGACATCTTTTTATCTGTTTAATGAAACCTTCATTATAATTCCCATATCATCTGCAATATTGTTTGCGAGTTGAATAATTCTCATATTTGCAAAATCTTTTTCCATAACTTTATCACAGGAAATCTCTTTGACTTCTTCTTGAATTGCCTTATCTTCAGAGCTGTTTTTATCATCTTCATCAGAACATTTTGCTGAAGTTTGAATTATTTTTCCTGCTTTCGAATCAGAGTTATAAGATAATAAAACTACTCCTTCATCTTCATCATCATTTGGTTGATCAATAGTTGTTGAATTGTCTTGTTTATCATATTCAGAACAAAATGTAGTGTTTGAAAATATATAATTTGTAATAAGAAAACACAATGAAAATACCAAAAAACGTAACATTTAATTATCCTTAAATTTTACTCTCTTATTAAATTTTATTGTGAAAAAGTTAAGAAATAGTTAATTTTTCGTATTCGAATAAAAATAATTTACAAAATTCATAAAAATAGGAAGGGCAACTTTTGATCCCGAACAATGTTCTCCAAGTGTTTTGGGGATTGAATATCCTATAAAAACGCACATTAAATACGTTTTTAATTTATCCTTTATAGCTCCAACAAACCAAGCATCTTTGAAATCATTTGTTGTTCCTGTTTTTCCAAATATCTCCAGTCCAAACTCCTCCTCAAGAGCAGAAGCTCTCTTTGCTGTTCCAAATTTCACAACATCATGAAGTATATTTTTTATTATTTCTGCTGTTCTAGGCTCTACTATTTTTGTTTGTTTCGAAGAACAAAGAGATTCCTTTAGAGTTTCAAATTCAGATATAGGCGTGGATTTTTCAATATCTGTAACAAATTTCGGAGTAATCATTTTTCCGTTATTAAAAAACGCAGAAAAAGCTGATAATAACTGAATTGGAGTTACTTCAACAGATCCTAAAACTGCAGAAATTGGAGCTTTATTCTTTATGAGATTTGCATGTTTTAATAAATCTGAAATTTGATTCATGCCAATTTCTCTTGCTAAATTTACCGTTGTCAAATTCCTTGAATAAATCAATCCTTCTCTTAAATAAGTTTTTCCATAACTTTTTCCGTTATAGTTATGAGGAGTATATCTTTCCCCATTGGATAAAATTAAAGTTACTGGTTTGTCTTCAACAATATCATATTCATCTTTACCTGATTCTATAGTTGCGGCATAAACGAATGGTTTTATAGTCGACCCTGGTTGTCTTTGAGCTTGGGTTATGCAATTGAATGAACTTAAATCGAAACTATATCCTCCTGATAACGCAAGAATATTTCCGCTTGGTAAGTCCATTATGACTATTCCCCCTGTGACTTCAGGAGTTTGATATAACTCAAAAGATTTTCCATTTTGACGACATAAAACTATATCGCCAATATTTATATCTTTAGGAGAGTATTTTAAACAATTTACTTGAATTAATTTCTTATTCCAGATTTCACAAATTAAATTGTCAGAATCAATTTTTCGAACAACGCATGCCTGGATTTTATTAATTGTATTAGGCAGTTGATTATTAATTTCTTTTAAAGAAGATTTGCATTCTGATATATTCCCAAGAGTTCCATTCCAGGATATATTTTGATTTGTATATTCTATTATTCCATCTTCTAAAGCCTTCTGAGCACAATATTGAAATTTTTTGTTCATTGTGGTTTTTATCAAATATCCATTTCTGAAAAATGAATTCTTTGATACAGACTGCAAGAATAATCTAAAAACTTCATTTGAAAAATATGGTGAAAATAATTTTTTTTTTTTTTTTTTTTTTTTGAATTTATCTTTATAGGTTTTGCAAGAGAACGCTTCAATTGATCATTATTAATATACCCCATATCATACATTTGGTATAAAATTGAATTTCTTTTCATTAATAGCTTTGGAGAATTATAAGAATTTACATAAACAGTTGGAGCACTTGGTATGGCTGCTAGAAATGCAGCTTCATGAGGCTCTATTTCATTCATAGATTTATTAAAGTAATAATTGCAGGCTTCCCTTATTCCATAACAACCTTTTCCTAAATACAATTGATTTAAATATATCTCAAGAATTTTATCTTTTGGAAGACTCACTTCTATACGAAAGGCCATAATAGCTTCTCGCACTTTCCTGGAAAAGTTTTTTGCATTTCCAACAAGAAGATTTTTTGCAACTTGTTGAGTTATTGTTGAGCCTCCTGCAGGTTTTTTCGTCCATGATTTTCGTGCTGTATTTTCTATTACAGCTCTTATTAAGCTCTGGAAACTTACTCCAGAGTGATTATAAAACTCGCGATCTTCTGCAATAATAAACGCACCTCTTAAAATTAAAGGTATGTCTTTAAAATCTGCTATTAATCTATGTTCAATTGCATATTCTTCGATTAATTCGTTTTCTGATGAAAATATTCTAGTGGTTGTTGGAGGGGTATAGTTAAGAAGAGTAGTTTCACTTGGCAAATCACGCCCATAATAATAAAATATTGCAAATGCGAAAGCAGAAATCAAAAATACAAAACTAAGAAAATAAAAACCTAGCTTTCTTAATTTATTTATCATTATGAATATTTTTTGGTTAATACCGTCTTATTTTTCGTTGGAACAAGGCCTACAATTTGAAGATTTACTTCCTTTTTAAACTGATTAAATCTATGAAGTTTCCTACCTGTTAATTTTTGTGGCTCTTGCTTAACAAAAGACATAGGATTAACAAATCTTCCATTTTTCATAACTTCATAATGCAAATGAGGCCCTGTCGAATAGCCTGAATTCCCAGTGTATCCTATTATCTGACCTTGAGAAACTCGTTGCCCATTCCTAACAACAATCCTGCTCAAATGACCATAAGCTGTGTTTATTGCACTTGAATGCTTGATTTTAATATATCTGCCATATCCTGAATAATATGATGCATGGACAATAACCCCACTTGCAGCAGCCCTTATTGGCGTTCCTATCGAAGCAGACAAATCAACTCCTGTGTGCCCTTTTATTCTTCCACTTATAGGATGACGACGTATACCAAACTTTGAGGTGATTTTCATACGCGGCAATGGATGATTTAACATAGATTTTGAAGGGGCTAAAGTTTTTATGATCATTCCATTTGAATCAACGTATTCATTCACACCATTATCTTGAAACTTATAAATTCTTCTTATTTTACCATCAACAAAAAACGATGCATAAATTAAATCAGGCCTTTTTACAACATTTCCTTGATCATCATAAAATTCTGTATATAAAAATTCAAAATCAACTGGTGTTTTGGAGGATTTTATATTAGTAATAACCGCAAGATTTCTGAGGACCTCTTTTGACAAATTAGGCTTTACACCACATTGCATCAAGGAATATTCCGGAGATTTCGGAGATATCGTCCCAGAAATGTTTCTGATTACTTTTTTAATAGGAACCTCAACTTTTTTTGCAGAATATCCTGAATCCGTTTTTGAAACGATAATTTTATATCTGTAATCTGGAGAAATCTCAAATCCATTTAAAGTAAGTTCTCCAGAATTATCTCGTTTGCCACGAACTATAATCTTTTGCCCTATTTTTAAATTTCTTAGATTATAGATTTTAGATAAAGATTTTGAAGCTAAGTAAATATCGGTTTTATCAAATCCAAGAGAGCTTAGAAGTGATGTGAGAGTATCTCCACTATTGATTATTACTTCTATTTCTCCTGTTGTTTTGAAAGGATCTGAGTCAGATTTTGATTCAACTTTAGAAATTGGAAGCTTTTGTGAAGTTTCAATGTTGTTAGATTCATTCTCATCTAAATTTGATTCAGTTTCATCGCTTAAGTCCTCAGAATCCTCTATATTTTCTTCATCGACCTTAGATAAGGCTTCTTCATCAATGTTTTCAGAAACAGGAGTAGGCTTATACATCACATATTCGGTTATAGCTATAGATGTTGCCATAGCCATCAAACAAATACTAAGAAAATGTGATCTCCCAATAACCAATAACAACTCCTATATCAAAACCTACTATAATAGTATAACCTAAAAATAGAAAATTATCAAAAAATTTTTAATAAATTTCTCTCAATGTTTTTTATAATTAAAGACATTGTCTTATTTAAGGTATATTATATTAGATTAACAAATAAAATACAAGTCATTTTTAAATGTTTTCAAATTCAAGTTTCCATTTTGCCGGAGCTAAATCACTATTTTGGTAAGAGCAACTGAAATTTATCAATAACATATTAAATACCGGTCTAAATATAATAAATTCATCTAAGACTTCTAGAGAATCTTCCACATAATCGATTTGTGGAGTTTTCGATCCATGTTGTTTAATTTTTATTATTGAATAAATCTTAAAACTATCATTTGTTTTTAATACAGATACATCTGGTATATCTGTGGTTTCTATAACACATTTAATTTTTTGTAGTTTTTGTTTTATTGGTTGTTCATTTATATATCGAATAATTTCGGTTTTTGACTTCGGAGAAATTTCTTGTTTAGCATTTCTTGATATCAGAAGTATTCCTTTATCAGATTCAATTTTTAATATAGAAATATTATTCATGATTAATTTACCTTTCTTAAAATTTTGTTGATTAATTTATATAGCTTTTGATAGGTACCCGTAAGTATGGTATAATACCAATGGTACCATACTCACGGGTGCCTCCTTTAAGACACACACTATATTTATATTTCCTAAAGGCTGCAAATTATGTTGATTTACTCCCATTTCGTCAAGTCTCACTTCGTTCTTCCAACTTGACTAATATTTCGTATCAATCCCTATCTCCTCGTTCCTTTCGAAAAAAATAATATATTAGGAACAGTGAACACAACTTAGCGTTCTTAATTTCAGGATATACAACCTAATTCCTATATGTCAAAAAATAAAAAGTCCCATAAAATTTTAGGGATTTTTACAAAGAATCAAGAAAACTTTTTAATTATTAATGTTCCGTTAGTTCCTCCAAAACCAAATGAATTACTCATTACATAATTTAATTTCTTTTCTTGAGGAATATTCGGTGTTAGATTTAAATCGAAACCATCATCAGGATTATCTAAATTCAAAGTTGCTGGAATCATATTATTATTCAAAGACTGCAAGCAAATGATAGCTTCGACAGCTCCTGCTGCACCTAATAAATGCCCCATAGATGATTTTGTTGAAGACATATTAAGTCTGTAAGCATGATCTTTAAAAACATTCTTTACAGCTTTTATTTCTGCTGCATCCCCTGCTGGAGTTGATGTTCCATGTGCATTAATATAATCAATTGAATCTGTTGAAATATCAGCATCTTTTAGTGCGCTTTCCATAGAAGCTGTGGCGCCCAACGCATTTACATCAGGTGCAGTTATATGATATGCGTCACATGAAAAACCATAACCTACTATCTCCCCATAGATTTTTGCTCCTCTAGATTTTGCAGATTCAAGTGTTTCCAGAGCTAATATACCCGCTCCTTCTCCAACAATAAATCCGTCTCGATCTTTATCCCATGGTCTGGAGGCTTTTTCGGGAGTTTCATTAAAATGCGTCGATAGAGCTCTTGCCGCAGCAAACCCTGCTACTCCAAGTTTACACACTGCAGCTTCAGCTCCCCCAGCTAATGCAAAGTCATAATAACCATCTCTGATTGCTCTAAATGCTTCTCCAATACTATGAGTTCCAGAAGCACAGGCAGATACAACGCTATAGTTTGCTCCTTTTAGGCCATATTTTATAGCAACATGTCCTGAAGCTAAATTAACCAATACAGAAGGAATAAAGAAAGGACTGACTCTTCTTGCCCCCTCATCATGAAGAGTTACGGAAGTATCATAAAGCTTGGAAACTCCCCCAATTCCGGATCCAATTATAACAGAAGTCTTTTCTTTTTGCTCATCGTTTAAATTTGCAAATCCTGAATCATCCCAGGCTTGCTTTGCTGCTGCAGATGCAAAAATAATGAATTTATCTACTTTTTTTTGCTCCAAAGGGGTCATATAGTCATCAGGATCAAACCCATCTTCTCCCATTCGAACAGAACCGGCTATTTTAGAAGATACGTCAGAAATATCAAAACTATCAATAGTTCTTATTCCGCTCTTACAGGAAATCAAATTCTGCCACATGGAATTAATCGTATTACCAACCGGGGATATAACTCCAACACCTGTGACTACAACCCGTTTTTTCATGCAACCTCTGGTTATTTCTTAATTGATTCTAAATACTGAACAGCGTCAGAAACTGTAATGATTTTCTCAGCTTTATCTTCTGGAATCTCACAATTAAACGCTTTTTCAAATTCCATAATAAGCTCTGCTAATTCAAGGCTATCCATTCCTAAATCATCTTTAAAACTTGTATTTTCAGTTATTTGACTGGAATCAACTTTTTTATTGTTTACTATAATTGTCTTTACTTGTTCAAGAGTACTCATTATATTGTCGTCTCTTTTCTTTTAAAACCAAACTATATTGCTATTTTAACAAAAAAAGTTTCCCATATCAATAATTTTGAACATATAATTCTCTAAGTAAATTTTCTTAGTTTGTTTATCCTTTTTAAATTTCTTCAATGTATTTTAAAACCAATTGTTTCGACTCCTCAACGGCCGGCTGATCAAAAGGATTTATATCTGCTAATTTTGCAATAGTAACAACTTCAACAAAAGACGACATCATTAAGAAACCCAAAGTTTGGATATTAAATTGCTCAAATTCTAGGACTCTAACAGATGCTTTTTTACGGAGAACTTCTATTGTGGCTCTTTGATGTGAAAGCATCAAATCATTTATATTATGATTGTTCAGTTTGCTAATTACATTCGAATTCAAATTTGAATTGATATTTTTGGTTTTTAAATTAGATCTTTGAGTAATAATCGTGAATAACTTGTTTGAAGGCCCTCCTAAAAATAACTGTAGCATAGAATGCTGATCTATAGTTCCAATTGCTCTTATCGGCGTAATTCCGAAGTTTTCAGATTTTCCTAAACTTTCAGAAATTAATTGGACATACCATTTGCCAAAATCTTCAAGCATATCAGTATAGGCCATTATCACGTGTTCTCTGATTTTCCCTGACTTGAATACTTCATACATTGAAGTTATATCTTTGAATAATTGACAATCCTCTGGTTTCTCTGCGTTTAGAATATCATTTATTACGTTTTTTGCTCCGCTGATGAAAAGATCTATATCAACCCCAGATAAAATAGCGGGAAGCAATCCTACTACAGAAAAAACTGAAAAACGTCCACCTATTTTCGGATTGTGTTCAATAATTTGCATTCTCTTTGATTCCGACAATATTCTTAAGTCATTATTTTCAGAAAGCTCTGTTATTGCAATTGCACGATTTTTATAATCAAATTTAGGCAAAAGTTCACAAAGCGTCAAAAATAACATTAATGGTTCGGTTGTTCTGCCTGATTTAGAAATGACAATAATTCCTGTGTTTTCAGGATTACAGTTTTGTATTGTGTTAATAAAGTGAAGCGAGTCTGTGTTCTCTATGTAAATAACCCGATTGTTTTGTCCATTATACATGGAATGAAAATTGACTAAACTCTTTCCTCCAAGACTTGATCCTCCTGTTCCAATTATTAATATCTTTTCAAGATTATTAAATTTTTTTGCCAAATTTTTAATTGGAGATGTATCTTCATCCAAAACCTTAAAAATATCCAATGATTTTATTTCTTGTTTTAAGTAAGCAAATATTTTGTTAATCACTATAAAAACAATTTTAAATAAACGATGTAATTATTTTATTCTACAGTGACAGATTTTGCAAGATTTCTCGGTTTATCAACATCATAACCTTTTGATTTGGAAGTATAATATGCCAAAAGATGTATGACAGTAATCAAAGGAAAAGATGTATAAGGTTCATCAGAATCTGGTATAAACACGCAATAGACATTTTTACTACTTTCCAAGCCATGCAGATGGTCTCGAGCTTTTTCAGTTGTAATTAAAATTATTTTTCCATTTCTAGCAAGTATTTCCTGAGTGTTTGAAATAGTTTTTTCAAAATATTTGTCAAAAGGAGCTAATGCTATTGTATAGACATTTTCATCAATTATAGCTATAGGACCATGTTTTATTTCTCCTGCAGGATATCCTTCTGCACTTACATATGATAATTCCTTGATTTTTAATGCTCCTTCAAGAGCTATTGGATAATTAATACCTCTGCCTATATAAAAGAAACTACGGCTGTCTTTGATTTTTTCCGCAATATGAGAAAGCTGATATTTATTATTTAAAACGCTATTTATTAAATCTTCAAGAAAATCTATTTTAAAGTCTTGTTTTTTAACACAAAGCAAAAGTAAAGAAAGAGCCTGTACCACAAAAGCTTTGGTTGATGCAACACCAATTTCAACACCAGCAAAAAGCTTTATCATGTAATCAGCTTCTCTAGCTATTGAGGAAGTTTCTACGTTCACTAATGCAAGGGTTTTCCTTCCCAATTCTTTGACCATTCTCATAGCGCATAATGTGTCAATTGTTTCTCCAGATTGACTTATGAAAATATATAGCGTATTCGAAAAAATCACAGGATTTCGATATCTAAATTCAGAGGCAATTTCAACATCGACATGTATTTGGGCAATATCCTCAATCCAATATTTAGCTAATAACCCCGCATAATATGAAGTTCCGCAGGCTATGATTGATATGCTGTCAAGATCTGAAATATTAATGTCATAATCAAAATTATTGTAAATATTTCTTACGATTGTTGCTTCTTCAAATATTTCCTTTAGCATAAAAGTTTCATATCCATTTTTTGAAACATCTGATAATGAAACGTTATTAGGGATAATATTCCTTTTTGTCATATGGATCGAAGAATTAAAGATTGTATAATTTAACTTATCTTGTTTTTCAATTTTTACTATATCTCCCTCCTCAAGATATATAATGTTTTTCGCAAGAGATGACAAAGCTATTGCATCAGAAGCTATATAATAACTTCTTTCATCTTCTGAAAAACCTATTGCCATTGGAGAACCTTTTTTAGCACCAAGCAATATATTTGTTTCTTTTTCATAAATTGCAACAATAGCAAAAGTTCCTTTTAATTCTAATATCGTGTTTTTAAAAGCTTGTTCAAAATTATTTCCATTTTTGATATGAAAGGCAATTAATGCCGCTATGACTTCCGTATCTGTTTCACTTTCAAATTCAAAATTTTCTTTCAATAACTTTTTCTTTAATTCTTGGTAATTTTCGATTATTCCATTATGGACAATTGCAACACCATTTGAAACATGAGGATGAGCATTTCCTTCAGTAACTTTTCCGTGAGTTGCCCATCTCGTGTGAGCGATACCTATGTTCGATTTTATAGTTATTTTATTTATACGTCTTCTTAACTCTTCAATTTTTCCAACAGATCTAATTCTTTGAAGATTTGAGTTTTTATCAATAAAAGCTAACCCGGCAGAATCATATCCTCTATATTCCAAACGTTCTAAAGCACCTATTAACTTTTTTGAAATATCATCCTCAAAACTCAGAATAGAAACGATTCCGCACATAACAAAAATAATTTATATTAACTATTTTAATAATTATGCCATAAATTTTAGATTATTTCTGTTACAAATTATTACTAAATGCGTTGGATAATGAAATTATGAGATTTTGAAATAACATTAAAACAGTCGTGCGGTACGTGGTAAAATTGATAAGTATACCACGTACCGCACGACTGTTTTTCTTTCAAAAAATTTATTATTTATTTAAATCCTTAAAATCTCCGTCAACAACATTATCATCTTTCGGCTGTTCTTGAGCATTCGTTTGCTCTCCGGAAGCTTGGTTTTGCTGCATATTTTTATACATCATTTCACCAATTTTCATTGAAGATTGCATTAAAGCTTGGGATTTAGATTGAATATCATCTTTATCTTCTCCTTTTAATGCTTCTTTCAAAGCAGTAAGGTCTGATTCGATTTTCGATTTTTCTTCAGGAGATATTTTGTCTCCATAATCCGAAAGTCCTTTTTCTGTTGTATTAACAAGAGATTCACCCTGATTCTTTACTTCAATCAACTCTTTTCTTTTTGCATCTTCAGCGGCATTAACTTCTGCATCTTTCAACATTTTTTGAATTTCTTCTTCAGAAAGTCCCCCTGAAGCTTGTATTCTTATTTGTTGCTCTTTTCCTGTTGCTTTGTCTTTTGCAGAAACATTGACAATACCATTTGCATCGATATCAAACGTCACTTCAATTTGCGGCATACCGCGGCGTGCAGGAGGCAATCCAACTAAATCAAATTGACCTAATAATTTGTTTTGAGCAGCGATTTCCCTTTCTCCTTGGAAAACTCGGATAGTAACTGCAGTTTGATTATCTTCGGCTGTAGAGAACATCTGGCTTTTCTTTGTCGGAATAGTTGTATTCTTATCAATCAATCTTGTGAATATACCACCTAAAGTCTCAATTCCAAGAGAAAGTGGAGTTACGTCCAACAATAAAACGTCTTTAACATCTCCTTGCAAAACACCACCTTGTATTGCAGCACCAAGGGCAACGACTTCATCTGGATTTACACTTCTATTTGGTTCTTTCCCAAAAAATTCTTTTACTTTCTCAATAACTTTCGGCATACGGCTCATACCACCAACTAGAATTACATCTTGAATTTGTTTTGCTGAAAGACCTGCATCTTTCAATGCTGTTCTACATGGAGATATTGTCCTTTCAATAAGATCTTCAACTAATGATTCAAATTTTGCACGGGTTAATTTGATGTTCAAATGTTTTGGTCCTGAAGCATCTGCAGTTATGAATGGTAAGTTAATATCCGTTTGCATTGATGATGAAAGTTCAATTTTAGCTTTTTCTGCTGCTTCTTTCAATCTTTGAAGTGCCATATTGTCTTTTCTAAGATCAATACCACTTTCTTTTTGAAATTCTGAAGCAACATACTCTATAATTCTAGCATCAAAATCTTCTCCTCCAAGGAAAGTATCTCCATTTGTTGCTTTTACTTCGAAAACGCCATCTCCAATTTCCAAAATGGAAACATCGAATGTACCTCCGCCAAGGTCATAAACAACTATAGATCCGCTGGTTTTCTTGTCCATACCATAAGCCAAAGCTGCTGCTGTTGGCTCATTTATGATTCTCAAAACTTCTAATCCTGCAATTCTTCCTGCATCTTTTGTTGCTTGCCTTTGTGAATCATTAAAATAAGCCGGCACTGTGATAACTGCTTGAGTTACTTTTTCTCCCAGATGAACTTCTGCTATTTCTTTCATTTTCATTAAAATAAACGCACTAACCTGACTTGGACTATAATCTTTTCCACGGGCTCTTATCCACGCGTCTCCTGAAGAAGATTCAATAATATTATAAGGAACAAGATCTTTGTCCTTTTGTGTCATTTGGTCGTTATATTTGCGTCCGATTAATCTCTTAACTGCAAAAATCGTATTTTCGTGGTTTGTCACTGCTTGCCTTTTCGCAGAATGCCCAACTAATCTTTCTCCATTCTCAAGAAACGCGACCATAGAAGGAGTTGTTCTAGCTCCTTCCAGATTCTCGATAACTTTTCCGGAAGTTCCGTCCATAATTGCAACACAGGAATTCGTTGTTCCAAGATCAATACCTATAACTTTTGACATATTTTTCTCCTTATTATACTTTTTGAGTTTTAGCACTCTTATTAGCTGTCTGCTAATAGACTATCCTATTTTTGTTAATATGTCAAAACAAAATTCAAAATTGTGTATTTTATGTTGTGATAGATAATTATGGAAAAGATGTTGATTGTATTATTATAATATGATA
>CAJUOM010000025.1 GCA_910588255.1 uncultured Alphaproteobacteria bacterium
AATGTAAAAACATAAGGACATGTAGTTCTACATCTGGAAATGAAAATTTTATTTTATCTATTGTTGCAAAAGATATGCTTGAATATGAATCAATTTTGAGAGAAGAAATTCAAACAGGAGGATTAGTTAGTAATATTAAAACGTATATCACAGTCAATAAACACAAAAATGAACCCGGTTTGCCTATATAAAGTTGGTAAGCATGACATGTTAAAATTAATGAGTATATTATAAAGTCACGGATCCTGACCTCACTTTCCAACTTAAATCATTCAGCCTCTCCACTTAGGAATAGATACTTACATTACTTTTAGGCGTGTCCAAAATGTAAGCATAGTGAAATTTTAAACAGTTCTGTGAAAATTTAGTATTTGTAAGTTATATATTTTTGAATAAATTATCACAAATAGCAGTACTGTCTTTTTATTATGGCACTGAATGTTATGGCAAGTATTGTAAATCCTAATGTTTATGAAATGCCACATTCACCTGTAGCTCACTAAGCGAAGTTATTTTGTAAAAATTAACTGAAACCCTAATTAATGAGCAAGCAAAGTCTCTTTCATTCATTATAAAGTACTCCCTATCATCGGCAACGTTAACAAATCTGTGTAGAGTCAAACGATTATAGAAGAACAAACGGTAAATAATTTAATTAATATAATAGGTCATTACCAGATTCACATACGCTTTCCCCTCTCATAGGAAAACTTCATTGGCACCACAGCGGTTCCTCCTGTGTTCTCGCAAATTATCGTGAATTTGTCATTAAATTCAAATCTTAAAAATAATCACAAATATTTGATAATATTATATTGAATATATCCGATAAATGTTGTAAGATACTTTCGTTAGCTTAGTTTGGTATTTTTAGTTGTGCACATCCCTGTTCTTTTAAAGGAAACGATTGATATTTTGTTCCCATATTCTGGGATGAAAATATTGGATTGTACATTTGGCGGAGGTGGACATACAAAAGCTTTATTAGATTCGTGTAATTGCTATGTTTTGGGATTGGACAGAGATCCTCAAGCACTTTTCAGATCAAAAGAAATAAAGCAAAAATATAAAGACAGATTTGATTTCAGGTTATTAAAATTTTCAGAATTAGGAACGTTAGATAAAAAATTTGATGCTGTTTTATTTGATCTAGGCGTCTCATCTTTCCAACTTGACGAAGTCGAAAGAGGTTTTTCTTTTTCAAAAGATGCAAGATTGGACATGAGAATGTCTTTGGAGGGAATCAGTGCGTATGATGTTATCAATTCATTTTCAGAAGAAGACTTAGCGGATATCATACTAAATTATGGTGATGAACCAAAAGCAAAAAAAATCGCTTCAGCAATTGTCAACCAACGCAAAATATCAAAAGTTGAAACGACATTTCAACTTGCAGATTTAATCAGAAATGTTTTAGGCTTTCAATATAAACAAAAAAAATATTCCAAAATTGATTCAGCAACAAAAACCTTTCAAGCTATTAGAATATTTGTTAATGATGAACTTAATGAAATAAATCAGGCATTAAATAAAATTTCTAATATTTTGAATGATAATGCAAAAATTGCAATCATCTCATTTCATTCATTAGAAGACAGGATAATAAAAAACTGGGCAAAATCACAAAAAGACTTGTTTTCACCTATAAATAAAGATATCATAAAAGCAGGAGAGGATGAAATTTTAAAGAATCAACGTTCTAGATCTGCAATTTTGCGAGTTTTTGTTTATAAGAGAATGTCGGATAATTTAGAAAGTGGAATGGCATGAATAAAGGGACTATATTATCACTGGCCGCTCTTCTTGTTATTGGAATTATAGTTTCCAGAGTAAAATATGAAGTTATATTTCTTAAAAATAAATTGAAAGATATTAATTCAAAAATTGAAAAATACTCGGATGATTTAAAAGTTTATAATGCGGAATGGGGATATTTGAACAACCCCAAAAGATTAAAAACTCTTTGCGAAAAATATCTGAAACATTTGCAACCGACAACTAATAAACAAATTTTAGATTACCAGACTATATTAAATAATGATTTATCCCCAAACAGAAATAATGCTTTCAAAGATTATATAGACGAAGCAATGCAAACTTTGGGAGGAAATTAAACAATGCTTTTACAAGAATTTTTCAAAAATTTCTTTAAAGCATTTTCAGAAGGATTTGCATTATGGAGAAAATCTGAAGACCATTCCGCCCTAATGTCAAAACTCAGAATTCGCATGATTTTTTCGGGAGTTTGCGGGGGTATTTTGTTTTTCTGCATATCATACAGGCTCACTGATATTATGGTTATTAATCAACTTCTACACACCCATAATTTTATATACGCCAAAGATGAAATAATAAAAAAAGCGGATATTGTTGATCGAAACGGTGAATTATTGGCAACAAGCTTATCAACCGCTTCGTGTTATATTGATCCTTCTGTTGTTATAGATCCTGAAGAAACAGCCTTAAAACTGTCTAAAATTACAGGATTTCCAGATTATAATCATATAAAGCAGAAGCTAAAAGATAAAAATAAGCATTTTGTTTGGATAACAAGGCATGTTACCCCTCAGATTCAAGAGAAAGTATTCGATTTGGGACTTCCCGGAGTTCAATTTCAAAGAGATTATAAAAGAATCTATATTCATGGAAACCTGTTTTCACATGTTATTGGTTGTTCTGATATTGATGGAAATGGAGTTTGCGGTTTAGAAAAACAATATACCAATGAACTTTTTGTAAAAGATATATTGCCCAAAAAGCTTGTAACGACTCTGGATTTGAGAATACAATCTATAATTTATGAAGAATTAAATTCAGCTATTGAAAAGTTTAATGCAGAAGGTGGAAATGTAATACTGATGTCAGTTGATGGCGAAGTTTTGGCTATGGTATCACTTCCTGATTTTGATCCAAATAATTTAAAATCAAGTTCATCAGACGCTATGTTTAATAGAAATACACTCGGAGCATTTGAACAAGGATCTATATTAAAAATATTGAATACAGCAATTGCACTTGATTCTGGATCTGCAACTTTAGCTTCCAAATTCGATGCTAGTGATCCTATAAAAATCGGACGTTTCTCCATAAAAGATTTTAAAGGGAAAAATAGACCATTGACTTTAGCTGAAGCTTTTGTGTTTTCATCAAATATCGCTTCTGCAAAAATAGCTCAGAATTTTGGTTCTAAAATACAAAAAAAGTATATGGAAAAATTCGGAATGCTGGGAAAACCAAAAATAGAGCTCCCTGAATTGGGGCACTCTATAGTCCCCATAAATTGGACTGAAACCACTTGTATGACTGTTTCATATGGTTATGGATTAGCAGTTACTCCTCTTCAGTTATTAACTGCAGTAACTTCTGTTATTAATGATGGCGTTGAAATTACTCCAACATTAATATATGCTAAAAGTCGTCAATCATCACAAAAATTGCAATTAGTTTCATCTGAAACATCTGCAATAATTCGAGATTTAATGAGAGCTGTAGTTTGTTTTGGAACAGGGAAAAAAGCAGCAGTAGACGGTGTTGAGATATTTGGCAAAACAGGAACTGCATATAAAATGACAGGAAAAAACTATGGTTCAGATGGGAATAGAAAAAGAATAACAACATTTCTGGGCGGTTTCCCAAAAAACAAACCTGAATATATGCTTTTGATTTCTTTGGACAATCCAAAATCAACTCCAGAGACTTTTGGATACGCAACAGCTGGATGGAATATTGCACCAACAGCAAAAAATGTTTTCAATCGTATTGTTCCGATTTTATATAATGGAAAAAACAACCATTCTGATTCTGAATTGAAAGTCGTGAAATATCTGAAATTGGACAAATAATAATGATTAATTGGTCTGATATTGGAATAGTTTTATCCTCAAGAAAACATGGAGAAAAATATAAGATTGTAGATGTTTTTACACAAACACATGGAAAAATTTCTGCAATGTTTTCATTATCAAGGGCCTCATCATTTTCAATTTTTTCAAATGTTAATGTTGATTATTCTTCAAAAACTGATTCTTCTCTCGGATTTTGGAAATTAAAATCAGAAAATCAAAACTGGATTTTTTTAATAAACGCCTATAAGCATTTACAAATTTGTCAGAGTATGACGTTTATATTAAACAAAGTTTTGCCTCAAGGAGTTCCCCATAAAACGTTATTTAATGTTGTGAAATATATTTCATATAATCTAAAAAACTTCTCAAAATATGAAGTTTTCACTATATATGCATACTTTGAGTTTGTTTTGCTTCGTGAGATTGGTTTTGAGATTGTAAATGATTTCTGTATAGAAAAAACTCAATCTATCGAAACTCAAATTGCTAATTTACTATCGAATAAATTATTTTCAAAAAATATTACACAAAACTTGGAATACAATAGCAAAATAATTGGATCTCATCTTCTTAATATAGACAATTATTACAGGTTATCAATCATAAAATCTTTAAAACAGCTAAATTTTAAAGATCTATAATAATGCCCGTCCCAAATGTGAAGCTGAAGAAATTAGCTTTTAAATTGCATATTATAAAGATTCCTATAACGCCCGTTTTCCATAGATATAAGTTCCTCATGATTACCTAACTCAATGAGCTCACCGTTTTCAATAAAAGCGATCTTTATTGCGTTTTTGATTGTTGACAATCGATGAGCAATAACAAGGACTGTTTTATCTATCATTAGATTATCGATAGCTTTTTGTACAATAGCTTCAGATTTATTGTCCAAAGCGGAAGTCGCTTCATCTAAGATTAGTATAGGTGCATTTTTAAGAAAAGCACGAGCAATTGCAACTCGTTGTTTTTGGCCACCTGACAACAATATGCCCCTTTCTCCTATTTCTGTATCAATGCCCTTCTTTAAGGTTGATACAAATTCATTTAAATACGCCATCTCTAAAGCTTTTTGAAGATTTTCTTCAGGAGCATTCGGATATCCCAACATTATATTTTCACGTATGGAACCTGAAAACAAGAAATTATCCTGGAATACAATAGCGATATTATCCCTTAAAGATTTCAAACTATAATCTCGAATATCTACTCCATCTATTTTTATAGATCCTGATTTGATATCATAAAATCTTGGCAATAAATTCGCTATCGTGGATTTCCCCCCTCCTGAATTCCCTACTAATGCAACAGTCTCTCCTTTATTTATTTCTAGATTAAGATTTTTTAATACAGAACGATTTGGAATATATTCAAAAATAACATTTTCAAATTGGATTTTATCTTTAAATGATTTTAGATTTATAGGATTTGGTTTGTCCTTTATGTTCGAAGTCGTATTAAGTGCGGTTAAGACTTGTTCAACGGCTAACATAGACATTTGAAAATCTTTTATGTTATTTCCCATGCTTTTTACTGGATTATATAACATAATTAAAGCTGTTAAAAATGATACGAAATTTCCGCTCGAAATTTTTCCTGAAACTATCAAATAACTACCATAAGCAATTGAAATACCGATTCCTATTGAAACAATAATATGCATAATCGGAGATAACCAAGCAGTTTTTTGTGTAAGCTTTATTCTGACTCCTGTAACCGTATTTAAAATATTAAGGAATTTTGACTCCTGATGATTATGAAGATTATACGCAGAAATTGTTTTGTTCCCTGCAAAGCTTTCATTATATTCAGTAACTAGCCTAGCACTTCCTTTCACAACATTTGACATAACTTTTTGGATTCTTTCTCGAATTCTCGCAACGGGCAAAAATGCACATCCCAAAATAATGATCGCAATTATGGAAAGTTGCCAAGAGTTATATATCAAAACACAGATTAAAGATACCGAAGAAAAAATTCTGGAAATCAACATTTTCATTTTTGCCAATAAACCAGAACTTGCGGCATCTGCCTGATTGTTAAATTGAAAAACTATATTTCCTGAATAGGTTCTGTCGAAATAAGCAGAATCATAAGATAATAATTTTTTAAATAAATTAAACTTTAAATCTCTAGTGACTTTTTCCCCAACCCAAGAGTTTAGATATGCTGCAAAATAATTTAATAAACCTTGAACAATCGCAAATAATACTATAGCAAAAGGAATATACCAGGCTGCTTTTACAGATTTCTCAATCATAACAAGATCTGTGTAAGGTTTTAAAGCCATAGCAATAACAGCATCAAGACTACCAATGGGAACACATAAACCTATTGCTAAAACAGCTCTAAATGCATAGGGTTTGAAATAAGGAAGCATATTAGAATAACAACGATAAAATCGATTAACTTTGATTTTATTTATTGATTCTTTTAATAATTTAACTAATATATTCTTCAAATTTTCAGCGATTATTAATTGTTGAATTAAAATCTATAAAGTTAATAGTATCATAAGTTAATGTTTATATCAACAAAAATTCAATATTGTTTCTTTATCACTAAAATGTATTGTTTTATTTCCATATATCTGATAATCTTCATGTCCTTTTCCAATAACCGCAACAAAATCACCTGGATTAATTAATGAAAGAGCTTTATATATAGCATCTTTCCTATTTGGAATATCTAGTGCATTTGGGCAATTTGAAATTATTTCAGATCTGATAGATTCTGGGGATTCAAAACGAGGATTATCGTCTGTAACAATTATAATATCCGCTAGTTCATTAACTATTTTCCCCATTTCTCTACGTTTTGATTTATCACGATTTCCTCCACATCCAAACACGCAAATTAAATTTCCTTTACAAACTCGTTTGAAACATTTTAATGCATTTTTAAACGCCTCAGATGTATGAGCATAGTCTACATATACATTTCCTCCATTTATAGATCTGATATGTTCCATTCTACCATTTAAAGTCGATAATTTCGAAAAAGTTTCTATAATTTCTTTTGGAGATAATCCACAAGAAAAAGCCAATGCCGATGCACATAAGATATTCATTATTTGGAATTGACCAAATAATTTCACATTCAAATTTTTAAATTTTTCTTTCCCAAATGATATATCAAAAATTATATGATCTGAAAATTCTTTTATATTTTCTGCTCTAACGAAATTTCCTTCATTTAGACCAAAGGAAATAATATTTTTATTTAGCTTCGATACCTCTGAAAATATTATTGGGTAATCTTTTGAAACAATTGCCTGTCTATCATTTTTTAAAATTTCTTTAAAAAGGCGAAGTTTAGATAAAAAATAAGATTCTCTGGTTTTATGGTAGTCTAAATGATCAGAAGCAAAATTAGTGAATGCAGCGGCGGATAATTCAACACTATGCAATCTTTTTTGTTCTAATGCATGACTTGAGGCTTCAAAAACTAAATGGGTTATATTAAGTTTTGCAAGATGATCTAAGATTTTATGCAATGTTATTGAATCAGGCGTTGTGAGATTGGGAATAATAATATTTTCCAAATCAGTTTTTTGCCCATTAATAAACAGCCCTAGAGTTCCTAGATTCGCAGTGTTCTTTCCGGAATATTGCCAAATTTGACTCAAAAAATGGGCAACTGAACTTTTTCCATTTGTTCCTGTGACAGACACACAGGTGTTTGGTTGGTTGTTATATGCATATTTTGCTAATTTTGAAGCAAGTAATCTTGCGTCATCTATTTTTATTACTCTTGAATCATCATAAAATTCAGAAAATACAACAGAAGCACCTTTTTGAAAAGCCTCTCTAATATTCTGTTTCACATTAGGACATGTTATAGCAACAAAAATATCATCTTTTGTCACTTGTTTTGAATTTATCTGAATATTTTTCATTTTTATAAAAATTTATGTCGCAATTTTCCATATTATATTATAAATTTATATCATGGTTAAGAGTAATGTTGGGAAAAATGATATTCTGGATTTTACTGATTTTTATTATAACATATGTTTCATTATTGTTCTTTCCCAAAAAAACTTTTAGATTCATGGGAATGATAATTGCTCCGGTTGTTAGATTATATATCAAAAGAAGAATAGCACTCGGATTAGAAGATAAATATCGATATACTGAACGATTTGGTCTTCCTTCAAAAGAAAGGTCTTCAGGAGAACTTGTTTGGATTCATGCAGTTAGTGTCGGAGAAACAATTTCCGTTATTCCTATAATAGAAAAAATAAAAAATGAAAATAATAATATAAACATTCTATTAACAACTACAACATTAACTGCAGCAAAACAAGTAGAAGAAAAGTTAAAAGACTTAGTTATTCATCAATATCTACCATTTGATGTTTTTAAATGGATCAGAAGATTTGTGAAATATTGGAAACCTTCAGTTGCACTTTTCGTTGAATCGGAGTTATGGCCTAATACTTTATATTATTTACATGAAAAAGATATACCAATTTATTTGTTGAACGTCAGAATCTCAAAAAAATCTTTAAATAGAATGAAATTTGTGAATAAATATTTAAAAATCCAACCATTTAGTCTATTTCGAACCATTTATGCTCCTTCTGATGAATTGAAAAAAGAATTGAAACAACTTGGAGCAAGAGAAGTACTTGTTGTTCCAAATATGAAAACTATTTCCAGGAAGCTACCTGTTAATTTAGAAAATTCAAAGAATATTAAAAATCAAATATCAAACAGAAAAACTTGGATAGCAGTCAGTACCCATCCTGGAGAAGAAGAAACTATTCTCGAGGCACATAAGTTGATAAAACAAACATATCCAGAAATTTTAACAGTAATAGCCATCAGACATCCTAATAGAGCTAATGATATTTTAGAGTTTTGCAAAAATTCAAATATATCAGCTACAACTTATACAAATTCGGAATCTAAAGAAAGTATAGATGAAGAAGTTTATATTATAGACAAGATAGGATGTCTCGGAGATTTTTTTGAAAATATAAAGATTGTTTTTGTAGGAGGAAGTTTAGTTCCAAATATTGGTGGCCATAATTTTCTCGAGCCTTTAAATTTTGATTGTAACGTAGCAACAGGACCTTATATAGATAATTTCAGAGATATATACCCAGAAGTTCAAAATATGTGCAAAATTTTAAAAAACAAAAATGAGACATATGAATTTGTTATTGGCTCCTTAAAAAACGATTCTTCAATTATTTTCAAAAAAAAGACAAACTCAAAAGAAAAATGGGAAGAGATCGTAAGACATATTTTGCACGTTTCACTCAAAACTCTATAATTATACCATATTTCATTAAATTTAACTACAAATTTCAAATATTAAACTTAAATTTGGAAGATGTTTTTTAAAATTTGCAAAATTTTGTAATTACTTTTCGAATTAATATTAAATTAAAGCTAGAATTATAATATAACATCTATTTTAAATAACTAATTTGGAGGAAATATGAAAAAAATTATCTTAAGCGCTGTACTATTAATTAATAGTGTTTTTGCAAGTTCAACTATGGTTGATTCAATTAAATCAGAATTAGAATCCTATACAACTTGTATTGCAGCTTTAAACGATTCCATAACAAGTGATGGATATAACTGTATACTAAATGAAGAACTTTTGTATAGTTATTTGTTCTCACCATTAGATTCGGAAATCGCAGAATCAAAAAGTGATCAATTGAGCTCTGAATCTGAGAAGGAATTTACAGAAGAATCACAAAGTATTGAAGAAATATTAGAAATTCCTAGTATATATCTGTCTTTTGCCAATGATGATAATATATTAAGCATTGTTAAGAAATATAGTACGAAAGTAATAAGATACTTAACGCAAACATTGGATGATATGGATACATATATAGGAATTCGAAGAGAAACTGAGCCTTCATACATCCTACGTGAGGCGATAAAAAATGCTGCATTTGGTAACAATTCAAAAATGCAAGAAAAAAGAAATACACTTATGGATGCCTACACAGAGCTTATTTCTCAAATGTAAAAGAACCATCTTGGAAGTGGATACAAAATTCACTTCCTTTCTGTCTCTGGAACTTTTCTTTTGTTTCAATAGTATTTCCTGAACTATCTGTTATAAAACAAAAACCTTTTGATAATATCTTTTTAAAAGATCCTTGTTCCAAACGATTAGATAAAACTATTATTTTTTCCAAATATTTATCAAAGTAATTTTTTAAAATTCGGTTATAAACAGAAATCGATGCTTCAAATTTTTGTCTTTTCAATCTTATATAATTTTCTAGGCTAATTAATTTTTTAGATTGCAATCTAAGCATCTGTTTTTGGAGAAATTCTTTCGGATTAATCAACTTTTTTGTTTGCAATTTCAAAGACTCTCTTTGTAAAAAGTTTTGTATTGCGACAAAAAATCTTTCTATTTTATCGTCGAATTTCTGAGTAATTCCCAAAATTGCAAATTGTGAAGAATTCAGACATTTTGAAACAGAGTCTAGTCTAGAAGAAAATTCTCTGACTATTCTTTGTATAAAATTATTCAATCTGAATGTATTATCGGATAACTGAGTTTTTATCTCAGACAAAACCGGAGTAGCTAATTCTATAGCCGCAGTCGGAGTAGGTGCTCTCAAATCAGCTGCATAATCTATCAATGTTGTATCTGTTTCATGTCCAATAGCTGATATGACAGGTATACGACTTTCAAACACTGCTTTCACGACGACTTCTTCATTGAATGGCCAAAGATCTTCAATACTTCCTCCACCTCTTGCAACAATTAATATATCAGGATGTTTTTGGGTCATAAAATTAAATCCACGAACAGCAGCTGCAACTTGTTCTGCTGCCCCGATTCCCTGAACATTAACAGACCACACTGAAACATTGCAAAATGGATACCGATCTTCTAATCTGTGTCTCATATCCTGAAGAACAGCACCTGTTTTTGAAGTGATGATTCCAATAAGTTGTGGAAATTTTGGAAGTTTTCGTTTGTTATTGAAATATCCTAGAGATGAAAAAAGCTTTTTTCGTTCATTTAATAATTTTAATAAAGCACCTTCTCCAGCAATACTCGCTTCTTCTATAATAAATTGATATTGAGACCTTGCAGGATATGATGTTACACGTCCTTCCACAACAATTTCCATACCTTCTTCTAGTTGGAAACTTAGTTTTGTCCCTCTCCAACATATCGCATTTATAACAGAATCGTTATCCTTTAAAGATAGGTAAATATGTCCTGATGAATGCTTTTTCAATCCTGAAACTTCTCCTTGCAATTTTACAGATGAAAAGTTTTTCTCTATTTGATTTTTTATAGCTAAAGAAAGCTCTGAAACACTAAGAATTTTCTCATCATTTAGAATATGTAAGGAATTGTTTAAAGCTAAATTCGATAACATAAAACCTCCGGGAAATTAATGGTGGGCCCTGTAGGACTCGAACCTACGACAACTCCGTTATGAGCGGAGGGTTCTGACCAACTAAACTAAAGGCCCATGTCATATGTTTATATTATAAAAAATTCCTTTTTCAATATCAAGATATTTTTCTAAATAAGTTTTATCACGCTATGAGTATATTCCTATAAGATCATCAGCTATTTGTTGGCGATGCTATTTTTCTAATTGAGGATTCTTTACTGCAAATTGTACTTCATTTGCAATATAGTTTGTGGTTAACTATCGCATAATTCAGAAAAACTTTATAAGCGTTAGAAAACGATTCTGGAAGTATTTTTTAAAAACGCGTGACATGTGGTATAATAATATCAAGGCTACCATGGCTGCCCTCTCATATTAAGTTAGTGTACATAGCTCCTAGTTCTCAATTTCAGGATATACAATTTAGAAATAAAATTTAAGTTTTATCGCTTTAGTTTACAAATATCAGGACAAAAGAACGGTTCTTGGGAAGCTTTATAAAGTATTGGAACTATTTCCTGATTATATACAGATGATAAATCTTTTTCGTTGTAATTATGATTATTTGCAATATCTCGTAATAAATGGCGTATTATCTTTCCTGATCTAGTTTTTGGTAAATCTGGGACAAAAACAATAAAATCAGGTTTTGCAATCGGACCAATACACCTCTTTGTCGATTTTAAAATTTCACTGATAATTTTTTCATGATTAACAATATCTTCAATGACCACATATGCAAATGCTGTCTGTCCTTTTATACTATCTTCAACAGCAACAACTGCAGATTCTTTCACACTATGAACTTTATTTATTGCACATTCAAATTCAGCTGTTCCTAACCTGTGTCCAGAAATGTTTATGACATCATCTAATCTTCCTATTATTTTTATGTCAAAGTTATTATCATATATTGCTCCATCTCCTGTTATAAATGCTTTATTTGGGGCAAAATTTATTTTTTCGCTTTTATAAGTTGTGGAGCGACATTTTCCAGGCCAATTACTGTTTATAATAAGATTTCCCAAAGAATTCGAAGAAGTAATTATATTTCCGTAGTCATCCGTTATTTTTACTATATTTCCAAAAAATGGTTTTCCAGCAATACATGGTTTTTGCTCGAGATTTCTCAATGGAGCTAGGATAATTCCTCCAGTTTCCGTCTGCCACCACGTATCCATTATTGGGCATTGTTTATTTCCCACAACGTTGAAATACCATTCCCATGCAGATTTATTTATTGGTTCTCCAACAGAGCCTAAAGTTTTTAATGAGGACAAATCATGTTTTTTTACTAATGCATCATCAAACATCTGCAGAGATCTAATAGCTGTTGGAGCAGAATAAAATATTGAAACTTTTTCATTTTCTATTATTTCCCAATATCTATCAGCCTCAGGATAAGTTGGTGTTCCTTCAAAAATAACAACAGTTAATCCATGGAACAATGGAGCATATGTTATATAACTGTGCCCTGTTATCCATCCAATATCCGAAGTTGAAAAGTATATATCGTCAGAGTTTATCCCCAATATAATCTTAAGCGTTGTTGCTGTATAAAGCATATATGGCAAAGCAGAATGAACAATACCTTTTGGGTTTCCTGATGATCCAGAAGTATATAGGATAAATAAATTATCTTGATTATCTTGCCAATATATTTCTTCATTAATTTTCACTTCCAAATTTTGCAAATTATCAAGATTTAATGTTTTGCATGGCTGTGTCATTTTTGAGACAGCACAATTTGCATTATTTAAAATTTCAATTTTCTTTCCACCTCTTCTGGAAGAAGTTACTGTCAAAAGAATCTTTGCTTTTGATGACTCCAATCTGTATGCTAATGCCTCAGGAGAAAATCCAGCAAAAACAACTAAATGTAAGGCTCCTATTCTTGAACAAGCAAGCATTGCAGCTATTGCTTCTGGAATCATTGGCATATATATTGCTACAACATCATTGTTTTTTATTTTTTCGGATTTTAGAAGCGACGCTATCTTAATAACCATATTTTTCAATTCATTATAAGATATTTGCCTTCGTTCTCCTTTTTCATCACCATACCATATGAGGGCAGGTTTATCAGGGCTGTTTATGGCGTGTCTGTCAACGCAATTGTAACTTACATTTGAAATTCCATTTAAAGACCATTCTGAGGAGTTCTTATCGAATGAACTAATCGGTTTCTTTTTCCAATAAAAATCTTTTAAATGACAATTCCAGAATGCCTCAGGATCTTTTATTGAGTTTTGATATATCTCGTTATAAATTTTTTCATTTTCCCAAGCTGATTTGTGATCAAAAAGCATAGAGTAAAAATTTCGCTACCTTAGGGTTTCATGTTACCATATAGTATGTGTGTTGATTCCTATTGAATTGTTACAAATTATGACAGTTTTATCGACTTTTCTTAAAATAACATTTTTATTTTTCGCTTGCTTTAACACTTTCGCATTTCAGAATTTAAAAAGCCTAGATATAGAAATAATCGCACCATCGAGCGGAATTGATCTGAATGTTTGGAAGAAAGTTTTTCAAATAACTGGAACTAAATGTAAAACTAAAACGGCATCTTCAGATGAACAGGTTTTTGCAAATTCAAGATGAAAAATTTAAAGATATCGATAAATCTTTAAGATCTAATCATGAATTCTTTGGGCTTTGCGAGGAGGTTATGGTATCGATAAATTAATGTGGGAAATATCCAATACAAATTATTCAAACGAAAAAAAGAAAATATTAATTGGATATAGTGATATTTGCACACTTCTCATACATCTTTCTCAAAAATATAATTGGATTTGTTTAAATGCTCCTATGTTAAAAGATTTTGCCTTAAATAATAAATCTTCAAAGTCTTATGAGATCGTATTGAAATTTCTTAATAATTCTATTACAATGCTGGAGATTTCAGATTTGATTCCAATCAACTCATATGCCAAAAATGCAAATGTTATAAGAAGAAAAACAACCGGAGGGAATTTGACGTGTTTAATTTCAGGAATAGGTACTCCATGGCAAATAAAAACAACAAATAGAATTCTCTTCATAGAAGATACAAATGTTTCCGGGTATCAATTAGATAGATTTCTGACTCATTTGAAAAATGCAGGAATTTTGAAAAATGTAAAATCTATTATATTTGGAGATTTCGGGAAAAATGTTTCGAAAATACTAAAAACATTTGCATGCCAAATTAATATTCCGGTTTATACCAATAATTATTTCGGACATCAAAAACATAACTATTGTTGGGGACGTGAGTTTGATGGAATAATAGAAAAAACTTCAGGAACTTTTAGTATAAAAATGAAGAAGTAATTAATTCAATTATCTTCACTTACTGTTTTTATCTCTCTAAGCTTTCTAATATCCGTTTCGAAATGAATTTATAAATAAGTTGAGAAATAATTCATTATGAAAATTTAAAAGCGTGATTTTTTAAAATTAGCATAGGTTTTTGAGATAGCGCTCGTAAGTATGGTATAAAATTTACCCCCTTTTAGCGTCAAGTTATACTTCGTTTCACTCGTTCCTCGGATTTGATTTAGTATTCTTAATTCCTGGATACATAACATAATCATCTTACGTCAAATTCTAAAAAGTTCCATAAAATTTTAGGGATTTTTCTAGGCTTTTTGCGTCATATTCCAC
>CAJUOM010000026.1 GCA_910588255.1 uncultured Alphaproteobacteria bacterium
GTTAAACTTATATCCTAACTTGAGTCTCGCTTTAGTGCGAGACTCAACTGGTTTTAATCTTCTGATTTCATTTGCTTATATTCTAGAGACAATGTTCTCACGTTTTTGGAAAAATGAAATGCAGAACTATTTTTAAAAAGGTTTTAACAGAATTTTTATTTTATTCCAAAATCCTTTTCTTTGCATTTTTGTTATAAATTCTACAAGTTTCTTCACTGCTATTGTTTGACGATGCCAATTGGTAACATTTGTTGCGGGGGTTCCTGCAATCTTGCTTCCAGATGGTGTATTTTTCATAATTCCAGATTGCGCTGCTATGACAACTTGATCCCCTATTTTAAGATGCCCAGCTATTCCAACTTGTCCCCCAAAAAAGCATTGGTTACCTATTTTTGTACTTCCCGCAATACCCGTTTGTGCAGCAATAACGCAATATTCTCCTATTTCAACATTATGTGCAACGTGAATCATATTGTCTAATCTTGAATGGCTTCCAATTCTTGTGTCATTCATACTTCCACGATCTATGGTACAATTTGCGCCTATTTGAACATAATCACCAATAATAACTCTTCCTATTTGCAAAACATCGGTAATCCCTGTTTTCCCAATGTGAAATCCGAAACCTTGTTGTCCGATTCTAGATCCAGTTTTGATATAGGTAGACTTTCCAATGACAGCGTACCCAATAGTTACGTTCGGTTCTATATAAGAATTTTTCCCGATTTCTACACCATCTAAAATAGTAACATTACTTCCTATAAACGTTCCCTCCTTTATAATTACACCATCAGAAATTGTTACAAAATCAGAAATATAACAACCAGTTTCTATCGTTGCATTCTTAGAAATTGAGGCTTTTTTCGAGATAAATGATTCTTTTTTGTTTATTTTGATAGAATAAAGTTCTTTTAACAATAGTGCATGAGCCAAATAAGGTTCTTCAACAACAAGTGAAATCGTGGTGTTTGGCACGAGATGAGCATGATCTTTTTTTACAACGCAGGCATAAGCTTTCGTTTTTTTCAACTCCTCAACATATTTGGTATTATGAAAAAATGTAATATTCGAATTTGTGGCATATTCAATAGTTTCAATATCTGTGATATGTTTTGCTCCAGAAACATTCTCTGGCAAACTTATTGACAACAAATCACAAATCCGTTTCATAGTGATAAATGGCTTTTTGTTAAAAAATCTTTGATCTATCATTTCAAATCCTCTAATTTTATGTTGGGCAACACTTTATCCATCTCTTTGACAACTAAGTCGGTTATATCAATATCTTTAGAGGTATAAAAAATATTTATTTTATCATCAGAAGTTTTGTTTAAAATTAAATTTAACTTAAGTGATTTAGCTAAAGATTCCAATATTGAAAAAAGTTTTGTTTGGGTTATATCTGCGATTTTCAAATCTATATTTCGAATATTTTGCATTTCTTCATTATATTGCCTTGAAAGTGATTTCCATTTTGACTCCAATTTTGCTAATTCGCTATTTTTCGCATTTAAAGTTAACTTCGTATTTTTCTTAATTTCATTATAGGAATTTTTAAATTGCTTTTCAGATACTCGGATTTTTGAAACTAAATCTGTTACCCTTTGAGAAACTTCTAAATGAACTTTAAAACATTTTGCTTCGTGTTTTAATTTCACTCCATCCAGCACTCCGATTCTTGTTACGTCAAAATTTTCTAATTTGGAATTAACATTAGTATATTTATAAACCGTAATTCCAGCAAATGTAATAAATAACAACAAACATAGCAAGAAAGCTCTTTTAATATTTAAAGGCATCAATAACCAGAAACTTCATAAATGCTTATTCTATAATACACGTATCAAGAGCTTTATAAAAGGATTAATTTTTGAAACTCTGTTATTTTTTAAGGATGCGTTGATATCATTATATTTTTGTTATAAAATTATAGAAATAATTAGTTTTGTGATATTATTCTTATGAAAATAATAAGCTTATTATTCATTGTTGCAATTTTTTATCAGGAATTATTAGCTGCCATTATTTCCTCCAAAGACATTATTTCTCCGGTTTTGCTTAATGAATTTCTTTCAACAGAAACAACAAGTTCCAAAATTTTAGAACTTTCTCAAAATAAAAAATTTTTTGTGGAAGCTCCGGGAATAAGACCTACAGAAAAGTACTATCAGCCTTTTGAAATAAAAGAAGGTTGTTTGCTTTCAACTGAATATATGGTAAATGAGCGGGGAGAAAAACAAAATTTTGTATCAACTTTGATTCAAACTACATTGCGCAAAATTGCTTTTAATCAAATTATAGCTTCTAAAGTCCCTACTTTTCCAAAATTTCCTATAATATTCCGAACTTTAGAAAAAGAGAATTTATCCTTTGTTCATTTAACATATATGTGGGAAGTTTTGACAAATGAGCTAGGTAATAGTGTAAAACGTGCTTTTGAAAGTGATTATAAAAAATTTGCTTCATACATATTTCAAAAATTATACAAGAGCAATATTTGATATTCCTGATTTCTTTCAAAAATGTTATGATCGTGGTATTTTTCAAGCGATTGCCAATCCCTCTGAATCTTTAGATTTTATTTATGAAAAGGAAGAATTTTTCAGTACCATAAGGTATCTTATAGAGCTGCAAGGGGAAAAGATTAATGAAGATGAATTTCTAAATCTTATTTATAATCTCGATTACCGACTTAATGAAACATTTTTTTCGAAATGTCCAAGAGAGTTATTGCCGGAAGATAAAATATATAAAGGACTGACTCATTTTTGTGAGATTGTTAGAGACACATATGCAAAAGCTCTTTTATTACATGTCTTTATGTATCCTAACAAATTGAAACATCCTGCATTAATAAGAAAGCAAATATTGTGTTTAACCCAAAAGTATGGGCAAGCAGCCCGTTGGCTCCATCACTTAGCTCCTGATAATGAATTTACACATATCTTTACTGCAGAAGAATACGCAGCAACAAACCACACTTCATTTAGAAAATCTTTTTGGGCTTTAAAACAAGGTTTTACATGTGTGGATTTTTACAAGACATTACTTCTGAGATTGAAATTTGGTCAAGCAGAATTTAATGTGAACCATGTAGAAATAAATCAAAAAGATGGATATCAAAATATAGTTATTGATATAGAATCAAAAAAGGAACAACTTAGTCGAGTTGTCAGTGAAATGAGAACTTTAGACAAAAGCAGAAATGTGATTGATGCAAATGGTATAAGATTTGTAATTAGAAAACCTAAAGGATATTTTGACTTGATTACAGCCTATCCTGTTTTTCTTGATTCAACTTCATCTGAATTAAAACCAACAGGCAGTCTCATCGCAAGACTAAAAGACTTCATAGATCTTAGTAAATTTCCAGAATTTACCTCTATAGCTCTAGAGTTAAGCTAAATAAATCAGAGGGCAGATAGCTAACTCACGGAGGTCTATATTTTATGTGTATACCATCTACCCTATTTATAGAATAAAAATAATTTACACGAAAATCAAGTCATTTGATGAAAAAATATAAAGCATTATTTAAAGTAGTGTCAAAATTGTATGGAATTGGATGGGAAAAGCTTGTAAAATAAAAGTATGCTGAAGTAGCTCAGTTGGTAGAGCAACTGATTCGTAATCAGTAGGTCGGAGGTTCAAGTCCTCTCTTCAGCACCACGTATATAATTTAGGAGATTGTTATCATAATACACTTAAAACAAAACTTTCAAAATAAAAATATTAAATTTTTTAGATTATTAATAGTTGCTTTGCTAGGATTTTCCGCTTGGATGATTTTTAATCCGCTTCCAGGTTTATCTGAAAAAGGGTTACATATGATAATCTTATTTGTCATATCAATGACGGGAATCATGCTTGAAATAACACGTCCTGTTGCTTTTTTGTTATTGATAATGCTTATTGCTACATTAACAAAAACTATAGGTATAAAACAATGTTTTTCAGGTTTTTGTAGTATTGTTCCCTGGCTTTTGTTCCTCGTTCTCTCACTGGCTAGAGTTATTACGAAAACGACTTTAGGAATAAGGCTTGCTTATATTTTCATGAAATATTTTGGAAAAGGAATTTACGGACTTTCATATAGCATTATACTGACTGAATTTTTCATAGCTCCAATACTTCCAAGTAATACTGCGAGAGGTGCCAGTGTCGGTTTGCCTTTGGTAACATCTATTTCATCTTATATTTCTGCTCATAAAAAAGGTATTTCAGAAAAAAGAATTGGCTCATATCTTGCTATACTTTATGCTTACAGTAACTCAATATGCAGCTCTTTATTCATAACTGCAATGATATCAAATGCATTAATTCTTGAAAGCATGACTTCTATAGATTTATCAGTTTCATGGACTTTCTGGTTTAAGTTTATGATATTGCCATGCACTATTTTGCTTATTATTCTTCCATTTGTGATTAAATTAATTTTAAATCCCAAAATAACAGACCTTGGAGATATTCGATCTCAAGCAATGAAAAATTATAATGAACTAGGTCCTTTATCCGAACAAGAAAAGTTTATCCTTATTGTATTTAGTGTAATGTTAATAATGTGGATACTCGCAGATATTATTGATGTTCCAGTGATGGTAACAACATTATTCGGAGTATGCTTGTTTATGTTTACAGGAATATTAGACATAAAAGAAATGATGTCCTGTTACAGTACATTTAATGCAGTGTTATTGCTTGGAATATTGATTTCATATGTGAACTGTTTATCAGACTTAGGAGCAATAAATTGGTTCACTGGAGTTATATCAAATTCAATAGGTAATTTTTCTGCAAATATATCTTTTCTGTTTTTGGCTATAATATACTTTTTTACACACTATTTTTTCACAGGAGAAGGGGCAAGAATTACAGCGTTATACGCTCCATTTTTGGCTACAGGACTAGCTCTTGGAATAGACAAAATTATAGTAGCTATGACTTTGGCGGCATTTAGTTCTATGTCTGATGTTATCGCAAATTATACATGTCCTGTCGCATTAACTATGTTTTCTTCCGGATATGTCACTGCAAAAAAGTGGTTTATATGCGGTTTTGTATTTGCAATATTATCAATAACAATCTGGTTTTCCTATATTTTCTTTATAGTATAAAATTTTTTGAAAAAAGGTTTATGAAGACTGTTGCTTGTATGCTACAATCAATAATAGCCCCTCTATGAGGTTGTGTTTAGATTTTATGAATCTTTTTAATGAAATAAATAAATTAAAAAATTATTATTCATATATATTTTCCTTAGCAGGAGTTGTCTTTGTTATATTAACTTATACTCTCATTAATTCAGATTCTGTTAATTCGAATGTAATTTTAAGTTTAATTTATTTCGATGCTTTTCTCTTTTTGATAGTTGCTTATTTCATATTAAGGAAAGTTCGAGGAGTATTTCGTTTAAAAACTCTTCGAGGAAAAAAACAAGGTTTTCACAGACAAGTTATTATTCTATTTTCTTGTATCGCGATTATTCCTTCCGTATTGGTTTTTGCATTTTCCATGTTATTTTTTAACATAGGCATTGAAAATCTATTTAAAACTCCTGTGAGAAATGTGATTACCAACGCTGAAAAAGTTGCAGATGTTTATATCAACGATATAAAAATAACAATTGAAAATTTCACATCGGGCTTAGGTTCTCAAATAAACGAATGTATTAACGGAATTTTATATGATAAATCTAAAATAGAGAAAATTTTAAATGAGGAAATATCTGAAACAAAAGCTGAAGGATGTGTATTTCAAGTTCAAGAAGATGGAGGTATAGATTTTATTATAAATACCCCTTTTTCATTATCAATAAAATTTGAATCACTGCCTAAAGAACTAGAACTTTTGAATAATGGGGAGGCCATATCTTGGGAATCTGGGGATAGAATTATTGGAGCAAGTGTTGTTGATAAAAATCTGGGAATTTATTTGCTAACGTCGACTCCTATCAGTGATATTATATTGGAACATAAATATAATATAAAAAAAGCAATAAATGAATATACAAACTTGGCAACTCAAAGATCTGGTTTAAAAATTTCTTTTATAACATTTTTTTCAATAATAACTACTATTCTGTTGCTTATTTCTATTTTAATCGGAGGAATTTTTGCCAACAGAATACTAAAGCCAATCAATAAATTAATTATATCTACAAAAAATATCTCATTGGGAAATTATGATACGCCAATTAACCCTGAAGGTATTAGTGGTGAATTTAAGATTTTGATTTCGACATTTAATGATATGATTTCAAAATTAAATCAACAAAAGCAACAATTGATAATTTCCAACAGACAAAACGCTTGGAGAGACATCGCAAGAAAAATAGCTCATGAAATTAAAAACCCATTAACTCCTATTCAATTATCTGCAGAAAGATTGAAAAATAAGTATAGGAGTGAGATTATAACAAAACCTGAGATTTTTAATTCATGTATTGATACGATTATCAGACAAGTGCAGTGTATTGGGAATTTAGTAAAAGAGTTTTCTGATTTTGCAAGAATGCCAGCTCCTAAGATGGAAAAAAATGATATTATATCTTTGATCAAAGAAGCTGTTTTCATTCAAAGTAATGCTCATAACAAAATCCAGTTTCAACAATCATACGATCGAGAAAGTTGCGTATGTAATATAGATCAATCTCAAATTAACCAAGTTTTAATGAATCTTTTACAAAATGCTGTAAATTCAATCACAGAAAATAGTAGTTTAAATACTAGTAACATAGGTAATATTTCTATAGATTTTTACGTAATCAATGAAACGATAAATTTAACAATAGAAGACGATGGTCCAGGATTTACTAATACAGCACTAGAAAAAGCATTTGATCCATATTACACAACTCGGGAAAAAGGAACAGGATTGGGATTGGCTATTGTTCAGAAGATAATATTAGATCACTTTGGAGAAATCAATATAGGAAAATCAGAGAAGTTGAAAGGAGCAAAGATAATGATAAAATTACCACGTAAGTTCGACATAAAAGAGGAAACAACAAATGGCGTATAATATTCTTGTTGTTGATGATGAATCAGATATAAGAGAATTGGTTTCTGGAATACTAGAAGATAATGATTATGAAACAGAAACAGCAGGAAGCTATATTGAAGCTGAGGAAATAATTAAACGAAAACGTCCGAATTTAGTTATTTTAGATGTTTGGTTAGGTGAAAGTGATCGTGACGGATTACGTTTGTTGGAGTTAATAAGAAAAGATTATGAATATGTTCCTGTGATTATGATGAGTGGACATGGGACAATCGAGACAGCTGTCTCTGCCATAAAAAAAGGAGCTCACGATTTTATTGAAAAGCCATTTGATTCAGCAAGATTAATAACCTCTGTTGAAAAAGCTATAGAAACTTCAAAGCTTCAGATGGAAAACACGGAATTAAAAGTAAAAGCAAAAGTTTCTGATAAGATCCTTGGGATTTCTCAAAATATTAATAATATAAAACAACAAATAACAAAAATAGCTCCTCTTAATGGAAGATGTCTTATATTAGGTCCAGCAGGGTCTGATAAGGAAACAATAGCTAGAGAAATTCATAAATTATCACCAAGAGAAAAAAGCCCTTTGGGTGTTTTGAGTTGTAGTTCTTATAATTCGAGACAGTTAGGATCAGAACTATTTGGAGTTGAAGTAAAGACTCTTGATGGAGTTACAATAAAGCAAGGACTTTTAGAAAAAATCAATGGAGGGACTTTATTTATTGATGAACTAACTTCAACTTCCTTGGATTTCCAATTAAAATTCTTAAAAATGTTAAAGGAAGAAGGTTTTTACAGAATAGGATCAAATTCAAAAATTCCTGTAAATATAAGAGTAATTGCAGGGGTTTCATCTGATATAGAACAATTGGTAAAAGAAGGTACATTTAGTAATGAGTTATACTGCAGAATGAATGCAAATTTGATAAAGATATTCCCATTAAATTCCAGAAGAGAAGATATTTCATTCCTTTTGGAATATTTTATGGACCAATCAGCAAAAGCTCATCAAACAACGCCTAAACATTTTTCAAATGAAGCCTTAGGTATTCTAAACACATATTCATGGCCAGGGGATGTTATGCAATTGAAAAATATGATAGATTGGATTTTGACAATTGCTATCTCTGAAAATGAAAACAAGAGTATAATTTCTATTGATGATTTGCCAAAAGAAATTATCGAAGGAAAGTCAGGAAATGTTCCAAATACACAGTTTATATCAATTGTTTCAGAATTATCCATACGTGACGCAAGAGAAGCTTTTGAAAGAGAATACTTTGCAGAGCAATTAAGAAGATTCAGAGGTAATATTTCACAAACTGCAAAATTTGTTGGTATGGAAAGATCCGCACTACATAGAAAGTTAAAAAATCTTAATATTCTTGATTCGAAATCATTTAAATCGGAAAGGTGATAGCTGTATAGATGAAAGTAGTTATATTAGGTGCTGGAAAAGTTGGATATGAACTTGCAAAAGTTTTATCTTTAGAAAAAAATGATGTGTCATTGATTGATTCGTCATTGGAAGTTCTAAATGTTGTATCTGACAAATTGGATGTAAAAACAATTTACGGACTTGCTACGGATATTAACTCCTTAAAGGAGGCGGATATTGAACAAGCAGATATATTGATAGCTGTAACTTCATCAGATGAAGTTAATATAACCGCTTGCCAACTAGCAAATATACTATTTAATGTCCCAACAAAAATAGCCCGAGTGAATAATCAATCATATTTTTTAAATGCTGATTTATTTAATTCTGATAAATTAAATATTGACTTTGTTGTTTCTCCTGCTTCTGAAATTTCAAAATCCGTAAAAAGAAATATATCAATCCCTGGAGCTTTAGATGTTATTCCTTGCGTAAATAACAAACTAAGAGTAATTGGAGTTGTTTGTAAAAAAAACGCTCCAATTGTAGATATACAATTAAAATACATTTCAACAATTGATAAGGATTCCTTAATTACTGTTTTGTATTTAAAAAACATGAAAGGACAAATAATATTTCCTGGAAAAAATGATGTTATTCATGCCGGAGATGAGGTATATTTTCTTTGTCCAACAAACAAAGTTTCTGAGGCTATGTCTTTCTTTGGACACACATTTTCTGAAGAATCCAATATTATCTTGATAGGAGGAGGTAATATAAGTCAAAATGTTATAAAAGCAATTTCTAATCCTTTGATTAACATAAAAGTTATAGAGAAAGACACGAGAACAGCAGAATTATTATCAGAAAATCTTAATAATATAGAAGTTTTAAATGGCGATACTCTTGATCTTGAGATATTAAATTCTGTTGGCATATCCAATTCAGGGATAGCTATCTCTTTGACATCAGATGATAAAATAAACATACTTTCTTGTTTGTTAGCAAAAAAACTTGGAGCCAAAAGAGTTTCCGCAATACTAAATGATTCTTCTTATGCTGATTTGTTATATTCATTAGGGATAAACTCTATTTTGGATTCAAAGGCAGCTTCCGTTTCAAAGATTCTACATTATCTGAAAAAAGGAAATATAGAGGAAGTAACGGAATTTAATGATGAAATAGAAGTTATTGTTATAGAAGTCTCTGATAACAGTCATGCAGTTGGCAGCCTGAGTGATGATATTGTTTCAAAGAATGAAACATATATATCTGCAATTATTCGTAATGACGATATTTTCATTATGCCGAAAAAAATGTTAATTGCTTCTGGAGATAAAATTTTGTTTACATTAAAAAAACAATCTCTTGATAAAATACTGAAATTATTTCAAGAAAAACCGAAATATTTGACATGATAAATCTTTCCAAGCGGGATTTCTTAAATTTGGCCAATGAATATGATATTACTTTTCATGAAAGTTTAATATTATTATCATCAATCTTAAATCGTTCATATTCTGAATTATTTTTTAAAAATAATTTTGAAATTTCTAAAGATAGCTTAAATTTGTTGAAAAGTTATTTATTACGACGTCAATTGAGAGAACCTATAGCAAAGATTATTGAAAAAAAAGAATTTTACGGAATAAATTTTAAAACAACAAAAGATACTCTTGATCCGAGACCTGAAACAGAATTAATCATAGATTTATTTCTATATCATTACCAAAATAAAGATCTGCCTCTTCACATCCTGGATCTAGGGTGCGGAACTGGATGTATTGGATTAACTATATTAAATCTATATAAAAACATAACCTGCGATTTTGTTGATATAAGTGAAAAAGCATTAAAAATCACTAAAGAAAATGCAGAAAATTTAAAATTATCAAACAGATCAAATCTTATCAAGAGCAATTGGTTTTCGAATATTACTTCCAAATATGATGTAATAATCTCAAACCCTCCATATATTTCAAAAAACTATCCTCTTGATTCACAAACTTCGTATGATCCTGAAATTGCTCTTTTTTCCGAAAATGAAGGTATGTCAGACATTACTCAGATTACTTCAAATGCTTGTGAGCATCTAAAACCAAGCGGAATATTATTTATTGAAATGGGATTTGATCAGAGCGAAAAAATCAAAAACATAAAAACAAAATTAAAACTTATTAAAATTGAAAAAGATCTTTTAGGTATTAATAGAATAGCGGTTTTTAAATTATAACCTTTAGAATTTAATTTTCATCGATATCATCATATTGATCAAGCAACCTATCCATATCATTCCTTTCTTTGGAATTTCTTTCTGTTTCTTTCTTCTCAATTTGTATTTTTTTGGGTTTTAATGTTGCCAATTCTTCAGCCGTTTGAGGAATATCTGTGTCATCATCGATAAACTCTTCATCTTCTTTTATATTCTCAGCAAATGCGGAATTATTCAATGTTTCTTTCAGTGGAATGTCAGTTAGAAAATCGTTTTGAATAAAATCCAACAAAGACTGTTTTTTAATCTGGTTCATATGGGAAAGGATTTTGGACTGTGTTGAATCAGGAAGGATTAATATGATAAAATCCGAAACACTTGTTATTGTGGGTCTAAGTTTTGAATCTTCAATCCATTTTGGCGTTTCATTCAGCATACATTGCGCAATAATCAAATCTAATACCGCAACGATCAACACTCCTCGTACAACGCCGAATATTGCGCCCAATGCTTTATCTGTCACACTCAAAACACTCTTTTTTATGAAGTTTGAACAAAAATAATTAAATATACTTATAATTGTTAGAAAAAGCACGAATAATCCGCATACAGTTATAAAATCAGCTATTAATCCGTGGTTTATATATGAACGAGTCAGTTCTTTTGTATATGGAAAAAGTATAACCGCTAAATAACCTCCTCCGAACCAAGCAATTATTGATAATATCTCTTTAGTGAGCCCACGTACCCATCCGAATACAAGGGATAACAATACAATACAAATAATAATTATATCAACGGATACCAAATTAAAAATCTACAAATAACCAACACCATTATAAGTATACCATAATTTTTAAAAATTTTCTATGATGACTTAATTTCTGGATTGGCAAATATATTAAGAATTTAAGGAAAAATGTGAATTTAAAACTTCTTAATTTCCTAAGTTACTGTTATTTATTTGTCTTTAAATATCAAAAAACAAATAAATCTTATAAAGTTTTAGATATTTTTTCATGGATTTGTAACCCTTACACAATTACACTTTTGCATAGAAAGAGAAAGATCTTCCGAAGAAGATCTTTATAATATTATG
>CAJUOM010000027.1 GCA_910588255.1 uncultured Alphaproteobacteria bacterium
ACGAAGCGTGAATTAGAAAGATGACCTCACAGGCAAACGGTTGATGACACCGCAGGGGCACCTATAGCGCTTTCGAAAGACATATTATTATCAATGTGTTTGGCAATTCCAATCACCAAAAACAGTTGTTGTATAAAAAACTTCCCCTTGTTAAACTAAGAATATATATTATTATTTTCAATTTTCCATGAAAAAAAGACGCAATTTTAGAAAAATTAAGAAAAAATCATTTATTGGGATTTTGTTTAAATACTGTTTATATCTCTTTATTTCTGGAATTATTGCCATCGGATGTATTTTTTTATATTTTTCAAGGGATCTTCCTGATTTAAATAATTTAAAAACAGAAATAAGATCCCCTGGAGTCACTATTCAGACTTATGACGGAAACATTATCGGTTCTTATGGAGATCTATATGAAGACTTAGTTAAAGTAGAATCTCTACCCAAATATGTTCCTATAGCTTTCATGGCAATTGAAGACAAACGATTTTTTCAACATTTTGGTATAGACTTCATAGGATTTATCAGAGCAATTTATCAAAACTACATCTCTCACAGAGTTGTTCAAGGAGGATCCACAATAACACAACAATTAGCTAAAAATATATTGATCACGGAAGGCGTTGTTACCCATTATGACCGTTCCATAAAACGCAAAATAAAAGAACTCCTCCTTGCATTCTGGCTTGAACACAGATTTACAAAATCTGAAATAATGATGATGTATCTCAATAGAGTATATTTCGGAGCAGGAACTTATGGAATAGATGCAGCTTCTAGAAAATACTTCAACAAGCCAGCGGTTAAATTATCAATTTTTGAATCAGCAATATTGGCAGGATTATTAAAAGCTCCAACAAAATATAATCCTTCAAATCATCCGAATTATGCATATGAACGAGCTATGATAGTCTTAAAAGCCATGGAAGAACAGGGATATATAAAAAGTGCTCAAGAAATAGAAAAAAAACAATCAAAAGCTGCTTTGGAAAATAATAAAAATCCTAAACAAAACTATATGTATTTCTGCGATTATGCATATGATCAAGCAAAAAAAATACTTGGAGAAATCGAGGACGATATAATTGTTGTTACTACACTTAATGAATCGAAACAACAAGCTGCTGAAAAAGCTGTAAACTATTATTTACAAAACGAAGGAAATAACTATAAATTTACCCAAGCTTCATTTATATGTCTTGGAAGAGATGGAACCATTCAAGCTTTAATAGGTGGAAACGGTTATTCAGCAACGCAATTTAACAGGGCAATACAAGCTAATAGACTTCCTGGTTCTGCTTTCAAAATATTTATATATGGTGCTGCTTTGGAATATGGATATCAATTGAATGATATGATCTCGGATGAACCTGTTGAAATAGCTGGTTGGAAACCAAAAAATTATAAATGGAAAACAAGAGGAAAGTTGTCAGTTCTTGAAGGTTTTACTTATTCAGTAAATGCAGTTAGTATCAGATTAGCTCAATCTATAGGATTAAACAGAGTGGCAAAATTTGCAAGAAAACTTGGCATAGCAGATGTATCCGTTCATGATATGAGTGTAGCTCTAGGGACAACACCTGTCACCTTAAAAGATCTTACAGCAGCCTACACGTCGTTTATGGATGGTTTGCCTATATGGCCTTATTGCATCACTGAGATACGAACAAAACATGGTAAAATTCTATTTCAGAAACATAAGGAAAACATGATTCCTGTTTTAGATAATGAAACATTAGATTCTTGTCGTTCATTGTTACATAATGTTATAAAACACGGAACTGGACGAGCTGCTAATGTTAATGATTATATCTTTGGAAAGACAGGAACAAATGGAGATTCTGATGCTTGGTTCGTTTCTTTCTATGACCCGAAATTAAATCCTAAAGAAGGATTTTCACTCGGAGTTTGGATTGGTAATGATTTAGAAAAACAAAAAATGGCCTCAAATTCCACAGGAGGAAGGATTCCAACAAGAATAGCAAAAATGTTCTTTGAAGATATTTTTAATAAAAATAAAACAACCAAAGAAAAACCAGAGGAGAATACACCTTCTCAAAAAAACTTAGGAGCTTTGTTGGATTTATAATAAATTTCAAATTTAAAGAAAGAATTTTTCTATTCTACAATCTGAAATATAGTTTTCGAGCATATCTGGCCATTCAATTAAACATATTGATTCATGCATAGCTTCAATTATTCCTAATTGAAAAATCTCATTTTCGTTTTTAAGGCGGTATAAATCAGCATGCCATACAGGACCTTTTATCGTATCGTATATTTGTATGAGATTGAAAGTCGGGCTTGTAATTTTCTGATTATGATTGATTAATAATTTTTCAATAAAGAATTGCGAAAACGTTGTTTTTCCAGCTCCTATATTTCCATAGAGCAAAACAGAATACGGAGGAGAAGCCTCTTCCGCAATCTTTTCAGCAAGTATTTTTAATTCATTTAATGTATATTTATACAAATTTTCAACCTGCTGAATTTAAAGTATTTGGGGTTTTTCCTGAAGAAAGAAGTTCTTCCAAATTATAATATTCTCGAAGCTCCAGTTTAAATAAATGAACTTCAACACCATTTGCTTCGATCATTACCCAGCCACTCTCTGCTTTTCCTTCCAATATAGGTGTTAATTTCTCACCTTTTAAGAATCGATAAATATAATCAGCGACAGATTGAGTGTGCCTTGAAGAAGTTCCGGAAGCTATTATAGAAGACTCTGCAAGCCGAGAATTACATTTTGATAAATCTATTTCAACTATATTTTCAGCTTTTTTTTCATCTAGGATCTTTATAATTGATTTTTTTAAATTTTCAATATTTTTCATTTTTCCTCTTGAGAAGAACTACTTCCAATAGCAAATTTATCTATCAATTTTTCTAAATTAACAGAAGATCTTGTTAACTCTATTTCATCTCCTGCTTTCAGTTTTTCCTTTGAAAATCCAGCAGAAACGGCAATAAACTTATTTCCCATCAGACCATCTGTTGTGACAGAAACAGAACTGTCAGAAGGTATTTTCACTTCATCTTTCAAGAGAAGTTCTACCTTAGCTTGATAGTTCTTATCAAGAGATAAATTTTTTATAATTCCGACTTTGATACCATTTAATTTCACATCTGATCCTGCAGATAAACCACTGACATCATCAAACCGAGCAATAAGAGTATATCCCCCTTTCATTTTTTCTCCACTTGAAACATAAGCAAAATATATAAAAAATGACGCGACAATTAAAACTACAGCTCCTATGACTGCTTCTAATATATTTCCCTTCATATTTTTAATCAAATAAGTCTATATATTATTATTCTAACATATTTATGTTTTATTCTCCAATGTTTCCATCAAAATAATGTTTTCTACACAATGCAATATACTTCTCATTTCCTCCGATATCAACTTGTTCCCCACTTCTTACGATTTTTTTATTTGCATCAAATTTTGCATTCATTATCGCCTTCTTCCCACAATGACAAATTGTTTTTACCTCAACAAGCTCATCCGCCCAAAGTAATAAATACATACTCCCTTCAAATGGTTCTCCCAAAAAATCAGTACGAAGACCATAAGTCAAAACAGGAATATTTAAATTATCCACAACTTTACATAAATCTAAAACTTGGTTTTTGGTCAAGAATTGCGCTTCATCAATCAGAATACAAGCGGTCTTCGATGTGATTTTTTTTGATATATCTGCATATAGGTCCAGATCTTTATCAAATGTATTTGACACAGCAACTATACCAATTCTAGAAGCCACTTTTGATTCTCCAAAACGATTATCGAATTTAAAAGTATATAGAATAGTATCCATTCCACGTTCTTTATAGTTAAAACTGCTTTGCAAAAGTTTTGTTGTTTTTCCTGCATTCATAGCCGCATAATAAAAATATAACTTCGCCATTTTTAGATCCAATTTTATGTTTAACAAAATTATAATAAAACGTTTTTGAAGAAAAAGATAGTTTGAAATTATCATATCTTAGTGGGATAATATAATTATCTTTGATTGAATTTAAAGTTCTATGAATTGTAAAGTCAGGTTTGCTCCAAGTCCAACAGGTTTCATGCATATTGGTAATGCAAGGATTGCGATTATCAATTATTTATTTTGCAAAAAAAATAACGGAAAATTTTTATTCAGAATAGACGATACAGATTCTCAAAGATCGAAAAAGGAATACGAAGATTCAATTTTAGAAGATATGAATTGGCTTGGAATAACCTATGATGAAACATTTAGGCAATCTGAACGATTAAATCGATATCAAGAAGTTATGAATCAATTGATCAAAAAAGGAGTATTATACAAATGCTTTGAAACTGTGGAAGAACTTGAATACAAGCGTCGCTTAGCTATTTCAAAAGGGAAACCTCCCGTTTATGATCGTGAAGCTTTGAAATTGACTCCAGACGATATTGCTAAACTCGAAAACTCAGGAGCTCTTTCATATTGGCGTTTTAAATTACCAAACAAAACGATTTCTTGGAATGATTTAATTCTTGGGAAAATATCGTATGATTTGAACAGTGTTAGTGATCCAGTCATAATAAAAGCAGATGGAACATTTCTTTATACCTTTTCTTCAGTTGTTGATGATTTCGATTCAGGAATTACTCATATAATAAGGGGACAAGATCATGTTACTAATACCGCCGTTCAAATTGCTTTATTTGATGAAATATCAGAATCTAAATTTCAAATCGAATTTGCTCATTTATCACTCTTGGTAAATAAAGATGGTTCTCAATTTTCAAAAAGATTGGGAAGTACAAATCTTGGAGATATAAGGGAACAAGGAGTTGATCCAATGACCATAATGGATTTGCTTGCAACTCTAGGTTCTTCTGCAGATACAGTTCCATTCTCAAATACCGAAGATTTAATTCAGTATTTTGATATTTCCAAATTCAGTACAAATTCTCCAAAATTCGATATTGAAGATATTATGAAACTGAATCGAAAAATACTCCATTCTAAAAATTATAATGATATTTCTAAATATGGTATTCCAAAAGAAGCATTTGAGGTTATTAAAGAAAATATCGATTCATATAAAGATTTTGACTTATGGAAAGAAATTTTAAGTTCAAATTACTTCTCTGATTTCACCCCAAATGACTCCGAAAAAAAAGTAATAGATTTATTTCATCATGAAATTATTGAAACATCTGGATTAAATGAAGATACATTAAAAGAGATATTAGATAAAATAAAAAAAGAATTAAATATTTCAGGAAAATCATTATATAAGCCGCTTCGCAAAATTTTAACAGGTCAAGAATATGGCCCAAATTTGATTAAGCTTATGCTCCTTTTGGGAAAATTAGAAATTATCCGTCGTTTGAAAATTTAGTTGACATATTATTTTAAGCTGGCTTATAGAAACTTCCATTTATGAAATGACTAATACAATTTTGGATAATTTTGAATTTTGATATAATTTAAAACATTTTTCAATAAAATTTAACGCGTTTTTGAAATTTTATGATAATTTTTATATTAATAAATGATTTTATAAAAATTTCCTTAACCGAATAGAAAATTTATGTTATATTACTATCAGAAGCTGATTGATTTCCTAAATCATAAGGTGCTAAAAAAATACCTCCTGTAAAAAGCACAACTGTTAACTTTCGATCAGCTTCCCTTATCTTCTGACTCAAAAATAAATATATCTCCTGACATTTGGGAAACATTTTTTAAGATTGTATTGTTTTATTAATAGTTATACAACATTTGGCATAATACAAAAGATATATACATTGCAAATATATCTTCCTCTGTATAATTATAGCAGTCCCTAAAAAGTCTCATAAAATTTTAAATATTTTTACATAAAAAATTATTCAATATTTTTTGCTATATATTAATTATTTTTTAATAATTAAATGTTAATATATGAATAGAGAGGTATAAAATTAGTTATATTCATGTTCTTTAGATTAGTTTTTTTATTTTTAATCGTGTTTTCCAACTATGCAACTTCTTCGGTGATTTCCTCGAATTATAATCCTACAAATACATTCATTCTAAGGCTAGGTTCATGTCCAACATCAAAAGGAAGTTCTGGATATAGAAAAGAAGATAATTTCTACCAAGAATGGATATCCGGAAGTTATAGAAAACACATTGAGAAAAGTAACACCCCTTTTAAAAATATAATTCACAACTATATAACTGAGATCCAGCCTATGGCAATAGAGTGGAAAACAACTCCTGCTTATTCCCATATAAATGGAATTAATGAAGTAGGAAAATTTGAAATAGATGATGAAAAATTTGATCCGAAAACAGATCCCATTCCAACCCATCTTACTGTGGATTTCAATTCTACTCGATTTAATTCCAAAATTTATCAATTAATGGCAGACTTGGGCAATCTAGAATGTCTTTTCGATTGCATAATTACCGATGACAGAACGACAAAGTTCTTGCATACAACAGGATTATCTAACCTTATTGCTCTACTAAATATAGGAGGAATAGCGATATTTACGGATCTTGACGAAGATTATGAGTGGCAATTTGATGGAACTTGCATGTTTCACAAACAAACGAAAGAAATATTTCAAAAATTCATAAATCAAGAAAAAATATCGATTCATGACTTACATGCAAGCCGTGGTGAAAAATATGGATTATTTGATCTTGTTTTTGGAGATTGCTCTGATGGTAAAGAGATAGATTCTGAATACTTAAAGCATTACCAAATTAAGATTACCAGTGACATAAAATTAAAAGTACAGTTTTATAAAAATATATTTGAATACATTCAAACATTATGCACTTCAAGTTCACCATTAAAAGATATTTTTGAATATTTATTGCATCTAGGAAATGGAAAATCTTCGAAAGAAAAGTCTCGGATAATTATGCTTGAAAGGATCGCATAAATTCATAAAAGTCGAGACTGAGAAACTTTTATGTGGTATTATAACATTATATGGATTTAAATCATGTTGCGAATGAAAAAAATATTTTTATTAAGTTTTGCAATCATATTATGCGGATGTTCTAAAGATATAGATTTTGAATCCCTTGAAAAACAATCCCCAAAAGAAATCTTTGCCTTGGGAAAAGAAGAAGAGACTGCAAAAAATTATTCTGACGCAGTTAAGGTTTTTGAAGAACTAGAAAAAATACATCCTTATTCCGGATTGGTTGCAGATGCTCAATTAGCGGCTGGTGATTGCAATTATAAAGCCAAAAAATATAGTGATGCAATATCATCCTATGAAATATTTGTAAAAACACATCCGACTCATGACAAGGTCCCATATGCAATTTATATGCTTGGATTAATAAATTTTGAACAAATGCCAATTGTAGAAAGAGATCAAGAATCAACAATTATGGCATTATCTTATTTCGAAGAATTATGTAACAGATATCCAGAATCACCTTATATTAAAGATTCCAAAGAAAAAATAAAAATTATTCGTAACCAAATCGCTGGAAAAGAAGTCTATATTGCCAGATACTATTTAAAAAAGAAAAATTATGCCGCTGCAGTGGGAAGACTTAATGCTGTTATAGATAATTATTTGGATACTATACACGCTCCAGAATCTTTGTTTAGACTCATAGAATGCTATGTAGCAATGGGATTTTTTAAAGAAATAAAGATGATTAATAATACTTTACAATCAAAATACCCCGATTCAACTTGGGCAAAATATGCTAGAAAATTATTAACGAGAAAATGATATCATGTTAATCTATGGAATTCATACTTGCCAAAATGCTATTCATACGAAAAAACATGATATCACAAAAGTTTTCTTCCAAAAAGATAAACCTATCCCTAATTGGCTAATTAATTTCCCAAAATCGAAAATTGTTCGTTTAAGTTCCATTGAATTGAAAAATATGCTTCCATCAAATGCCGTATTTCAAGGAATAGCAATGGAAATCGAAAACATAAAATATGATGACATAACAGATCTTATATCCGCTCCAAAAAATTGCGTTATTACAATCTTAGATAATGTCACAGATCCTCATAATTTTGGCGCAATTATCAGAACAGCTGCTGCATTTGGCATAAAAGGAATCGTAATCACTGAAAAGTGTTCCTGTAAAATAACTGGAACCGTTGCAAAAGCCGCCTCTGGAGGAATTGAATACATTTCTATATATGTTGTTAAAAATTTATCTCAAACAATCAAAACTCTGAAAGAATATGGATTTTGGATCGTTTCATTTTGCGAACGTGGAGACAAACTCATAAATGAAATTGATTTAACAGGAAAAACCGCTTTAATCTTGGGCGCTGAAGGTGATGGAATACGTAGATTACAAAAAGAACAATCTGATTTCATCGTAAGATTACCAACAAAACCTTCTTTCCCAACATTGAATGTTTCAGTTTCCGCTGGTATTGCTTTTTTTGAAGCCGCAAGACAAAATAATTTTAATTTATAAAAATTTTCCTATTGTTAACTAATTATTAACTTTATTAATATAACATAATATTAGTAAGAAAGTAATTTCAGAGAAATTATAGGAGGAATATAAAATGAAACACATCATATCGGTTTTAACCGGATCATTGTTTGCTAGTATATCTTTTGTCCATGCTGAAGAAGCTGCTTCAGAAAACGCAAATATAGAACAACAAGCTCCAGAAGCGCAAGTTCCTACAGAAACAGAAATGCTACAAGAGTTGTCAACTCCAGAAGTGAGTGCCAATGTCGAAACCCCAGCACAAACAACAGTTCAAACTATCGAAACACAAGCTGCTGTTGGCGTAAACAGCGTTAATACAACGCCAGAACAACCATCTGCATCAGTTTCTAAAACTAAGGTAAATACTTCGAAAAAAATTTCCATTTGGGATAAGATTTTAAATATGTTTAAAGTTTCAGAACCAAAAGCAAAGACTTGCGAAGAAGCTTTTAATAAGATGGAAGGTATCTCAGTAAACTTCAGTAATACTTCTGATTTCGCAGAAAATGGCGATAAATATATGGATTTATATTATCAGAAAATAAAACAAACAAACTCATTCGGAACACGATCATCAAACTTGTATATAGATATTTCCAACTTAAATGTCAATGCAGATGTTCTTTTGAGCTTTATCGGAAAATGGTCAAAAATTTTCACTGAAGACAAAAAAACAGTTCTTTGGAATTTATCTAACAATAAATCTTTAGAAGATAATGTCATTGACAGTATTGATTTATCTAATATGTATAGTTTAAATTTATCAAATACAAGTGTTACAGATTTAACCGTAAATAAAATTGTATCAATATTAAATATACAAAATACAGGAAAACTCGTATGTGTCAATTTATCTGGAACAAAAGTATCTGACGCTGGAGTTGAGTCATTAAAAGCAGCATTTCAAAAAGCAAAAACTGATTTTGAAACAAAAAATCCCGGAAAAATCTATGGTTTAGAAGGAGATAATAACAGTGGTGTAATTTTCAATAAATTACCAGGATTTCTAACTCAAGAAGCAAAAGGAAGAGTATCGAAAGCTGAAGCTATTACAGCTCCAGT
>CAJUOM010000028.1 GCA_910588255.1 uncultured Alphaproteobacteria bacterium
ATGATGCCGTAAGTTAAAATAAATAATATGGAGAGATGGCCGAGTGGCTGAAGGCGCCCGCCTGGAAAGCGAGTATACGTCAAAAGCGTATCGGGGGTTCGAATCCCCCTCTCTCCGCCAGGTAGAAATTAAAAAGGGAATGAGACTGTCCAAAGAATTTGTGAAAAGGCATTAAAAGATAGATCCATAATTAGCCAACCTATCAGAACTCGGAAATGTGGGTTTGTTTTTCGTATATCTCCTCATATTTCGATTAAATGATTCTATCGGATTTGTTGTATAAATAAGTCTCCTAATTTCCTCTGGATACTTCCAAAATGTTGTTAATTCACCCCAATTATCTATCCAACTTTTTGCAATATAAGTATATTTCTTATCCCATTTTTCTCTAAATTCAGCTAGATATTAACTCTATAAACAGACTTCAGATTATTGCAAATTTCCTTTAAGTTTTTATAAGATAAATATTTCACAGAGTTTCTGATTTGATGAACTTACTTTCATTGCTTCCAATATATAGACTTAACGTCTCTTTTTGATCATCTATATCTTTTTTTTTCGTCATTTTCATTTGTATAAATCCTTTCTGATTCACATTCACACTATTTTCTGGATGATTTTCAAACCAGATTGAGGAAGGAAATTTATAATGTTAAAAAACAAATCACCTTTAAGCAACATGAAATAGAAATAAAACATGATAAAACATATTTTGTGGGTACTAACATGACACATATCTCGAGTTGTGTGCACATGAATACTTCATTTTCAGTATATCTTCAACATCTCCCACATGTCAAATCATAAATAGTCCCATAAAATTTTAAATATCTTTCTTAATATTTTTATTTGTTTTATAAATGCAAAAAATTATAATTTTTCTTTGTTTTCTGATATATTATTTGATTGTATACAAATACAAAGTTAAATTTATTACAGTAGAAAAACTATGAAAAAAATTTTATTAGGAATAAGCATGCTTTTCGCACTGGAAAATGTGGAAGTTAATGCTTTAACTCAAATTGGCCCGCCAAATAAGGATTAGTCAACAGATCAACTAATATCTACTACAGCTATTCAAACAGCTCCTATTATTCAAAAACTTATAGAAGATGAATGCCGTTGTGGCGACACTCTTAATCTTATAGGTTTAGAACTAACGAATGATGAGTTCAGTGTGATTGTTGATTATTTAAAAAAGAATACCTCTATTACCGATCTAAAAATAGTATCTACTCGTATAGATGACGATAGAGTCATAGCACTTGCCGAAAATTTGGGCGGTATTGCCTCTCTTCAGTCCTTCCTTTTAAACTGTAGTGATATAGGACCTAAGGGATTAGAAGCACTTGCCACGGTTTTGCAAGACGCTATCTCTCTTAAGAGCCTTTATCTATCCTGGCTTAAGGTAAATATAGATTATGATAAATTTCTCATAATTTTTGCTTGCATTAGCCCTGAAGAATTTTGTCTAAACTATAGTGAAATAGAGAAAGACGGAGCCAAATTACTTGCCACTGGTTTGAAACACTCTACCTCTCTTCAGTCTCTTGATTTATCATATACTGAAATAGGAATCGATGGAATCATAGCAATTGCTGAGGCTCTAAATTAATACTTCTCTTCACCTTGATCTAACTGAAGGCTCTATAGACACTCGTTGGGCAGTACGGGAGTTTAAGGAATTGCATCCACGAGTAAAACTATGGTAAGATACGACAACGTAAGTTTTCTAATATAAGACAAATAGTAATTAAAAATATAAGGAGTTAGTGAATGCCTCTCGGCGTCTTTAGCTCCTTGCGTATATTATATCAAATCCCCAAACTCTCATAAAATTTTAAATAAGATTGAAAGGATATCTCACATTAAACGAAAAAATTTTGTAAAATTGAGTTTTTGTTGTAAAATAAAATAGTACTTAGATAATTCGTGTTTCTTGAGATGTTTAATAAGAAAAATAACCATATGAATCCAAATGAATTTGATAATCAGAAAACAGACAGTTTCGTTGATAGTATTGAAGAAGAAATACGTAACGAAAATTGGCAAAGACTTTGGGATAAATATGGAAAATTAATAACGTATGTATCGTGTGCTATTATTGCAGGAGTCGGTATTTATGGAATGTGGCAAAAGCAAGACAGGGCTGATAGGGAAGCAATTTCCACGAGATATACATTTATACAAAGCGCTCTAGTTTCCGGAGATAATCAAACTGCGATTTCTCAAATAAAAGAATTATCGGGGGTTTCTAAAAAATATTATGCAACCTTAGCAAAATTCGAATATGCTGCAATCCTCAAACAAAATCAAGACAAGAAAGCTTTAAGCGCATACAAACAGATATTTGAAGACAAAAAAACTAATAACATCTTAAGAGAATTAGCCTATATATTTTATGTGAATTCAGCGCTAGATTTAATGGCTACAAAAGATTTATTTTCTGATACTGATAATTTTATAAAAAATCTGAAAGAAAAATATATAGGAAAAAGTTGGGACTTATTGGCTAAAGAAAGTTTAGCTTTTTGCTATATGAAACAAGGAGATAAAGAACAGGCGAAGATTGCGTTAATGGACTTGGCAAAAACACATGGCATAACAGAAAGTATGCTCGAAAGAACAAAGATATTGCTGCATTCTTTGGAGGATTAATTATGAATTATACAAAGACGCTGTTTTTTATTACAGCTGTTTCGATATTGCTTTCAGCTTGTGACAAAAAAGAAATACTTCCAGGAAAAAGAGAAGCTCTTTCAGGCATAACAGAGACAAATGAACTATTTCAAACTTCAAATATAACAGATTATGTTAATCTCTCTTCTGCAACGAATATAACTTCATTTGTTGATATTGAAGGAAACAAGCAGCATTCTTCTTTAAATTATAAAATGCCAAAAGACTTAAAAACTCTTTGGAAAACATCTATAGGAGGAATCAGAGTCAATTCAAATATTATAGTTTTCCAAGGAAATTTATATGTTATTAACAGTAATGGCGTTTTGATATGCTTATCTCAAGTCGATGGCAAAAAGCTTTGGGAAAAATTAATAGCCAAACAACCTGATGATGCGATTTTTTCAGGAGGCTTAACAGCTAATGGATCGATCATTTATATCTCAACCAATATTGGAGAAGTAAAAGCTATTGATTCAAAAACTCAAAAGGAATTATGGTCAGTTAATTTGAAATATCCATTAAAAGGGGCGCCACTTTATTCTCATGGAAAAATAATAATCAATTCTATTGAAAATCAAACTTTTGCTTTGGATTCATTGACGGGAAAGGTTGTTTGGATAAAATCCGCCTCAAAAGAAAATACTATAATGTCAGATTCTGCTACTGCAGCAGAATTGTGGGATGATGTTATATGTGCGTATACTTCCGGAGATTTGAAATCTTTAAATTCTCGAAATGGAGCAATAAATTGGGAAGACGTTTTGTTTTCAGCGAATCTTTCCGAAAGCGGATCTGTATTTTCACATATAGTTGCTTCTCCAGTTGTTTTTAATGGGAACGTTTTGGTTGCAACATCTGAATCTAAGATAGCTTTGATTGATGGGGCTTCTGGAATCAGACTTTGGGAAAAAGAAATAGGAACATTAAATACACCTGCGGTTAACAATGATTGGATTTTTGTTTTATCTTCGGATAATCAAGTTATCTGCATATCTGCAAAAAGCGGAAGTATAAATTGGATGAAAAAAATTCAAGATATTTATGGTGAAAAATATCCAGAAAATGCAAATTGGACTGGACCTTTGTTGATCAACAACGATATTGTTATTTTCAATGATTTCGGCGATATGTTGGAACTAGATAAATCAACAGGAAAGTTGAATGAAAAGATAACTATAAAAAATGCAAATATAATCAAAAAGCCGATTATAGTAAACGGAAAGATGTTTGCAATAACAAACAGATCGGATATTTATGCAATCGGGTAATAAATTTTACATAACTTTAATTGGAAGAACAAATGTTGGAAAGTCAACGTTATTTAACAGGTTAACTAACTCTCGTTCTGCTCTTTCATTCGATCGTCCTGGAGTAACAAGGGATTTGAAAGAACAAAATATATCAATCAATGGAAAAAATGTTACTCTAATTGATACTCCTGGAATGTTTGATTATAACGAATGTGATAACAAACCTGAGTTGATTAACACTATAAATAAAAAACTTAATAGTGTTATAAAAAGCTCTGATTTAATAATCTTTGTAATTGATGGAAATATTGGACTTACTCCGAATGATTTAGAGATTTCGCGTAAACTTCGTAAATCTGGAAAAAATGTTGTTTTGACAATTAATAAATGCGAAAAAGAACTTGTTTCGACATATTCAGAAGCCTTAAGTTTAGGTTTTCCTGAAACTCTACAAATCTCTGCAGAACATGGAAATGGAATTGATGAACTTTATGAATGCCTAGATAAATTTATTCCTGATGAATACAAGAATATAGATACAGAAGAACAAAATGAAGCAGAGATTATAAAACTTGCTGTAATAGGACGGCCAAACGTTGGTAAATCAACTATAGTAAATAAATTAATAAAGGAAGAAAAACAATTGGTTTCAGATTTTGCAGGCCTTACTCGTGAGAGCTCATTCTCCGATTTTGAATTTGAAAATAGAATAATCAGGATTATAGATACTCCTGGAATTCGTCGAAAATCGAGAATAAATGATATCTTGGAGAAAATATCTGTGTCCAACTCAAGAAAATCCTATAAAAGAGCAGATGTTGTTATATTAATGATAGATGCCTCAATGTTGGAATGCGGAGAGATTGAAAAACAGGATTTGATATTGGCATCTGACGTTATTAAAGATGGAAAAACTCTCGTAATTGCGTTTAATAAATATGATAAGACTCCATATAAAAAAAATGCTAACCCAGAATTTTTGAAGTATAATTTTTCAAAGAGTTTATCTCAATTGAAAGATGTACCTTTTATGTTTGTTTCTGCTTTGAATAATGAAAATATCATTGAATTGCTAAGAATGGCTTTAAATACACTTGACAAACAAAAAAGAAAAATAAAAACTTCTGATTTGAATGATTGGCTGTTTGAAATAAATAAATCTGATGTTTTACAAAGCGGTTCTGCTAGCTTTAGATTGAAATATATAACACAAATAGGAAATAATCCCCTTTCATTCTTGATATTTGTAAAAAATAAAGGGGAAATGCGAAAAGATCATCAGAGATTTATTGCTAACAATTTCAAACAATATTTTGATATTTCTGGAATTACTGTTAATATAATCTTTAAAGAATCAAACATCCGCAAAAAATGAGTAAATGCCGCATAATTAATAGCCGATTTCGTAGAAGATTTATAAAAGCTCCTGAAACGAAAACAACCAGACCAACATCAGATATTGTTAAGCAATCTTTGTTTAATACTTTAATACATCGTTTTCAAATCGATTTTTTTGAATTTTGTGTTTTCGATTGTTTTGCAGGTTCTGGTTCTTTGGGATTTGAAGCGATATCCTTGGGATGTCAGTTAGGAATATTTATCGAAAAAGATTCAATTGCTATAAATTGCTTAAATGAAAATGTCAAAATTTTAGGAATTGAGAAATTCGCAAAAATAAAACATTCAAAAATCGAACAAATCTCAGATAAATATTTTTTGAATCTTTCTAATCAATTTAAAAATATATTAGTGTTTATGGATCCGCCATATAAAGAAAAAAATCTGTTATTAACTCAATTTGAGAGATTTAAAAATATTTTCGCTACGAAAAATTGGATAATTGTTATCGAAACTGGTGAAGATCTTTTTAAAGATACAGAATTTTTAGTTCATAAAGTCAATTTTGGAAATACTTTTATTAATGTTTTTAAGAATTTTTAAATAAATGTGTAACACATTATCATAATTTTATAACGTATAATTGATATTTTGAGTTATATTATCATATTTTTGAATAGAATAGTATAGAAAATCACAAAAATAGGTTTACAAATTGAAAATTATGTGTTAGTATTAACAATGAAGCTAGCAGAGCTTCCAGCATCGTGTCTTCGAGTTGTTTTTCATGCAACTCTTTATAATCCTCCCCAAGCTTAACACGGTGCTGTTATTTTTTATGGTTTGTTTTTTATGAAAATACTTCACATTTGTTCTGGGAAAGGTCTTGGAGGAACTAGGAGTGTATTTTTAGCTCATCAGAAATTATTTGAATCTCTGAAAATTGAATCAATCCCTCTTATACGTCCAAATGCAAAAGTTCTTAGCGCGTTAAGTGAGGATTCTAAAAAGATTACAAAAATAATAAATTATTATCGCAGATTTCCAATACGTTTTCAAAAATCTTTTTCGATTATGCAAAACTTGGCGAATTCAAGTGATTTGATATGGGTTCATAAACCAATAGACTGTTATATTTGGAGAAATATAGCTCCAAAAGCAAAGATAGTTATGGTTGTTCATGGATTTCAGAATACGAATTTAAAAAAAGCAGATTATCTTGTTGCTGTTTCAAAACCTGTTTTTAATCATCTAAAATCAAAAGGATTTAGTAATATTTTTCTCATAAATAATTTTTTAAAAAGTCCTGTTACATCTCATGACATCAAATGGAACGAAACAGTTCAAATTTCATCATTTGGTTTTTTCAGAAAAAAAAAGGGATTTACGGATTTGATTGACGCTCTTGATATTTTGGAAAATAAACTAAATTTCAAAAATTTTAAATTCGATTTATATGGAAATGGAAGACTTAGCCTACTTTTGAGAATAAAGAAAATTTTTCAAAATGTCAAAAACTTAAAAATTAATCCGTGGACAGATAGGATGCAGGAAAAATTGTTAGAAAGTGATATAGTTGTTATTCCATCAAGAAGTGAGAGCTTTTCCATGGTCACTATAGAAGCAATGGCTGCAGTATGTCTTGTTGTTTCAACAAAATGTTTTGGCCCTGAATTTATAATAACAGATGAAGTCGATGGACTACTCATCGAGAGGCAAAATCCTCAAATAATGGCGGAAAAATTGAAGGAGATTATTGAAAACAAATATCGCTTTACGAAACTTCGAGAAAATGGAAGATTGATGGTTTCTGAAAAATTTTCTATGGAAAAATCAAAAACAGAAATGAAAAGATTATTGGATATATTTTTGAGGAAATAATGATAGAAGTTGTTGCGTATAATGAAAATTGGCCATTAATGTTTGAAGTAGAAAAATCAAAGATCCAAAATGTTTTAAAGGAAGATTGCATTGAAATACATCATATTGGATCAACTTCAGTTCCAGGACTCGCTGCAAAACCTAAGATTGACATAATAGCAATTGCAAAAAACCGCAAAGATATAATTCCTAAAATGAAAACTATAGGTTATCAATATAAGGGGGAGTGGAATATCCCTTTTAAGTATGGTTTTGCAAAGAGGGGAGATTTAGACGTTAATCTTCATATGTTTTTTGATAAAAACCATCCTGAGATAGAGTTAAACCTAAGATTCCGTGATTATTTGAAAACTCATCCAGAAAATCGAGAAGCATATAAAAATATAAAATATGAAATTCTAAACGATCCTAATTCACACATAAAAACCGGAAAATTAAATGTTCCAATTTATACTCTTCGAAAAAGGGAATTTATAGATGGTATAATCAGGAAAATGAGATATAACAGACTTCGAGTTATGAAATGTTTGACAGATAATGAATGGCAAAAAGCTGAATTGTTTTGTAAGCATGAAATCGAAAGCGAAGAAAGGATGAATGAAAATCGAAAATACCTTCTTTTGTATAAAGGGGTAGATATTATATCTTGTGCTAAAATAGATATTTCCTCAAAAAAATTTGTAATTTACGGTAATATCAATAAAGATGAGTCTGATTTTTTTTACTATTTAATAAATACCTGGCTTGATATACAGAAAATGTGACTATCTATCTTTAAGCTATATCATCTCCATCAGGACTATTGCCAAAAGTTAATATTTTCAATTTATTTTGAATTTTTTTCATTTCATTTTTTAATGTTATTTCTTTAAAACTACAGATATTGCCAGATGAAGCTTTTAAGTTTCTTAATTCTTCTTTTATTTGAGCTTCCTTTTGATGTAAATATCGAAGCTCATTCTTTCCAAGAGAATAAAATGACATAACAATAAATTTAAGAAATGCACCATATAAATATATTCCTATATTTTCCATCTATAATCAAGTGATTTTTTGTTAAGGAACAATATTTTAATTAACACTTTATTAATGTTTGCTCCAACACGTTCTATTATTAAAATGAATACAGGGAATCTGGAAATTTTGGGTTACTTAGAAATATTGATTAATTTTATTCAATCTTTCATTTTTTTGTTATTATGTGATAGTATATAAGTATAAGAGTAAGAAACCCTTATAGGTTCTAGAAAAAAGTTTAAATTAATATGATTGTATAAATTGAGGAGTTCGAGGTCGTCTGAAAGATTTTGTGAAAAAGTATCAAAGATCAGAGTCATAATTGACCAACTTATTTGCAAATAGGCTAGTTAACTGTGAGTAAATTATCTCCATTGAGCTTTAGTGGTCCGTTTTTTCTCTACCTTTGATATTCCTAGAAATAAGCTCTTTGCCAGTGATTCTTCACTTGGAAACTTGGATTTATTATTCGTATATTTCCTCATATTTTGATTAAAAATGAATCTATCAGATTGGTTGTATATAAGTTTCCTTATCTCCTCAGGATACTTCCAAAATGTTGATAATTCACCCTATTATCTAACTCTTTGAGATATACAAATATTTCTTATCCCATTTCTCAAAATTTAGCTGGGTTATGGTACCCTATAAATAGAGTTCAAACCTTAGATCATTGCAAACTTCACTTATTCATAATTGTTTTAACCTTTCACTAAGCCATGTATTTCTTTCTGTTACCTTATTATTTTTCACTGCTATATACAACCAACGCTTTTTTACTTCCTATCAATACTACCTTGTTTTTTCTTCGCTTTATCCCTATATAAATCAAGTTCCTTTGCAGTATCATATAATGTGACATTACCACAGGTATCACCACTGCTGGATATTCACTTCCCTGACTTTTATGTATTGTTATTGCGTATTCTCCATACTCATAATATACCTCCCTATCTTCTATTGTTACTTCTATTCTTTGTTCTTCTAAATCTATATCCGTTATAATTCCTATATCCCCATTATATACGTTTT
>CAJUOM010000029.1 GCA_910588255.1 uncultured Alphaproteobacteria bacterium
TTTTTTCGAAAGGAACGAAGAGATAGGGATTGATTTACGAAGTTTGGTCAAGTCCAAAGAGTGAGAGAAACGAACGAGACTTGAGGAAATGGAAGTAAATCAATATAATCGTTACCGCCTTTCGGAAAATATAATATAGAGTGCGAGAATCACATAGGTGCGCGGCGTGGGGTAAAATTAACGAGCATATCACACGCCGCGCATCTGAATGTCCTCTTATATTTTCCGTGAACTATACTTCTTATTTCAAAAGTATATTGTTAAGAGGGGCTGTTATTTTTAGAAAATTAACTACGATCCATCAGTAATTAATCTTTTTTGAATTTTTTATAAATAAAATTCGCATATGAAATCATGGAATTATCTTTTAATAAAATTAAAGTTCCAATATATATAAAAAATCCAGTAGAACATGATACAAACAGAGTAAGAAATTCATCTAATTTCGAAATAGGGGTATTATAAAAATTAAAAGCTAATATTACAAAAAGCATAGCAGTAGACGCCAAGAGTATTTTCATAAAATCCATAATTAATGATTTTTCGAATTTAAACCAACCTTTAGATTGACGACACATTACAAAAACATTAACAAATCCAGCTATTGTTGATGAAATGGCAAGGCCAATTTCATGAAATGGATTTATTAGAATAAAACTTAAGATGATATTGACGATTATCGAAATAATGGCTGCGTTCATTGGAGCTTTAGCATTCTTTTGCGCAAATAAAACCGATGACATGATCTTTGCCATAACAAATGAAGGTAGACCTATAGCAGATACTTTCAAAATATTGGAGGTGTGAGTCACAGCAAATTGATCAAATTTCCCATGACCATATAATAATGAAATCATATAATAAGAAAGAGCAATTAAGCCACATACAGAAGGCAAGGTTAATCTCAATGTAAATAAAATAGATTTGTTTTGTATGTTTCTAATATTATTTTTTTCTCCTTTTGCAATTCCTTCAGCTATTTCCGGAAGTAACACAATTCCCATTGATATACCAAATAAAGCTAGAGGAAATTGTATAAATCTATCTGCGCAATAGAGATAAGTGATACACCCAGTTGGAAGGAATGAAGCAAAAAATGATCCCATAAGAATATTTACTTGGGCAACTCCAGCTCCTGCTAATACTGGTACTAATTTCTTTAAAAGATTCTTTACTTTTAAGCTTGGTTTTAAAGAAGATAAACTTGGGGTTGGTAATTTTTGAAATTTTACATAAATATACATATAAAACAATTGAAAAATTCCTGCTGCTAAAACACCACACGAAATTCGACGTCCTGCAGAAAATAAATCTGTTCCAACAAAAAGAGACGTAATTAAAACAAAATTTACTAAAATCGGGGCCATTGCGAATGGGAAAAATTTATGTTTTGAGATTAATATTCCGCTGTAAATTGTTGATAGAGAAACAAAGGCAACGCTAGGAAATACTATTCGAGTAAATTCTGTCGTTAATTTTAATTTTTCAGGTATACTAGCAAATCCTGGAGCCATAAATATCGTAAATTCTTTTGCAAATATTTCTATTAAAATTGTAATTAACAGCATTATCCAAAAAATTAGTGAGAATATTCTTGATGAAAAATATTTCGCTCCATTGAGTTTATTAGCGGCAGTGAAATCCGTAAAATAGGGAACAAATATGGACTGAAAACCACCTTCTGCAAAAAATCGTCTGAAAAATGCAGGAAACTTAAAAGCCGTTGTAAATGCGTCCATTTCCATAGATGCTCCAAGAAAATGTACTAATAAAGTTTCTCTAAAAACTCCAAGAATACGACTAACTACTGTAAGCCCACTTACTGTCAGAAATTTTTTGGCTAATCCCATAAATAATAAAAATTCTGTTTGTACAATTAAGAGTATAATGGATGCTAAGATCATTCGCAATGAAATTACTAATTTGCAAATGATATGTTTCTAGCAAGGACAGAGGAATGCTGTAAATAGAGTTTAGATTGCAGAAAAGACCATCTAGAGTTTTGTGTAAAAAGTATAGGTATAATTAACGAACCTATTTGCAAATAAGATATTAACCTCGAGTAGATTATTTCGAACCAGTTATACTGCCAAAACGTTGATAACACACTGCAATTATTTATTCGATTAAGGGCAATTATACAACTTATCGCGTTTTTCGAATTCAGATAAGTTTTGGAACCAATGCGGAATAATATAAATCTTAGCAAAATACCCCCATAAACTTTCTAGTTTTTGTTATAGAACTATGATAAAATATGCAAAATAAATCTTCTGAAACAAAAATGAAAAACAAAAGGATTATAGTCGTTGGAGCAACGGGAAGAGTTGGGCGTGAAATACTCTCTATTTTGCAAGAACTTCACATTCCTAGACGCCATATTACAGCGGCTGCTTCAGCTCATTCAAGGGGAATGCTACTGGATTATGGTGATGAGAAAATCGAAGTTAAAGATTTAGATACTATAGATTTTTCAAATTATGATATAGGGTTATTTTCCGCAGGAAGCTCTGTTTCTGAAAAATATGCTCCAATTGCAGCGAATACTGGATGTTTTGTTATTGATAACACATCGTTTTTCAGAATGCATGAAGATATACCTCTGATTGTTCCTGAAATTAATTTTTCTGATTTACGAAATTATGATTCCAAAATAATAGCAAATCCTAATTGTTCAACGATACAAATGGTTATGGCTTTGAAACCACTCCATGATTGTTTTTCATTGAAAGAAGTTGTTGTTTCAACATATCAGGCGGTTTCAGGGGCAGGACAAAAAGGTGTTGATGAATTGCAAATGCAAATAAATGATATTTTAAATAACAGAATTCCAGGACATAATCATTTTAAAAAGCAGATTGCATTTAATTTAATTCCACAAATTGATTCTTTCGGAGATTTAGATTACACAAAAGAAGAGTGGAAAATGATTAATGAAACAAAAAAGATACTTGGAATTAATGATCTGATAATAACTGCAACTTGTGTTCGTGTGCCTGTTTTTACAGGCCATGCTGTTTCTGTATTTGCAAAATTTGAAAAAGGCATAAATATAAATCATGCTATTGAATCACTAAATGATTTCGAAGGGATAAAAGTAATAGACAATATTAGCGATTATGAATTTGCAACCCCGATAGATTCCGCGGGAAAGAATGAAGTTTTTGTTAGTAGAATTCGAAAACATCCGGATTTAAATAATGCGTTGAGTTTCTGGTGTGTTTCAGATAATTTGCGAAAAGGAGCGGCTTTAAACGCCATACAAATTGCGGAAAGATTGTGAGTACAATATATATTCATTGGCCATTTTGTCTTTCAAAATGCTATTATTGTGATTTTAACAGTGTGAAATGCCTTGGAGATATTGACTTTCGAAAATGGTTGAATTTATATAAAAAAGTTTTAAAAAGATTTAAAAAAGATTTTTATAAAAATGAGAATATAACAAGTATATATTTTGGTGGTGGAACTCCGTCTCTGTTGCCAGAATGGTTTGTTAGTGACTTAATAGAGGAAATTAATAATAATTTTAATTTAATCCAGTTAGCAGAGATAACATTAGAAGTAAATCCCAAAACTGTTACAAAGCAGAAGTTATTAAATTTCAAAAAAGGGGGAATTAATCGTTTATCCATAGGAGTTCAATCTATTCGAGATGGTGATTTAAAGTTGCTTGGAAGAATTCATAATGCGAAATCCGCAAAAGAATGTGTTTTTGAAGCTTTGGAGGTGTTCGATAACCTATCAATTGATATGATCTATAACAGACCTGGACAAAATTTGACAGATTGGGAAAGTGAATTAGCGGAGGTTTTAAGTTGGCCTATTAATCATGTTTCTCTTTATGAATTGATTATTAAAGATAACACGAGACTAAAGCAAATGATAAAAGAGGGAAGAGTACCTTATCCTGATAGAACTGATAGACTTTTTGAGAAAACAATTGAAATAACTGAACAAGCAGGTTTTGAAATGTATGAGGTATCTAATTTCGCAAAATGTCAAATGTATGGAAAACATAATCTGTCATATTGGAATTATGAAGATTATTATGGAATAGGCCCCGGAAGTCATTCGAGAGTAACTATAGGGAGTGAAAAAATTGCAATTGCTCAGATTTCAAATAATTTAGAATGGTTAAATTGGGCAGAAGATCTGAATTTTGAAATTGAAACTTTGTCTGAAGATGAGATTTTTGAGGAAATGTGCATAATGGGATTACGTGCGAAGTGCGGATTAAATCTGAAAAAAATCAGTGAAAAAATAAAAATTAAATACGATTTGCAAAATAAAATAGAAAAACTTATGAAAAATTCGTATATAATAAAAAGAGGAGATAGAATTGTGTTAACTAAAGAAGGCATTAAGAGATTGAATCTTGTTATTGAATTTTTAGTAAAAGAAGGACCTTATGAAAATTTTAATTAGTAATGATGATGGTATAGGCTCTCCAGGAATTTTACTTCTTGAAGAAGTGGCAAAGAAATTTTCATCTGAAGTTTATGTTTTCGCTCCTTCTTCAAATATGAGTGGAGCTGGGCATTCATTGACATTGAAATCTCCGCTTCGGCTAAAAGAACACGACAAATTTCATTATTCTGTGAATGGAACTCCAACAGATAGTGTTGTCATGGCACTTAGATATTTAATGACAGAAAAGCCTGATTTTGTTTTATCAGGGATTAATTTTGATTCAAATTTAGCTGATGATATAACATATTCAGGAACAGTGGCCGCTGTTATGGAAGCCTGTTTATTTGATGTCCCTGCGATTGCATTTAGTCAAAAAATGAATAAAGATGGATCTATAAATTGGGAGGTAGCAAGGACATATGCTCCTGTTGTTTTGAAAGTTATAATGGATAAGTTCAGGTTTCCGAAAGGTGTGTTTTTGAATGTGAATTTCCCATCGTGTGATGTAAAAGATGTGAAAGGAATAAGAGTAACCCATCAAGGAACACGAATTATTGATGATCATGTTATTCAATCTATTGACCCAAGAGGGGATCCTTATTTTTGGATAGGTCCTGCGGAATATAGGAAAAATGATGATAATAAGGATTTAACTATGGATTTGGGAGCTGTTAATAGTGGGTATGTTTCAATAACGCCACTATCAATAGATATGACAGCCAGATCTGAAATAAGTATTTTAAATGAGTTGTTTTCATGATGATAAAATATAGAGTTTATATACTTTGCGTATTGACATTATTCTTGACTTCTTGCGCTCATAAAGATATGGAATTACCCGAGATAGTTCAAGTCAAGAAAGTAAACCCGTATCACAAGGTTTCAGAAGGAGATACAGTTGGTTCTATTGCTGAAAAATATGGAATGACAAGAGCTGATTTGATTAAGTTAAATAATTTGGAGCAACCTTATCAATTGTATGAAGGACAAAGGTTAGTTATTACGGTAAAACCTGAATCAGAAGAAGAGAAGAAGTTAGAATCTGAAGGTGTCGAAGTTTCGGATACTTCAGAAAAAACAAATGATATTGAAGATGGTGTTACTGAATCAGAGAAAGATAAAGAAACTTTAGATGATATAAAAGATAAAGAAGAGACAGAAACGCTAGTGATTAAAACTGATTATATTTGGCCTGTTGAAGGTGGAAAATCCAAAGTGACACAGCATTTTGATAGCACAGAAGTTGATAGCGCTATAATAATTGATGCTTCAGTTGGAACTCCAGTTAAAGCTATAGCAGATGGACTAGTTGTCATATCAGGGATTCCAAGTGGAGAAGCTGCAGCATATGGAACTACAGTTGTTATAAAACACACTTCTAAGAAAACCATGTCGATTTATGCGAACTTAAAAGAAGCAAATGCAATCGTTGGGAAAAAGGTGAAGCAAGGAGAAATAATCGGAAAAGTTGGGAAAAGCGGATCCATTGCAAAAAAACCACAGTTATATTTTGAATTAAATGATTTATCGGGTCCTGGAAGACGAGCTGTTGATCCTGAAAAATATCTTCCAAAATAAGTGGATTATTTAGGATTAGACATAAGAAAAGAACGGAAGCAAAATCTGGATTAAAAAGTTTATGATGGTGAAATCAAAGTGTCATATCTGAAAGATTATGGGGAGTAGTACTTATTATATCTCGCCGATGAAAATTTTGGGCGTACTGTGCAAACAATGGGAACGAATCCAGGTATTTACGACGAGAACAATTATAAAATAAATTGCTGTATAGGGACTGAAGGGATCGAAAATGACAAATATTATAATTTGGACATTGTTGGAGACGTGTGGCTCATGAATGATATCACGAATTATAACAAAGGATTAATAACTGTTAAGGATGATGGAGATTCCAAGACTCGTTTTGTTTTACAAAATGATGTTGAAAAAGAGCTTCACGTCCCTGTGAACGTGGAATCTGGAGAATTACATGTGAATAGTAATACTAATATCTATAGTGAGGTGAATATCTCTTCGAAAGCCAGTGTACACTTTTTCGAAAAAAAATGTTCTCGAGAGTGGTGGAATTATTAGAATTGGAGACAAACCTGCCGTCAGGGAATAATTTTAGATGTTGTGGTATTTCGTGTTAAATGCCACAACATTTTTCTGATATATACTTTTTCCTTGAATCGAATTTTATGAGTGAGATATAATAATAAAAGAATATGATTTTCATATTTTTTAATTATCGACAACTGGAGTTTTCCGATGCCTGTTGGTTTCTTTCGCTCTTTTTGTCAAGTTTTAATCGGAAAGGAATTATTTTATTATGTCTACAATTTTTTCAATGAAACAATTACTTGAAGCTGGTGTTCATTATGGGCACGTTACTAGGAAATGGAATCCGAAAATGGCTCAATATATTTTTGGTAAGAGAAATGGAATTCATATTATGGATTTGGAACAAACAGTACCGATGCTTGAAAATGCTTTGAATGTAATTAAAGATGTTGTTTCAAATTATGGTAGGGTTTTATTTGTTGGAACGAAAACACAAGCAGCAGATAAGATTAAAGAATCTGCACAAAAATGCGGTCAATATTATGTTAATCATAGGTGGCTTGGAGGTATGCTTACCAACTGGAAAACGATTAACCAATCTATCAAAAGGCTAAAAACTCTTGAAGAAAAGATTGAGAAACCTGTTGGCTTAACAAAAAAAGAAATTCTACAACTTCAAAGAGATCATGAAAAATTGGAATTAGCTCTTGGGGGGATTCGTGAAATGGGAGGGCTTCCAGATTTGATTATCGTAATTGATACTATACGTGAATCAATAGCTATTAGTGAAGCCAAAAAACTTGGCATTCCTGTGGTTGCTGTTGTTGATTCAAACTCTTGTCCTGATGATGTGACTTATCCAATCCCTGGAAATGACGATGCAACAAAAGCTATTGAATTATATTGCGATTTGTTTTCTTCTGCGATTCTTGAAGGTTTACAAAAAGGTCTGGAAAAATCAGGAGTTGATTTAGGAGCTTCAGAAACTGTTGTTGAAACAACTGAAGAAAAGTCAGAAACAGAAAATGAACAGACTAATAATTAAGAAATTTATATTGAGGAAATAATTATGGAAATTACAGCACAATTAGTAAAACAGCTTCGTGACAAAACAGGCGCGGGTATGATGGATTGCAAGAAGGCTCTTATTGAGAATAATGGAAATTTGGAAAGCTCAGAAGAATATTTGCGTAAGAAGGGGCTTATGGATGCGGCTAAAAAGTCATCCAGAACAGCCGCAGATGGTTTAGTTTCCGTTATTATCTCTGATGACAAAAAATCTGGCGCCGTTGTAGAAGTGAATTCAGAAACTGACTTTATCGCGCGAAATGATAAATTCCAAAATTTGGTTCGTGAAATAGCAAAAGTAGCTTTAAAGAATGAAAACGTCATAAATGAAAAGCTTTCATCAGGAAACACTGTTAAAGAGCAGATAGATCATTTAATCTCGCTTATTGGAGAAAATATGACATTCAGAAGAGCTAAGAAATTGGAAGTGAAAAATGGACTTATCGCTTCTTATATTCACAATGCAACTGCTTCTGAAATGGGAAAGATTGGCGTTTTAGTCGCTTTTGAAGCGGAAGGTGAGTTTTGTCCTGAAAAACTAGGGGAATTGGGAAAAAAGCTGGCAATGCATATTGCTGCAGCTAATCCGACTTATCTCTGTCCAAAATGTGTTCCGCAAGATATTATAGCGAAAGAAAAGGAAATAGCTATAGCAAAAGCAAAAGAACTTGGGAAACCTGATAATATAGCTGAAAAAATGGCTGAAGGACAAGTTAAGAAATACTTTGAGGAAACAGCGCTTCTCGAACAAGTTTTCGTTATGGATGGTAAATCTAAGGTAAAAGATGTTATTGACTCATTTAACAGTAAGAATGGATTTAATGTTAAAATTTCTGAATTTGTGAAATTTATCTTAGGAGAAGGTATTGAAAAAACAGAAACAAACTTTGCGGAAGAAGTTGCTTCTTTTATAAAATAATTTATTAATGTGCAGAGGATAAAAAACCCTTTGCACACATTCTTTTGATCTATGATAAAAGAATTTTTAAAATTAGTAATATTAGGAGATATTTTTGGAGCGTTTTGGATTGGCGTAAAGAATTGTTTTCGGAAACCTGTTACTAAAAATTTATTAAATATAAATCGTTCAGAAAAATTTAGAGAAATTGTAACAATCAATAAGGATAAATGTATAAAATGTCGCTTATGTGAGAATATTTGTCCTAATCTGTCTATAAGGTTAAATCCGGGAGAATTTCCAATATGGAACAAAGAAAAATGTTGTTATTGCAGATTATGCCGAAAAATTTGTCCCAAACAAGCAATAATAACAAAAGAGCATTATAATAATAGTAATGAAGAATAATTTTTATTGTATTAACAAAAGTTTTTGTAAAGCCAGGAAAAAACCCTAAAATTTTATGGGACTTT
>CAJUOM010000030.1 GCA_910588255.1 uncultured Alphaproteobacteria bacterium
TGGTAGTGTAAATTAATTTGTGTTTTTGGAAGAAAATGGCTCCTTTTTGGTAAGAATTAAGATATGACAATTCTTATAGAAAAGGAGTGTTTTTATGGCAGTTGCAAAGGAGCAGATCCGACAGATTATTTCACAAAACAACATTAACAGCGTATCAGATGTTTATTCTCTTCTCAAAGAGAGTTTCAAAGACATCCTTCAGGAGCTTATGGAAGCAGAACTGGATGCTACCCTTGGTTACGAGAAAAATCAAAAGGGTGGCTTGCTGACAGATAACAAACGGAACGGCCATTCCCCTAAAACCCTGAAAAGCCAGTATGGGGAATTCCAGCTTGATGTCCCAAGAGACAGGAATGGAGAGTTTGAACCAAAGCTGATCCCCAAATACCAGAGAGATATTTCTGGCATGGAAGAGAAAGTCATTTCACTTTATGCACGCGGAATGAGTACTCGTGATATCCATGACCAGATCAATGATCTGTACGGGGTTGAAATGTCTGCTGAAATGGTCAGCAAGATTACAGACAAGATCCTCCCACAAGTAAAAGAGTGGCAGTCCCGCCCCCTGAATCCTGTTTATCCCTTCGTCTTCATGGACTGTATCCACTATAAAGTTCGGGAAGATGGACGGATACTGAATCGTGCCGCATACATTGTATTGGGAGTTACGGTGGAAGGATATAAGGATATTTTAAGCATTACAGTAGGTGCAAACGAGACCAGCAAGTTCTGGCTCGGCATGTTAAATGATCTGAAGAACCGGGGCGTAAAAGATGTGATGTTCTTCTGCGTAGACGGGCTTCCGGGCTTTAAAGAAGCCATACAGGCAGTCTATCCTCAGGCAGAGATCCAGCGGTGTGTGATCCATATGCTGCGGAATTCTTTCAAGTATATCAATTATAATGATTTGAAGAAGTTTTCTACAGATTTCAAAGCTGTTTACCATGCGCCGACGGAATCAGCGGCACTGACAGAATTGGATACTATCAAAGAAAAATGGGGGAAAAAGTATCCTTATGCCATTAGTAATTGGGAAAATAACTGGGAAGATGTGAGTTCCTTTTTTCAATTCTCTGAAGATATCCGGCGCATCATGTACACGACGAACATCATAGAAGGAGTAAACCGCCAGTACCGGAAAGTCACCAAAACAAAAAGTGTATTTCCAAGTGATACGTCTTTAGAAAAAATGTTATATCTGGCCAGTAAAAATATAGTGAAAAAATGGACACAGCGATATCGGAATTGGGATCAGGTATTAAATCAATTGATTGTTTTGTATGGAGAACGAATTACCGATTATCTGTAAAATAAAAGGTGGGATGGCAGATACTTAAAACAAACCATCCCACTCCTATTCCATCGGCCTCTGTATTATTGCCCAAAATCTCCAGACTTATTCCGGAGGCCAGGTGTGGGCAGCGCCCACAAAAAGGCAATCATACAGGGTCTTAATAGTCATGCAAAAAAACAGAAAGAATTGTATATATTTTCCTGATATGGTTATACTATAAATACAAGGAACTCTTCGACAGCAAATCGACAACAATAAAAATGTTAAACCGACAAGTAATTCTTTACATATCTAATTCATATCAGAAAGTCTTGCTTTCCATAGACACAGGATTTTTTACAGCCTCACGGCTTTTTTACGAAGATGTTATTTTTTTAACGGAAATAGAGCAACCATATAGAAAAAACTGCAAAAAGGAAACTGTCGTTTCACGATTTATTAATCGTTAAAGCGACAGCCCCTCTTCTTTTGAAATCTCCTTTATACCAAATTTGTACATTTTCTCACTTCCTTGCATAGTAAAAGCACCTACCATTTTTGATAGATGCTTCATCTCATTTTTATATAATTTTTAACAGCTTACTCAAGCACTTTCCAATAACCAGTCTTTTTAGATCCAACTCTTTCTACATATCCATTCTCTTTCAGGAATGTAAGATTGTTTTCCACTGCTGTTTCACTAATTTCCAGTATTTGATGTAATTCACTTGTGGTAATATTAGGATTATCTCTCATTTCTGTAATAATTCTTTGCCTTCTTGAATTTAATCCTTTTTTATTCCCAACTTTATCCCCAACTTTATCCCCAACTTTTTTCCCAACTTTTTTAATCTTCTGAAGCGGGATTGTTACAACGATGGAATTTTCTCTAAAAGTAAATGCTTCCTTTCCGTAAGTTTCAATAATCTTAGGCACTCCTCGACCAGACTTCTCACTGATATGCAACTGCAAAAAGATCTCTGATAGCTTTTCATTTACTGGAATTGATTCTCCCAAGAAAAATCCTTCCATAGTCTGTGCCGGTGCCAACGTTCCTCTCGATAAGATTTCAATTCTGTTTGAGAATACAGAAATCATAGGTTCATTTCCACTAATCCACAGATTATGCAGAATAGCATTTATAATTGCTTCTCTAAAAGCTTTGTTATCAAACAGAGGTGTTTCTGGACGCTCCACAACACGCTCGCTCTCGTCTGTCTGAATCAAATTTAATACATCTGCATATCTTAAAACCTCATCCAAAGTATAGAGCAAACAATTATTACCAAATTCTCGTACAGAGAATAAATTAGAACCTTTGGTTTCTCCTTCAAAAATTGATACTCGTAACGGGAAATGTGAATTATCTGAAAGTAGCTGTGCCAACAGGTTATATTCTCCATCCTTATTCCTTAATCCAAGATTTTTCTCAAAGGTCTTTTCATTTAGTACGATTCCTTTTGAACCATAATATCCAAACAATTTAGAAAATGTCAGTTCCTGATATTTTGCCGGTAATGTTTCAATCGTCTCCACTCTCCCATCTAAAATTTTAAATAACTGAATTTCCCTTTTGGGATAATCCTTTAAATTTGCTTTAGAAGATCCAATACGAATGTATCTCTTTTCTTTAAAAGCCGTTGGTATCTCCTCTGCAGCCGGAATCACCAATACAACAACTCTTTTATTATCAACGGTTCCTTCCTCGAATGAAAAGTTGATACTTGGTGACAAATTTCTTGCCAAGAAATTTTGATATGGCTCTTTGTTATGATCACAATACTGATTGAATGTCGTACCTACAATTTCATGAGTTTCATCATTTACACCCCATATAAAATATGCTTGTGTCTTATAATGAAAAGCTGCTGCATTTGACAATGCTGATATATATTCACCCAGAACTTCTGGCTGAAACCAGTTTTCTTTAAATTCAAACCATTCCTGTTCATCGTCATATGCACATAAATCTAAAACTAATTTTTCGATATTCATAAATTATCATCCTTTTCCCAACTTTTATTCCCAATATAATCATTATAACACATTGGGAATAAAGTTGGGAATATTTTATGCATTTCACAAAAAATTATTCTCAGAACCTATCAAAATCTTCCTGTGTCGCCAGCTGCACATGCTTACACTCATATGTAATAAAATGCTCCGTTCTTGACTATCCACATACAAATGATTTTTCTTTTCTCCCATAATCAACACCAACCTTTTTTGTTTCATTATTATAGATAAATCTCAAACCAATCAAAGGTACGATTCAACCCAAAAAATAAGAGTACCACTATCTCTAATGATACGCTTATCCCATTCAATTTCTAAGAGCTTGTTGCCCGCTTTTTATCAGCAAAGTGGATACTACATAGACACGTTGATTACCCAAACCCTTTATCTTCTGTTTGTGTTCCCACACTCAATATCAACTGCCACCGAAATGTCAAAGTAGCTTTTGATGTGCTTATTTCGGTTTTTTTATCCTCCGAATTGAACATGAAATGCTTTGCAAAGTGTCTAAAACAAAGGATTTCTACGAGGTTTTCTTTTGTATCAACACAATAGTTTAACAAAAATATATTTCCAAATTTTTAAATTTCTTGACAATTATCTTTACCAAACCATTTTTCAGCAGTACTTATCATAGATTCCGTTGGTTTTTTACAATATACCACTAAATTTTCCATTGCACGTGTACAGCACACATAAAATAATTTTTGTGTTCGCATTCGTACAGATTGATTACATTTTACATGTGAAGGGTCAAATAAATACTCAAAATTATAATCATTCCATTTCCCATTATCTAGAATTACCAATACATTTTTGAATTCTTCTCCCTTGATTTTATGTTGCGTTGAAAAAGGAGAATACCCTTCCAAATACGCATATAAATTTATAAATTCTTCATATTCAACATTAGAAACTCTGGTATATAGATACTCATTTTCCTTAATAAAATTTTCAATATTATCATCCTTTAAACACAAGCCACTCTCATGTGCATATGATATCACTTCAGCTATTGTACTTTTTTTCATACCAACAATAGTATCAATTTTTTCCTTTATCCTCCTTTTATCTAATTGACTTCTAATTCTAAATGATGTTTTCCGAATAAACTCATTATAATCTTTCATCTCATAAAATTCTACTATTGATTGAATTTTAAATAAATGTCGAATAAGCTTATCACGCTTTGATTGCGTTGACCTTTCTTCATCTATTTCCTTTTTATCCGAAATAAGATTATCTTTATCAAAATATATTCGTCTTACCATACTAAAAGGTTTGTCTTTGACTAAATCATAATATTTTGCATTTTCAGTATTTTCCAAAAAAACCTCAATCTGTTTTCTTCCTCTCTTACTAACATCTCGTACTCTATTCGAGAATATCCAATCTACAGAATTTACTACTTCATCGAAAGTTTGTGTTTCATCAACAGTTATTTCTTTCCCTTTAATATATTTTATAAACTCCTTCTTAAGTTTTAAAAAAGGATCTTTATCATATATCTCCATAAGTTTAGGAAATCCAGCATTAGATGCAATTAAATTGTGGGTCAATCTTAACTCTTTTGTTTCTTTCGGATTGCTAAAATCCCATCCTGCAAAGTACTCTTTCTTTTTTATCGAATCTATGGATAAAATATCTCCATATATAAATTTAATCGTTCCTTCTTTTACTTTTCCGTCTTTCACATTCGGAGCATCTTCGTCCTCAGAAGGAACCTGTTCCAATTTATCTATTCGCAATTTATTACTTAAGCTTATAACCGATTGTGGATTTCTACGATTTTGACTTTTTTGCACCTCAAAAACAATTTCAGATTCAATATAATTATTTAAATCTCCAACGCCATCATCGTAGATAGATTGCATGGAATCACCAAAAAATCCAATTATACTGCGTTTCTTGCTCTTTGATAAACACACCAATAAAATCTCTATAACTTCTGGAAAAGTATCTTGATATTCATCTACTAAAATATAATCATATTTATTATTCAATATATCACATAGTTTAGGATATTTCTTAAACATTTGATTTGCTAAAGTAATTATTTCATCATGTGATATATATCCATCTGATAAACGCAAAAATTCAGCATATTTTACCCCATCTTTAAATTCATTGTTATATGGAAGTTCTACTGTTATATTTTTATACTTTACTTCAGGATTATTAATACTTTCAATAAGAGTTGTTTTCAATTCGTTTTGAAAAGGTGAAATATTATCCCATAAAAAATCATGTATTGTAGAAATCCTTATTTTCTTGTTTAAAACACGATTTTCAATTTCATGAACAGCGGCATTCGTATACGTTATACAAGCAATTTTTGCTATTGGATTTCTATTATAAATTTCATTAATCACAGATACTAATGAATACGTTTTTCCACTGCCTGCTCCTCCGCTTAAAAGAAAATTCCTGTTATCATCAATAAGTTCAAATATTTGTATAACTTCTTTCTCTAATCTTTCTGCAACCATTCCAATCCCTCCCTAATATATTGGGGCACCTGCCAATTAATAAAATCATTTTTATCATCGCTCTTGCTATTCAACAAAATATCCATTGCTAAAGACGGCTTTTTATTGACACAATCTTTCGCTAAATCAAAACTATCTTTTTTATTATCAAAAATTAACTCTATATTTTTCAGCCCTTGAAATGTCTCTGTGCATTTTTGAATTTTCTTTTCATTATCATCTTCATCTAATTCAGTAAATAGTTTTTTGTTAATATGAAAAAATGCATCTTCAAAACTTCTTGCATTATATGTCACCCCCTCATGATTCACTTCACCTATTTGATAAACAATCAAAACCTTTCCATCTTTATCAGCTTTCCAAACGATTTCCGTTTTACCAGTTTCTTCATTGTAAACTTCATCAGCAGAAACTACTTTTTCTCTTAACTCTAAATTAGTCAATATGTCTTTTTCAGTTCCCGTATTAGTTTCAAGCTGATCCTTTAAATAAAATTTCAAAGAACTATTACTAGTATATTTACCGTCAGATACTCTACACGGTGTTTGCTTTTTCTTTATACTACCATCTCTATTTTTCTTAGGTTTTCCATTATCATCGACATCATCCGTGAAAGAATATGTATCTATATCAGTTATAATTAACACTTTAGTTCCTATAAATTTTATAAATGTAGAATATATCTCTGAATAATTTCCCACTTCAATTATCGAAATATTTTGAGACATCAAAGGAATATCATAATTATTATCTTGGTCAATCTTTTTTATCATTGCCGGAAGTAAAATACGCTCTGTATCCCCTTCTATTAAAATAATTTTATCTGCAAAGAAAACTTCTGACCTATTTAATGTTAGATATTGTTTTAAAAATTTAAAGTGGTTATTATTCTCTCCTTTTTCTTTTTGATATAATGTTCTTAAGTCTTTAAGATTTTTTGAAACGACATTAAACCCATTGAAATTTGTCTCTTTAACAAAATATTTAATATCATCAAACTCACTTTCAGCTACAATATGTGAAGAATGAGTCGTCATAAATGTCTGTAAATTTATAGTTCTTTCGGAATCACCAATCTTTTTTCCTTCTCTCAATAAATTCTTTATATTTTTTACAAATACATATTGCATTTGTGGATGAGTATGTGCCTCTGGTTCCTCAATAAAAAGAATATTTATATCTGCTGGTTGCTCGTCTTTCTTATTGTCTTTTCTAAAGTCACTCATTATAGTTTCTATTTTCATAATAATGCTAAAAAGATTTAAATATCCCAAACCATTATAATTCTCTGGCAAAAAATTTGATTGATCGTCATATACAACTGTTGTATTATCTTTTAGAAGTTTTGACACTTGTATTTGCGAAATGACTTTTACAATATTTTCATTCTTTTTAATTCCACCAAATTTAGATAATTTATCCATAAGTTTTTTAAAAGTCTCTGAATATATATCATCAAATGCTCTATCCGTCTCATCTACTTTTTTTTCAAAATTTAGTGTAGTAACATTATTTTCTTCTTGATTCTTTGATTTCTCATAATAAGTACTTGCTAATGCAGAAAGCTCTAAATCCGTCGCATTAGAAACATTTCTTCTTGCACTCACATAATTAAAGGCAATTACTTTTGATAAATCTATATCCTTATTGTCTAGATATTTAAATATCGTGTTATCTATTTTCTTGTTTTTATAATCATATAACACACTATATCTCATAAATTCAAAATACTTTTTATGATTCTTTTTAATGAACCGTTCAAAAGCCATTTCAGAATTAAGGGTTGTCCTATCTGTTTCATATTTAGTAAACTGCTCTATCAGTTTTTGAAGATTATTTTTCAATACATACTCAAATCGCAAAATTACAGTCGTGTTTTGTGGTTCTAAATCTAACATCAATTTACTAATATTCGACAAATCATCATCTTCATTGTATTCAATATAAAAGTCAACTCTAATTCCTGTAAGTTCTTCTTCTTTAAAAGCTGATTCTCCTTTTACAACTTTATATAATTTCTTTTGAAATAAGGTACTAAAATCATTAAAATCAAAATTTCCCACTTCACTTTTATTACCAATACATTTGCTTAAAACTGATAAAAATGATGTTTTACCACAATTATTTTTACCAATAATCAAGGATAAATCTTTCTCACAACTAACACTTGTCTGATTTAACAACCTATAATTGAATACATTCACTTTTGATATATGCATAATAACTTTTCTCCCTATAATCCAATAAATATTTGCATATGGAATAATATCATTTTCTATAGCATCTAACATTTTATTTTCACATACACAAATTGATTGAATTTGCTTAGTCTTTCCTAACCAAATTCTCATCCTCCATCTTAAGCATATTTTATACGACTTTGCTCCTAAAGTCTATTAACATATAAATATATTAATCTTCCATCCCAACTTCACTACATAGGAAATTAGCGATAGTACTCCAAGCTACAAATCTATGAAAAAACATCCTACCATTGATACGTTAAATCATCCAAAAATGCTCCAACGCCTCCTTTATAGCCGCTTCTTTCTCTGACGGACATTTCGGCTGTCTGGAATTTTCTGATTTTGGCAGATTATAGTTCACCCTCTCGATAATCCCACATTTCTGCTTTACCTGTGCAATATAAAGATTGCTGACTTTCAATCCCGTATGCTCCAACACATAATCCTTGATTTCCTCATAAGTGGCTTTAC
>CAJUOM010000031.1 GCA_910588255.1 uncultured Alphaproteobacteria bacterium
CAAATGTATACCAAAGGAGGACATTCTTGTATCTAAAGATTTTTAATTCCACCTGCTTAGCTGGTGGTTTATTGTCGCTAAAGGCTACAAAGAAAAAGACTGCCAAGTTGCAGTCTTTTTTATTCCCCATATGGAATATTCTTATTTATTCAGTTCCTTTGGTTCATAAGGTTTATTTTGTTCATAATATTCTTTTTCCCATTCAGCAAATTTAGCTTTAAAAATAGGTTCAAGGACATGAAACATCTGCATATTTTTATGCCTTATGCTTGCTGCCTCATGTGGTTCTAAATGATTTATCCATTCTTGAAAGAGAAACATAATATATTCTCCTTGTAACATAAAGGGCAGCCCGGGACTGCCACAATATATGTCCTGATTCTCCTGCATTGCCTGCAAATTTTTCATTCGGCATCAGAATGAAAGGTCAGGAACTCTGACTAAGTATTATATACCATGTTTATTACATGGGTCTGACACTTTCCCAATATTCAAGATTATTGAGCATCTTATCCACAGCCTTATTGACTACATTGAATGTCTCAATAGGCAGCTTATCAACATTCTTCATGTTTATACCGGTAGCAGTTTCAAGCTCTTTCATCACTTCTTTGATTTCCTTGCTTGACAATTCGGATATCTTGGCAATCTTTTCAGCAAATCCCGTTCTGGAACTTTCAGTCATGGATTTGAGTTTGTTGTTTTCTTCAATCAAATTCTGCTGCTTATCACTAAAAGCTTTATTGTATGCTTGAAGTTTTTCCTGGGCGTAAAAAAGTTTATAATCTCCAGCCAATAAATTAAGCCCATATTGGGTGAGTTTAAATTCTGTCACATGACTATCATTGTATTTGGAAGATCCAGTCTTAATAAAATGCCGGTCAAAGAGGTCGTTACCCAAAGTTTTTTTAGTTTAAGTATTCCTGTGTAAAGACTCTGAGGACTTCTTGCCAAAACTTTGCAAAGGTTGTCCCATGATACCGTCAAATCATCATTAATCTGAGGCGTTACACCCATATTATAGAAGTTGATTTCGATGTTGCTTTTATGAACAGCCCTTTCAACAAGAATATCTACCATGTTGCTGCCTAATCTTTTCTGATCATCAGAAAGACCAACATTGAGTAATTTGTCTTCAAAGATTTTAGATTTGATTTCATCAGCAGGAGCAAATAAATATTTACCTCTGATTGCACCTTTTTCAATTACTCCTGAAGCAAGAATATTTTCCAGGATTGTCTTTGAAAATATATCGTTCAAAGCAATATGAATAAAGTTTATTTCTTTTGTGTTGTAATTATAGTCAGTTAAAATTTTAATGGTTCTCTTTCTAAAAGGAACCCAAGTAGATAATTCTTTTCCCATGGTAATCACCAATCCTTCTATAATATTTTTGTTATGTATATATGTTATGAATTATTTAAAAAATCTAAAGATACAATATCATTAGGGCTGGAGATTTTTTCACAGATCCAATCTTACAAAAAAGTGGGGAATTTCCATGCCTCCCTAACAAAAAAAATATGAGAAGTATTCCATCCATGTTTTTAGTCCATCATAGATGCAGATGTTCTTTATTAAAATTTTTCATATAATAATTTTATATTTCATTTAGCTAAAGGAGTTTTTATGTTTAGTTTTAATAGAAAATCTAAGGAAAAAATCATCACAACCGAAACAAATAATGAAACAAAAACAATAACTGCGGATTTACCTCCAGAAACTCTTGATCCATTGTCAATAGATCTTAAAAAATGTGTTACTCTGTTTTCAAAATGTATAAAACCTGCATTAGATAAAACTGGTTTTTATAATATGGACCCCCGGAAGATTAATGCATGGTCAGATAAACCTTTTGATATCGAATTTTATACAAAGATTTTTTCAAGAGAAGAAATGAGAGGATTTCTTTCCCTTATTGATTTTATTGATAAACACAAAGTTGAAGATTTCCATTCTGAAAAAAGTAAAGAGATATTTCAAAATTTTGTCCAAGATTTTTATCGAGCTGCAAATTTATATTTCGCACAAAAGTTTGGTACAGACATTACATATGTCCATACTATAAAGTGCAGAGAAAAAGAAGATCTCAAAGATGCAACTTTTGTCATTAATCAACACAAATCAGACCTTTCATATAATATGCTTTTTAAACTTCTTAATTTAGACAAATCTTTTGAGGTTGCCAAATGGTTTGAAGAGGAAGAATCTGTGTTTATAACTTGTTCTCTTAATGATATTATTCCTCATCTATCAGAAAAAAAACAAATTGAACTTTGTAATTATCTCTTTTCAGAAAAGGATATGAATAAGTTTAATGAAAATATGAATTATATCAATTTTGAAAAACCTGTAGAAAATATTATTGGCATGATTGGCACATATTATGATCATCTTGCTGATTCAGAGAACACCCAACAGATTGAAAAACTTAGAAATTCTATTTTTACTCATTTCTATTCAGCCTTCAATGATTTCACATTGGAAGCTCATAATTATGATATCGACTTCCATAAGTTTGATAACACCGAAAGTGTGAAATTTGCCTTCTTTACGGAGTTTTTTGTCAAAGAACTTATCAAAAATGATAAACTGTTTGACTTTATGCAAGAATTTGATCCCGCAAAAAGTAATTATATGAAAGCTTCATTTGATGAAAGAAAAAAAATCCTTGATAAAGCCGAAAAATATTATACTGTCAGATATGATAATATTTCTTTTATGATTAAATATTATCTTAACAGCAGCTTTGATACTTTAGAGCTTGTTAAAAGACTTGATAAAAACTTTACCATGACAAAGGGGAAAGAATTTATCTATATTAATGAAGATGAATTTCCTGAAAACTCAAAGAGTTATGATGAAATTAACTACAGACCATAAAATGAATACAACAAAGAAAGCGGGGAATTTCCCCGCTTTCTTTATATAATTAACTTGGGCTTAGACCGGTTGTAGATTCCTTTTCAGAGTGTTTGAAATTTTCTGTCTTTTTGGATTTCAAAAGATACTCATTAGAAATAATTTTGAATGACCTATCAGAGGTAGTCAGGCTTTTAAATACCAAGCCTTCTCTTCTGACTTTAGGATTAATAATGGAATAGCCATTGGCATAATCAAGAAGTTTATCCATGGTCAGGCTATCAGTCATATTAAATGCAGCATCAACAACAGGACAGACCGGAATTTTTATTTCTTCATCCTGATTGATTTGCTGCAATACAGCATCTCTTTTTTCTTTGGTAAGATAACTATGGGTATTGGTATCATAGATATCAAAAAGATAGAACTCAAATTTAATAAGCCCATAGATATTCCCGGAAACTTGAGGACCACAAATCTCACCTTGCAATGCTAAATTTTTGGGAAGTTTTCTTTTAAGAACATCTTTATATTTATTCAAAATTTGTCCATAAGCAGAATTAACGGGGTCTTTCAAGGCATAGTTTCTGGAGCAGACTTGAAGCTCATTGGCGTCATTCCAATAAATGGTACAGAAAGTTCCTTCCAGCTTTTCAGTAACCTCATACTGGTCATAATATTCAGAAAGTGAAAGATTTTGGATTCTTTCCTGGTCGGTCTTTTGAATATTAGAAGGAAAAGAAGACCTGAGAAGCCCGGAATTGTCAATTTCAACAACTTCATATTTCTGAATACCAAGGATATCGGACACATCCTGACCCAAGTCATAAGTGTCGTTGCGAAGGATATCCAAGGGTAAGATGAGTCCTTGAGATAAACAGCCTTTTAATTTAACAGTTCTTAACTTATGACCTTTGACGCCATTAAATTCATGGATTTTATCTTTGCAAAGAAATGGGGCAAGTTCATAAGGGATAAAGCTGTCAATCTCAAAGTAGACAACTTTGTCACCTTTTTTAAATTCATTCTTTTTGACAACGACCTGCCAACCACCAATAATGGCTTTTTCAATAAGATCAGCCCCTTCGACGGGCTCAATTCGTTGGATTTCTTTAATCGCTGCTAATGTTCTCATATTTTATCTCCTTTTCTAACTATTATATACTCTGAAAAATATGTAATCTTATAGATAAAATAACAGAACAAGAAGAGTAAAGGCTATTAGAAAGATAAAATTGACAATAACTCTTTTTATATCAAGAGGAATAAACAGCAGAAAGGTATTGAACCTCTTGAAAACTTCTTCTCTTAGTTGTTTGAAAACTTCCATATCAAGGTCATGGCAATCTTCATGGTATTTTTCCTTTGTACATGTATTTCTTTTGGTACAAGACTCACAGCTAGATAACTTATCCTCAAATTCATCTAAAAACCACATATAAGTCTCCTGTCAGTTCATTTTGAGCTTTCCTTATTAATTTTATCAAGAAATGATTGGACATATTCAATAGATTCCTTATCAGCAGAAGTATTACATATTCCCCGCATTTCATAAATATAAAATTTTGAATTACGGTATCTTATATCAATAGTGTAGTGCTTATCATTTAAATCAAAACAGAATATTCTGCACCGGTTCTTTTTTATATCATCTGCCCTTGTTTTAACACAATGATGCTGCTTCAACCCTTCGAGCTGAAGGGTAAATTCTGTTGTCAGAGGAATGAATTGCTTAGGCAAAGTCAAAGTATCAAATATTGATTTAGTCCTGATAAGGGATTTTTTATTACCCTTTGCCTTCCTTTTTAAAAGCACCTCTATCAATCTATCATGTTGTTTTTTCAATCCTGAGAAGGTCTTAATGTTTAGATTAAATTTTTCTTTTACTTCCAAGACAAGTTTAACATAGTCATCAATAAAATAATAAATTCCATCATTTTCAATAGTTGCTTCGTAGTAGTCACAGAAAAAGAGATATGCCCTTTCATTTTCTTTAAAATGAATTCTATCTTTATCCTGTCCAATCATATCGTTATGTTGCAGGAATCTATTAAACAGATTAGGCTCGACATATTTCTTAATTTTAGCAAGAGTATAGGACTGGCTTAAAGTGTATAGATTAGTCTTCTTATACGTTTCAATTTTATGCTTTTGAAGCAGCATAGCCTTATTATAGCTGTTTTGTAATTCTGAAAAGGCTATAGGAACATATAAAGAAGAAATATTTTGTTCTGCATCAGCAAGTAAATCCTTTATTAAATAGTTGTCCTTAGACAAAACTTTAAGGTATTGGAAAAAGAAATCTCTTGTAAGGTTAGGAACATCCATATCCAGAAGTTTCTTTTTTATCATCATTCTGGTTAATATTTTTAAGTTGAATTTCGGGAATATGTTATTGTTATTACTTTTTTTGCAAATCAAATGATAGTTAATTTCATAATCATCATTGATATAAAATGAACAATTAGTTTCCCCCGGCGAATTATCCCAAAGACGTCTTTTAAGGGATAGATTTCTAATCTCTTTTTGGAAAATCAAACATGAACCTTGATTATTAGGGGTAAAAGTCAAAATCCTCGCAGCATCAATCTTGATATGATTATTGAAAAAAAATTCTTTGTTATTATTTATAAGCTCTAAGATTTCAGGGCTGAAACCGAAAAACGAGATACTGTTATAATCATAAGTATAATAATAATGTTCAAGGAAATAATCGAACACCTGAATCAAAGCTCTTGACCTGCATGAACTTATTTTATTGATTATTTTGATATTGCTTGGACAAAGAGGAAAGAAACCGGTTATAATAGAATCCCGGGATTCCCCAACATATGTCTGCGTATAATTAATAAGTCTATCACTATCATAACAGTTCTTCCCATAAAGTATAGGCATAATTTTCCACCAACTAATTATTTTTATTTTAATTATATAGTATGGGAATTATGCAGATTTATTTTCAATAAAAATGTATAAGACAGATTGTAGAAAGCGAAGAAGCGAAGAAAAATGTGTAATAAACAAAAAAGAATAAATGTGAACATTTTTTCAAATAAAAATTGTCTATAATAAAAATAGAACCTGTCCTCCTTAAACCCCCCTTCTCTAACCCTCAGTAAAAATACTGGGGGTTTATTTTTTAAAGAAAACCCTCTTATAAATTTCTTCATAAGAGGGAAAGGATTATTCAGTATAAGAAGGGGAATTTATACCGCATTGCTCTTTTCAACAAAAGAATTATTCCGCTTGTGAGAATAAATCTTCAATAACTTTAGAACCTTCCTTTAGAGTTTTATCCATGAGATGAGCATATCTTTGAGTTACTTTTGGGCTATGATGCGTCATAAGTTTCTGAATGGTATAAAGGTCCACTTTTCCTGAATTGGCTAGATGTGTAGCAAAATTATGTCTGAGCATATAGACGGCTCTGAAATCTTTTGGAAGTCCTGCCAACTCTTTTACTTTTTGGGCTGATTTTTTAAAAGAGTTAATATGCCCTCCCTTATTATTTGGGAATAAGTATTCAGAATAATGAGGGAGTTTTTGAATTTCTGTTTTTACTTTATCAGGAAGCGGAATATAATCAGTCCGTTGGCTTTTGGAGTTATCCGCTCTTAATTTTATCATGTTGTCTTCAAAATTAATATCAGACCATTTAAGTCCTAAGATAGCCTTGCCTCTCATGCCAGTATAAAGAGCTATTTTTAAGAATATACGGACCTGAATATTAGGATAAGAATCAAGAACTTCCATATATCTTTTTAATTGTTCATCATTCAGAAATTCAGTTTTTTGATTATCTACTTTGGGCAAATCAAAGTGTAACTTTGGATTAGGCTCACAAAGTTCCCTTTTTACTCCAAAATTAATAAGTTTTCTTAATTGTTTCATAATATGAACAATAGATTGTGCAGCATAGGGCTTGCCTGTTCTGCATGTTTCTTTCATTAATTTTTTTTGATAATCTTGTATCATTCTGTTATTTAGTTCAGATACCCTTAATTTATGAAAGGATTTTAGCTTATTCATGTAAAATTTTTGTGTTTTAATGGTTTCAGTTCTATCATCGTAAAAACTTACATAGTCAAGCCAAATTTCCCAGATAGTGGCATCACCGGGAACAACTTCTTCTGTCGGACATTGATCTGGCATCATCATCCTTTTCTCTTTTTCCAAGTAAGCGGATCTGAAGTTCCAACCTTCAGATTCATTCCCGACTTTATTCATCACGACTTTTCCGGTGAATTTATCCCTGTATTGAATGTAATAAGAGAAGTCTTCACCAAAGCCCGCCAGAACCCCTAAACTTTTTCTTCTGACCCCTGCGTATCTTTTGTCAGTTTGATAAGCATTACTACATTTTTTCATGTTTTTCTCCTTTATTGGTATTTTTGTAGTATCCATATTTTCATTATATGAGTCACAAAACTACTCATTAAAGGGAACAACTTAACATAACCCATTGTAATATAATGGTAAATTGTATTTTTCCAACCTAAATACTACAAAATAATTTAAAACAGTCAATTTTGTAGTAATTTGTAGTATTGAATATTGCTGAGCATGCTTTACTTTGTACCAACCTCCCTTTTGGCGTTTTAAATTTCCTTGAGTAATTACTGCAAGAATTTGTATCAATACTACATAATACTACATTTATGAACTTTTGTGAACAAACTTGAAAAAATATGAACAAAAAAGATTGACAAAAATCTAAGAAGTTAGTATTATCATATAATGCGCTAGTAGCTCAGTCGGATAGAGCAACTGCCTTCTAAGCAGTCGGTCAGGAGT
>CAJUOM010000032.1 GCA_910588255.1 uncultured Alphaproteobacteria bacterium
CTATGCCCATGACGATGTCTTCTCCTATACCTACGATGATGAGAGCGATTGTTGGGTCAGAAGATATGATCTGTTATGTTTAGTTATTGGTATTGATCCGACAACATTAACAACCAAAGAAAGCCGCTTAATCATAGATACGAAATCGGGTGAAAGAAATCTTTATACATTATATATGGAAGGAGCAAAATGTTGGATAATGAATGTCAGATATATTGATGGCCAAGAAAATATGATTACCCCTGGTAGTGGTTCAGCTAACTATATAGGCACTAATGGGATTATGGAAGGGAATACCTCTACAGGATTTTATATCGATACAAAGCTTAATTGGGCTGTCGTGAAAAAAATAGCTTCCGCATTAGAATCCGGAGAGAAAAGGATGACTCTTGCTGAATATAACGATAAAAATAGCACATCCTATACTTGGGCAGATTAACCTTACCTTCAACAAAGAGTCTCGTCTTCGTGTGAGGCTCTTGAGTATAGCGAAATGGATTAATGTGATATGTTTGATTTTATAAAAACATCATGATAACATTTGTGTATTATCGGTTTTTATGTGTTGGACTATGTCAATTAATTTTGTTATATTAGCGGCAGGAAAAGGAACCCGAATGAATTCAAAAACTCCAAAATTTTTTCAAACCATAGCAGAAAAGCCAATTATTAGATATATAATCGACACATGTAAACATTTTAGTTCAAATATTATAGTTGTAACTCAGGAATCATTATTGAAGCATGAGCTATTTGCTGATGTAACTACTGCACAGCAATCTTCACCAAAAGGAACTGGAGATGCTATTTTGCAGGCAATACCTTTTTTAAACGCAGATAATACAATAATACTTTGCGGTGATATGCCATTGATCGAGACTAAGCATTTAGAACTTTTGATGAATTCTTCTAAAAATTCACTAATGACAATGGTAATCCCAGATGAGTTTAGGGATATGCCATATGGTAGGGTTATCTTAAATGAAGGGAATTTTGAAAAAATAATTGAATATAAAAATGCTACAGATTCGGAAAAACTAGTTCTATTAGCAAACACAGGTGTTTATAAAATTGAAACATCGATATTAAAAAAATATATAGGTAAAATAAAACAAAATCCGCTTACTCAAGAATTTTATTTGACGGATCTTTTTGAAATTTTAAAAACAAATGGGATTGATATATCCGTAATTCAAAGCAAAGAATATTGGCCGTTTCATGGCATAAATACTATGGAAGACCTCGCAAAAGCAGAGGAGATAATGCAAAACAGACTACGGAAAAAATTTATGAATAACGGCGTGAAACTGTTGAATCCCAAAACAACGTATTTTGCTTTTGACACGCAAATTGATTCAGAAGTTGTTATTGAACAGAATGTTATAATCAAAAAAGGAGTGAGAATTCATTCGAATGCTCGAATAAATGCGTTTTCACATATTTCAGAATGTGAAATAATGGAAAAAGTTGAAATAGGTCCATTTGCCAGAGTTCGAGGAAATGCAAAATTCATGGAATCCTCAGCTATAGGAAACTTTGTCGAAGTAAAAGGATCATTGATCGGAAAAAATTCAAAAGCAAAGCATTTATCATATATAGGTGACGCAACCATCGGATCTGATTCAAATATAGGAGCGGGAACAATAACATGTAATTATGATGGAGTTAAGAAATATAAAACAACCATAGGAAACAAAGCATTTGTCGGATCAAACTCAACATTAATTGCTCCTCTCGCAATAGGAGACAATACAATAATCGGAGCAGGAAGTGTTATTAATAAAGATGTTTCAAAAAACAGTTTAGCTATTGCAAGGTGCAAGCAAAACGTAATATCAAACGGCGCTGAGAAAATCTGGAAAAGTAAGAAAAACGTTAAATAGAAAGTTTTGCTTATAAATCCTGGAAAAATATTTAAAATTTTATGGGACTATTTAGAATTTGACTTGGAAGAAGAGTGGGAGATATACTGAAAATATATGGGGTACTCAGACGCGCGGCGTGTGGTATACTCGTTAATTTTACCACACGCCGCGCACCTATGTGACTCTCGCACTCTATATTATTTTCCGAAAGACTGAAACGATTATATTGATTTACTCCCTTTTAGTCAAGTCTCGTTCGTTTCTCTCACTCTTCGGACTTGACTAAATTTCGTAAATCAATTCCTCTCTCTTCGTTCCTTTCGAAAAAATAATATAAAAGCAGCTGTAACAACCGGCACATTCAAACTCACTAAGGCGTCAGCTAAGAGAAACTTCAGAAATTGATCCAGAAGCTGTCTTAGATTGATTTTTGACAAATTAGAATCCTTCGTAAGAAAATTTATTTTAAACCGTTTTGTGAACTATAGATGAAGTTGTTACTCTGCTATAGTATTCCAAAACATATTTTATTTAACCTCAACAAAAGTATTTCGAATGAAAGAGCGAAATAATGTTGATTTATATAAAATAAGTCACTGCACGAAGCGTGAATTAGAAAGAAGGCCTCACCGGAAAACTTCATTGACACCGCAGTGGTACCTATAGCGCTTTCGGTAGACATCGTGTATCTGGAAAAAACAACTTGATAATCAAAAGTTAATTGTTTATTGTAAACTAGAACTATAATATACTGATTATGATATGAAGTTATGAGTTTTGAGATGTCATGATAAACAGAGATGTAATATTACTTTTATCTGCTATATTATTTTGCTTTGGTTTGATTGGACTTTTATCTCAAAAGAAGATTATAAAAACAATAATTTCCATAGAAATAATGATATTTGCATCAATCATAAATTTCTGTTATTTTGCTGGAGGAAAAACTATAAAATCTGGACATTTCGCGACATTCATGGCAGTTATTTTAAGCGGATTAACAATCAGCGTTATCTACACATTAATTACGAAAAAATCATCTGATATTCCAAATAATATCTTTATAGAAGAAGATTATAAAGAAAAGGATTTAAAAGATGTTTGAACTGTTTCCTTTAATGGCCTTATTTTTTAGTGGAATTTTAGGGAGTGTTTTTAATTTTTTTAAGATAGGAAAATTTGGAGTTTATCTTTCTTTGATATATTTTCTTGTATTGATATTCTTTAAACATAAAAATATAGAGTTTACTTGGTTTTCTGTTGGAAATTTGAAATTTAATTTTTCGTTTTCTTTCAGCAATACATCTTTGATATTATGCTCTATTATTTCATTAATTTTATCATGTTTATATCTTTCTCGCGGAATAACAAGGTTTGATAAGTATATCGAGCAAAAATTTGGAATATTAAATATATTTATATTTTTTATGTGCTTATCCATTCTTTCAAATAATATATTTCAATTTTATATAGGTATAGAATCGCTAGGAATTATTTCAACGATTCTTGTTGGACTGGAAAAATATTCAGATAAACAATCGACAAAAGTTTATCTATTCAACAAATTTGCTTCTTTGTTATTTCTCTGCGGAATAGCTTTGATAGTAGCAAAAACCGGAAGTTTTGAAATTGATGAGATAAAACAAGCTTATATGGAATCCAAAACAGATCTTTTATTTCCTGCTTGTTTGATATTAATTTCATGTTTTTGCAAAGGTGCTCAAATGCCTTTTTCATATTGGTTACTTGATGCCGTGAAAGCTAATATTTTTGCATCCATTCTAATTCACTCAGGAACAATCATAGCAATTGGAATAATATTTATAACCAAATTTTATTTTATATTTGAATCATTTCCTATATTAAAACAATTAATGATAGCCATAGGTTTATACACTTCATTTTGGATGTCGTGTTGTTCTTTGGCGAATAACAATATAAAGAAAATCATAGCTTGTTTAACAGCTTCATCTGCTGGTATCATGTTTATATCCTGTGGAATAGGCAGTTATTCTTTGGCTCTATTATATTTCATTTGCCATGCATTTTTTAAATCTATGTTATTTCTAAGCTTTGCCTATCTCATTTCTGCTATGTCTGATGAAAATAATCTTGTAAAATATGGTGGTTTAGCAAAATTAACTCCTAAGATATCGGATATGATTTTAATTTCATTTTTGTTTGCTGCAGGTTTTCCGTTTTTATCAGGATTTTTTGCAAAACTATCATTTGTTGAAACAATAGAGCTTTCTGAAATTAGATATATATCAATAAGTAATATATTTATAAATATAATAACAATAATGGCAATGGCACGTATGTTGCTAAAATCATTATATGGAAAGGCGCGAGCAGATGAGTTTACACTATCACGAGCAAGTGCTTCAGAAAACTATAACTCCACGCCTTTTTGGATCTTAACATTCATTGCATTGCTAGGTTCTTTTACGATCTGGAGCGTATACGAATGGGGAGATTTACATTTCGGATATGGAGGATTAGTATATGTCAGGACAACGGAGGATTATGCATTTGAATCGATATTGAGTATATTTCAATTAGTTATAGCCATAACCTTGATACTTATATTAAACAAATTTTCAAATTTAAATTATAGAACTTCGAAAATTACTTATTTTTTATTTAAAAAAAATGAAATTTATGAATTTTTCTGCAATTTAATTTTCAAATTAACAACCGGAGTGATGAAATTCTTTGATATCTTAACGGAAAAGTTGTTTTATATTATTAATGTAAACTCACTTTATTTAATTCTCTATTCAGGAAAAAAACTGATAAAGGCTCATAAAAATATATTTTATTATCATATTTACTTGGCTATATTAGGGATAATATTTGCATTAATTATCACAATGATAGGAAGGTTCTAATGTTTGGTTTAGCAATTCCATTTATTACTTTTCTTATTCCGATTATTGGATCATTTTTTATATCAACAATAGACAAACGAAATATTATGGCTATAAAAGCCGTTTCCTTTTGGACCACTTTTTTTGCTCTCATTTTTTCTTTTGTACCAATTTTTTCATCAAAACGTTTATTGTCTGGAGAATATGAAAGAATATTTTCAAATGGAATATTAGAATATGAAGTGATAATCGATGCTTTGTCATTATTGTTTGTTCCAATAATTTGTCTAGTTTGCCTTTTGTGTATACTTTGGATTACGAAACGAAAAACACAAAAGAAAAAATCTTATTATATATCTATATTATTATTTGAAGCTTTATCTATTGGAGCATTTTACGCAACCAACCTAGTTTTGATTTATATATTGATAGAATCAACTATCATACCTTTGTATATTATAATGGCTCAAAGAAAAGATTATTCTAATAAAACTGTTTTTTATTTTTTAATATACACAATGGTAAGTGCGATTCTTATATTAATTGCGTTTATTATTATATATCAAAACACAGGGACTTGCGAACTAAGAGAAATTTATAAATTAGGTGTAAAAAGCAAAAGTGCATTTTGGCTACTGGCTTTGGGAATAGGAATAAAATTACCAATTTGGCCGTTTTATAGTTGGCTACCTGTCGTCCATGTGAAGAACCAAACCGTATGCTCTATCCTTCTCGCATCAATTGTTCTGAAATTTAGCACTCTGTTATTATTAAGAGTTACGATACCTTTATTCTCTAATGTTATATTTTCTCATACATTCTTGATATTTATTGCTATATCAATTAGTCTCATGTTTGCTTTGTCACAACTCATTTTTCAGGATGATATAAAATCTGTTTTTGCTTATTTCTCTATCATACATCTGAATTCAACTCTTTTTATTCTTTTGAACAAATCTGGTTTAATATACTATATATTTTCAGTCATGGGACATAGTATCTTAATGCCTGTTTTATTTTTCACTTCAAATATAATTGACAGATTATATGGTACTAGATCTATAAAAATCCTAGCTTCCTCACCAATTCAATTTTCTGTCGCGCATAAAATAATTTCTCTTGCATTTTTTGCATTGGTTTCATTACCTTTTTCTTGGGGGTTTATTTCAGAAATTCTGACTATCAAGTTGGTCGCTGAAATTTCTTATTTATATGCATTATTTCCAGCTGGTATAATTTTAATTTCCTCTCTTTTTGTTGTTTATATATATAACTCATTTTTAAGTTATAAAACAAACACTTCTTCACAAAATATAATAGATGGATTTTATATAACCGATATATACAAAAAAACAGCTTTTTACATTCCGATAATTTTAATATTTCTTATTGGTGTCTTCCCTAATATTATCTTGGGTATTATCAAATGAGTGTGAAATTTATTAATCTTGGGTTAACTAAATATCCTATTGCCATGTTGGAAATGGAAATAGCGTTTGAAAATGTTAAAAATGGAAATGAAGAATGCGTGTTTGTAACAGAACATGAAGCTTTATATTCTGCAGGAAAAAGCTTTGAAATAAGCGATTTTATTATGGCTCCGAAATTTCCAATTTATTTTCCCAAAAGAGGAGGCAGAGTCACTGTGCATGCCCCTGGGCAACTTGTTATATATCCAATTATAGATTTGAAAAGAAGAGATATAAATGTCAGTTCATATATCAGAATTATTGAATTTTGGATTATTGATGCTTTGAAAGAAATGAATATAGAATCAAAGTTATCAACAAAAGGAATTGGTGTTTGGGTTCGTGATTCCAAAATCGGATTTATAGGAGTCAGAATCGAAAATGGAATAACTTCCCATGGTTTATGTCTAAATGTTTCAAATGATCTAACGATGTTTAATTATATTATTCCTTGCGGAATTCAAGGCTTAGAAATAACATCTCTTGAAAAATTACAAAACAAAACAATTAATATGGAATATGTGATTAATTTATTTATAAAAACCAATCCATTTTGCTAAGTATTAGATTTGTTAAAAGCTTTCTTCGATTCACTATGCCTACCGAAAGCGCTATAGGTACCCCTGCGGTGTCAATGAAGTTTTCCGGTGAGGCCATCTTTCTAATTCGCACTTCGTGCCACACTTTGTTTATATACGTCGCAAATCGTGCTCCATTTGCGATATGTCTAAGGGTTAACTAACATCCATCCCGAAGGTGGAAGGGTTTATTGGGATAACTTTTCTTGAGAAAAGTTTAGTTTCCTATTTTGTCAAAGATCTATTTGCGTTGCCAACGCCTATGGCGGAGATAATAGCAGAATCTGGGGAATAATTGATAAACCTTTACATACATTATTCTTAAATACCAAACGATTTTTCACAACAATTCTCAAAAAATATCCATGATATGTGATACGTTTCAGGAAAACCGGAAACCTCCTCATACGAAGCCTGTTTTCCATTCTCCGCCTTGGAGCATTTTTTTCCTTCAGGAGTTTGATCATTGCTTTGCGACGTTTCTCCTCACGAATTTCCTTTTTGAAGGTATATGACGTACGAATTTCATATTGCAAACATTCATCAAAAGTTTCTCAATATAATGTTTCGAAGGTGATCCAAAGCCAGGAATCCGAAGATCTCTCGCAACGATTTCGATCCCGTCATAATCATCCATATCAGACTCATAACATCTAAAGTTCAGACGAGATTCTATAGCAAGAAACAGCGTTTTCCCATGTCTATTATGAAATTTTATAAGCTGAGGACGCATAAAATATTCCTCATATTTCTTATGAATTCTAATAAAAATCTCTGGTTTTTTGTGATCATCAATAT
>CAJUOM010000033.1 GCA_910588255.1 uncultured Alphaproteobacteria bacterium
TAAATTTTTCGTTAACTATACTTCCTTTTATTTTATGGGATATTTAGGAGGAGAGAAGGGGAGGAAGTATGTAAAAATTCCTTAAATTTCCCAAAACTTGCAGATTATACTTACAGATGTTAAAATTAGTTAAATGTTGAAAGTATAAGGTTATGATATGATAATGCAAGGAAAAAAGGGATTAATCATGGGCATGGCGAACAAATTTTCCATAGCTTATGGTATTTCTGAATCCTTAAAAAATCAAGGTGCTGAATTAATTTTTACTGCACAAACAGATTATTTTAAAAATAAAATCTCAGATATAGCAAACGAATTTGGAGGTCATGAAGTTATTTTATGCGATGTTTCTAAGGATGGAGAAATAGAAAATGCATTTGACCAAATCTTGAAGGATATAGGTCCGATAGACTTTATAGTTCATTCCATCGCCTTTTCTGATAAAAATGAATTGCTTGGAAAGTATTATAACACCTCACGTGCAAACTTTTTGAATGCTATGAACATTTCCTGTTATTCTTTCACAGAAGTTTGTAAACATTCACAAAAATTAATGCCAAACGGAGGTGGTTTGGTTACATTAACATATTACGGATCTGAAAAAGTTGTTCCAAATTATAATGTTATGGCATTGGCAAAATCCGCATTGGAAACTAGCGTGAGATATTTGGCAGATGATCTTGGAGAATTCTGGATAAGAGTTAACTCTATATCTGCAGGTCCAATAAAAACTCTTGCAGCTTCAGGTGTCGGTGAGTTTTCAAAAATTTTGGAATATGAAAGAAACAGATCCCCATTAAAACGTAATGTTACTCAAAAAGATATAGGAGATGCTTGCACATTTCTTCTGAGCGATCTTGCTTCAGGAATTACTGGAGAAATAATACACGTCGATTGCGGCTGTAATACAATAGGTGTTAAATTTTAATTTAAAATTTTATTTAGATTATTAATTAATGCATGGTAAATACCATGCATTAATTAGTTAGTTATTTAGAACTTATATCCGAATCCGAGTTTGAATCCGTGAGCTTGATATTTCAAATCGTCAGCAACTTTGGTTTTAAATAGATAGTTATATTCAGCTTTTGCAAAAAGATTTGGGGTGAAATCATATTTCATACCAAGCCCTGCAACAGTATGAACTTTTGTCTTTTTTAAATTTTCAGTTGAGGTTGCGTTTGAAACAGTGTTGGTTTCGGACGTGTTAAACTTATGTTTTACAACACGAGCTCCAGCAGTCAGATAAATCTCACAATCAGGAGTGATAAGATAACCGATTCTTGGCATAAATCCAAGTTGCCATTGAGTCTTCATCTGGGTTTTAACATCAATTTCATCTCCAGAGGCATTCTCATCTTTGAAAGATTTTTTGAGTTTTCCAAAAGTTGTTCCAAATTCAAAATCCATTCCGAGAACAACTGTGTCAAAATGGAAATCATATCCCAAAACACCTTCAGCTATGACTTTTGTCTTCTTAGCTTTTTTACCACCTCCTGAATATCTTTCAAGTGATGCACCTGTGTTTGCGCCAATATAGACCCTCCATTTGAAGCAAAGGCTGTTGTTGATATAAATGCAATATTAAAAATTTAAAGAGAGATACAGATAAAAAATTTCAAAATAGTTTCTTTTTTGCAACAATTCCTCTATGAGTCAGTAATAATAGATCAGTAAAGGTTAAATGCTTCTCTTTTCCTTAATAATCACCTTATATATTCACAAAGGCGAAGAATGTATCTTTTTAGTCACAAATTCTAATAATTGTTCTGTTTGATATGATTTTGATATGATGTAATTTGTTTAAATTGTTTTAAAATCTTTATAGATTTTTATTAAATTTAGAAATTCTATGAAAAAATTGTTACTCGCAGTGTCTATTATTGCTGCCGCATCATGTTATGCTCAATCTGATATGACACAACAATCAGCTTCTGAAGAAAAAAGTGTGAAGCAGGAAGATTCAGCAAATAAACCTCAGTTAATTATTTCAGGTTCTGCCGAAGTTCATGCAAACTTTACATCTCCGGATCATACATATTATACTGGAAATCCTAATGGATATAGAAAAACCAACAAAGATTCTTCTATGACAAGAATTTGTGCAGGAGAAGCAAACGTCGCTTTTGAAGCAAAAGGAGCTCTTGATAATGGTATCAGGTATGGTGCGATAATCGATATCGACACAATGAAAGATGATACGGGTGTTGATAAGATGTATGTGAAATTTTCCAAGGATGGGTTTGGAACAATTGAAATGGGAAACGTTAAAGGTCCTGATGCGAAATTTATTTATGACGGTCAAAGATTAATTGGTGGAACTTGCGGTGTTGATGGAACAGTTGTTCATGATATCGATTATGCACCAGGTGTCGTATCTCCTGTTTATATGATTGGATACACAAATAAAGCAACGAAAATTGCGTATTATTCTCCAAAAATCTGGGGATTCCAATTTGCAACAGCCATAACTCCTGACACAAAACAGCATGGCCACAATGATAAAGATTGGCATGCAGGAAGTGCTTCAAACGGAAATGATAATGGTATGTTCTTAAAAGGAGATGGAAAACAAAAGCCTTCAGGAAGAAATAATATAGTGTTAGCTTTAAGTCATTCTCATGAATTTGAAAATGGGATCACAACAAAACTTTCCGGAGTTTATTTGTTTGAAGATACAAAGACTTTAGATGTTCTTAGCTATAAATTAAAATCAGGTTCTACTACAGACTATGAGAAAGTTCCTGGTGAAGATATAAAACTGAGAAAAGCAAGATCATATCACTTGAGTGCTACTGTCGGATATAAAGGATGGCAAATCGGAGCAGGATTTATAAATAACGGAAAATCAAGAACTCCAAAGAATGCTCTAGATGAGAATATTGGTAACTTCCTTTCAACAGAAAAAGCCAATGCAGGAAGAGCTTGGAACATTGGTGCGAAATATACACTTGATGATCATTGGTCTTTCTCAACAGTTTTCCACAAAACTCAAAGAAGAGTTGATGAAGGGCAAAAGGCAAAAGGGAATATGCTAACTCTAGCTGTTGAATACAAAGTATGTGATGGTTTAATGTTGTTTACTGAATTTGATCATATTTCAACCAAATCAACAGATACTGCTTGTAGAAGATATAATATGATTTTTGATAACGTTAAAGACAAGAACGCTATTAAGAAACAAAAATGTCAATTGTTAGCAATCGGTGCTAAAGTCAGTTTTTAAGTTTTTTAGATATTAGTGTCCGATAGCCTTTTCTATCGGGCCCATTTTCTATGTTAGATAATTTATTTTTAAATTTTGTTACTTACCTTCAATATTTCCCCAGTATATTTATATCACTAGTCAATTTTATAATTTGTGTTATATTTATTTTAATTATATATAAGAAATTCGGTTATTCTGGATTATGCGGATATATGATTTTATCTTCTGTTATTGCTAATATTCAGGTTTTATATGCAACATCATATGAACTAATCAATATGGAAGTTCTTCTTGGAACAGTGATATTTTGTTCTTCATTCCTTGCATGTGATATAGTAAACTTAAAATATGGAGAAATTAAAGCAAAACATATGCTATATTTGACTATGTTTACGGATATATTCTTTCTGATTAATATAATACTTACCTTGGGACATAAACCAATAGATTATGCTCAATACCCAGAATTCAGTATATCAAAAGAAACAATAGACAATAATATTGCTGCAATAAAACAGATTTTCCTTCCTGTTCCAAGGCTATTAATAGCATCTTATATTTCCTATTTTTGTTCACAACTGGTGGAAATCAAGTTTTTGAGCTTTATAAGAAAAACAAACACAATTTTAAAACATAATACAATTTTGTTTGTTTCAAATGTTTTTCTAGATACATTTATATTTACATTCTTAGGGATGTGTATTTTTGCAGCTGAACCTTTGAATTTTCAAGATTTTTGGGAAATTTCCTGCTCAGCTATATTAATAAGAATCATATGTAATTTTTTAAACAGTTTTTGTATTAAAATTACACTTAAAGAAAACAACAAATAATAAAATTATTATCATTCTAAATATTTTTATAATTTAATTTGTATTGATATTTTCTAAAATTTTATATATTATTTCTAACATAGACACACGTTAGGGTGTATATAATGAAATACAATAAAGCTGTAGTTTCAGGACATTTTGTTATAAGTTTTGATAATGTCATAAATGGTTTTTTAGCTGTTGTTATGGCTCCATTGTTTTTTGGAGAACATAACAATCCCATAATACAATTACTTTCATCATATGCAGCTTATGCGGCACTTTTTATAACCGGCCCAATTGGAGCAATTGCTTTTGGAAGAATTGGGGATAAGTATGGACGGAAGAAATCTTTATTAATAAGTATTATAGGCATTGGAATGCCTGTGTTTATAATAGGACTTCTTCCCACATACAAAACAATAGGCTTAATTGCCCCCTTTATGTTGATATTATTACGAATGGTTCAAGGTTTCTTCAAAGGTTCAGAATATTCAGGAGTTCTTATACATAATTATGAAACAGGTAATAAGCAAACAAGTTCTTCTGCAAATATTGTATCTTGTGGTTGTATGGGAGGATGCGTAGCGGCATTTGTGTGTTGGGGAATAACTCAAGATGGAGCCCCAATTTGGTTTTGGAGAATTCCTTTTTTAGTCGGTGGAATTTTAGCTTTTATAATATTTTTATTTAGAATTAGAATACAAGAAACCGATGACTATATAGAAATATTGAACAAACATCAGATTTCTGAGAATCCTATAAAAGATCTCTTAAATCATAAACTAGAGACGGTTGTTGGAATTGCCATTAGTGCTGCATATACCAGTGTAGCCTATTCTTCCATGATATTCGGAAATAGATTATTTCAACAAGCTGGTTATTCTATTTCACAAAGTATGATATTTAGTATGTTTGATTTATTATGGATATCGATATCTATTTCTATATGTGGAAAGATTGCAGATAAAATCGGATTAGTTAGACAAATAAAGTATGGTTCTTTGTTGTTGGCCATTATGGCGTTACCTGTATGTCATTTAATATCAGGAGAGCTTACTTTAATGAAGATATATTCATATATGATAATAGTTACTTTCTTAAGTGCTTCGTTGGCTAGTTGTTCTGCGTCATATGTTGTAAAGTTATTTCCTCCATCTTGCAGATATTCAGGTTTTGGTATTACAGATTCTTTAGGTGCGATTATAGGTGGTTTTACCCCATTTATGATGTTACTTTTTTCATCGTTATTTAAGAGCAATTTAGGATGTTCTGTATGGATATATATAATAACAATCCCTACTTTTATTTTAATATCCGTAATGAATAAAAGACTAGAGAAAAGAGCATAACTAATTAACTTACCTACACAACAAGATAAATTAACCGAAAATTATTTTTGATGCTTTTACGCAATCTTTCAGAGAATCTCTAGTTTAATCAATAGAATTTAAAATCATCTCCAAGATATAAGGCTTTTGCATTTTGGTTGTTTGCTATCTCATAGGGTGTTCCGCTTGTTAAAATTTTTCCATTTGCTATTATATATCCTCGATCTATAACTTGCAGAGTTTCTCTGACATTATGATCTGTAATTATTATTCCAATGTTAAGATTTTTCAAATTGCGTATAATTGAGATTATCTCATTAACAGAAATAGGATCAACACCTGAAAAGGGTTCATCTAACATTAAATAAGCCGGAGAAGTAGCCAATGCTCTTGCTATCTCAACTTTCCTTCGTTCTCCTCCTGATAAAAAAGGTGCTTTTGCTTTTCTTAAATGAGCCAGAGCGAACGAATCCAAAAGTTCATTCAATCTAGACTCTATTTGTTCTTTTGAAGAATAGGTAATTTGAAGAACTGCTTTTATATTATCCTCAACTGTAAGTCCTCGAAAAATTGAGGAATCTTGAGGTAAATATACGATTCCTGCTTTTGATCGTTCATGGATTTTTAGGTTGGTTATATCTTTATTTCCCAACCGAATTTTACTTGTATCCGCTTTAATTATACCAGTTAATATCGAAAACAACGTAGTCTTTCCTGCCCCATTTGGCCCTAATATACCAACGATCTCACCAACATTAAATGATAAATTAATGCCTCTTAAAACTAATCTATCTTTGAAAGATTTTGTTATATTCTTTGCTTCAAAAATCACTTCTTTTTATTCTTTTCGTTAAACTCAGCTTCCAGCTTTTTATCTAAATTTAATTTTACTTTTTTCTTTGAAGTAATGTCCATGGTTTTGTTTTTGGTGTTATATTTTGCTTTTTCTGCGTGAATAATCCCAAATTCTGGTCCTTTTAATATAACATTCTTTGAAAATATCACAAATTCCATATCGCTTTCACAATCATCAGAGGTTATAATAGTGTCACCTTCTCTATAGGAAACATTTCCATAAGCCTCTATTTTTGAAGGACGCTTTTCTGAATCTTTTTTATAAACAATTATTTTGTCAGCTTCAAATATTTTCCCATCTTCTTCTGCTTGTGCTTTTCCTATCAGGGTATATATTCCATTTTCGGAATCAATTGAAATTTCATCAGCAGTTGTTTCTAAGGAGGATACTTTTCCAATAAAGCAAAATATAAAAAGTAAAACTATTTTAAAAAACAATGATTTCAATATATCCTCAATTTTTAATAACAGCGTGTTTTAATTTCACGATTCCATTTTCGTTTAATGAAAAGCCATCAGCAACAAAATTTGATCCAGAACGTCTTCCATTTATTTTTGAATTACTGTATAATGCGTTATTCAAAAAATCCACAATAGCAAAATTAGTATTACAAGTTGTGTTTAATGTTTTGATAGTTACATTATTGTTTATATAAGCCTTTTTTTCATTCATTTTTAAATTACAAACTTTACCACTGATAATAACTTCCTTTCCATCCTTTTTGAAAACAGCTATCATATTGTCAAGAAGTATATGATTTGGAGTGATTAATTTTGATTTTTGCGCTGATAAAGTCAAAATTCCTCCTTTGAATTTTTTTACATACTTTATACTATTCGAAGAATTTAAATCATGATACAGTTTCGTTTGTTGTAGATTTTTGTCAGTGTTTTGATTCTGAACTATATAATATCCAAACGTTGATATTAATAATGAAAACAATACAATTCGAATTAATTTAAATATCATATTATTATCATAACTAACCACGATATTTATATTATATCATATATATTTTCATATATCAAATATATATTACCTATCTCAATTTGGAAATTAACAAAAGTTTTTGTAAAGCCAGGAAAAAACCCTAAAATTTTATGGGACTTT
>CAJUOM010000034.1 GCA_910588255.1 uncultured Alphaproteobacteria bacterium
TCTTAAAAAAGAAATTGAGAATAAGACAGAATTAATAAATGATAGTAGCAGATTAATTTATTTATAGAAAAACTCTATAAATTTCAACACAAAGGTAGCTCGAGGATAAAGTTCCTGAGGGTTTGAATTTGATCTTTCCCTATCAGTTATTTTCATAAAAAAACTTAAAACAGCTGTTATAATATTAATTTTTTATATCATACAAATTTTTATATACTTTATCTTTATTAATTATTAATGGTAAATTAATTTCTTTTGAGTCTGATATAGATGAAAGATATTTTATAGTTTTCAAGTAATCATTAAGGAGAGACAATTCAAATTTCCCTTTCATAATCGGATAAGCTTTTTGTATTTTATCTTCAGAAAATCCGAACTCATGAGCTCCAACTTGAAATTTTATCATTTCAGGATCCTTCTTAGAACCTTTAAATAATAACTGTTCTTCATCTGTCGGAGATATTTGATTTATTGTCGTTAATATTCTTTTTATGTAATTTTTAAAAATTAAAAAGAATAAATTTTCATCTTGGGTTTCATTGTTAAGTAATTTTATAATGAAAATATCTTTTGCACTTGCAGGTAAGAGTTTTATAATAATATGTCTATTATTTTCATTTTTATCTAGAAATTTTTCCAGATCTTCGATTATGAATCTCGCACAATGAAGACATGAAGGCGCTATATAAATATATATTACATTTTTATTAGTCTTATTTCCTAAATGAATGTCTGTTATTAATTGTTGTGTTTCAAAGTTGTTATTTAAATCATTAGAAATTTGTGAATTCGTTGAAAAGATGAAAAAGAAAGCGCATAATAATAATCTCAACAACATTCGTTAACCTTCAAAACGTCCTATAACCATAAATACATTATAATATAATAAAATTAATTTTTAGTAAATTCGTGATCTTTTTGGCAAAGTTGATCAAAATATACTTTAAAATTTTTGAAAACCTCCAGATAAAGCGATCTTTTAAAATGAACAGAAAGTCTTATAATGTTACCTGGGCTCATCCATCTCCAAGAATCGAATTCGCTATGTTCTGATGATCTTAAATTAATATCTTCATCTTTTCCTAAAAATTTCATTAAAAACCATTTTTGCCTTTGCCCAATGAAATTATGATCTTTTCTGCGCAATCCAAATGGAACTATATATTCCAACCATTCTGTTGTTTCTGCAATAATCTCGACATTGTTTGTTCCTAATTCCTCATTAAGCTCACGCATAGCGGCTTCAATTGGAGATTCTCCTTCCTCAATCCCTCCTTGAGGCATTTGCCAAGGTTTTTTTAAAAACCAGGAAACCATTTTTGTATTAATTGAGTTTCTTTTTCCGGCAAATATCTTATTTTGATCATTTAACAAAACCATTCCGACACCTGATCTGAATTGGTCTTTATAAATGCTACTCATAAAAAATCTCTCTTTCGTATATTTTTCATTCTAACACAATCTGCTAAGAATATCAATCCTATATAAAATATGGTTACAGTATGTATTTTTTCATAAAAATCTCTAATTTTATGGAACTTTTTAGAATTTGACATATAAGGATTATTTTGTATTAAGAACAGCGTATAATAAAGTTCATAAAACTCAATATGTTTTTTTCGAAAGGAACGAAGAGGTAGGGATTGATTTACGAAGTTTAGTCAAGTCTGAAGAACGAGTGAAACGCAGTGAGACTTGACGAAATGGGAGTAAATCAATCCCTACCTCTTCGTTCCTTTCGAAAAATATAATATAGAGCTTACCGCAAAAAGCGCCAGTGAGTATGGTATAATAATCAAGGGTACCATACTCACTGGTGTTTCTCGAAAAATTAGAGCGGATTTCCGAAAAACACCACCAAAAAACTCTATTTATTTTGGAAAATAATAAAGCGAAGTAGAGAATACCCCTAGCGTCTTCGCTAGACATTGTGAATTAGAATTTTCTTGTATTTTTGATCATGTTATGTTAGAAATAATAAATACGAATACAGTTCATTTCCAAAAACAAAATGAAATTATTTGTTTCAGCTGAAGATAAAGATATTGAAAATCGAGTATCCGTAACACCTGATATTATAAAGAAGTTAACCTTATCAAATCAAGTTTATGTTGAAAAAGATGCAGGAAACAATTCAGGATTTCCTAATGAGGAATACAAATCTTCTGGAGCAATGATTGTTTCAGGAAATGAAATATCCGAGGCTGATTTGATTTTTAGTATTAATCCATTAAATAAAGAAAAACTAGAGAAAATCAAAGAAAAAGCAATAATAATCGCTGCGCTCGATCCATTTAATAATATTGATTTAATAAAGGAAATGAACGCAAAGAACATAACTTCTTTTAGTTTGGATTTCATACCAAGAACAACCCGAGCACAATACATGGATATTCTTTCATCTCAAGCAAGTTTGGCTGGCTATAAAGCAGTTATTGAAGCCTCGCATATCTTAAATAGAGCACTGCCGCTTATGATGACAACAGCGGGAACAATTCCAGCAGCAAAGGTCTTGATAATAGGTGCTGGAGTTGCTGGTTTGCAAGCTATAGCAACTGCCAAGAGACTGGGGGCTATAGTTAGTGCATTTGATGTACGGACTTCTGCAAAAGAACAAGTTGAAAGTCTTGGAGCAAAATTTATTGAAGTAGATTCGAATGAAAAAACAGATGGCGTGTATGCAAAAGAAATGTCAGATGATTATAAAAAAGCTCAAGAGCAGAAATTAAAAGAAGATGTTTTGCCTATTCAGGATATTGTGATAACAACAGCGCAAATTCCTGGTAAAAAGGCTCCAATAATCATAAAAAATGACATGGTTGAATCTATGAAAAACGGATCAGTTATCATTGATTTAGCAGCAAAATCTGGTGGCAATTGTGAATTAACAGTTTCAGGTCGTTCAATTGAAAAAAATGGGGTACAAATAGTTGGCTTTGAAAATATCTTAAATCTCATTCCTTTCGACGCTTCAAGATTATTTGCAAAAAACATTTTTTCATTTTTTGAATTGCTGACATCAAAACTTCAGGATAACAACGATTTATCAACCATTGAAGACGAAATATTAAAATCTACTTTAATAACATTTAACGGTCAAATTATAAATGAAAGGTTAAAAGGAATATGTTAAGCATTGAAACATTAACTATATTTATCTTGTCTTGCTTTGTTGGATATTATGTCGTATCAAAAGTAAGTCCGGCTCTCCATGCTCCTCTTATGTCTGTGACAAACGCGATTTCAAGTGTTATAGTGATAGTTGCTTTAGATGCAGTATTTATAAATTCATTGGAATCTGATGGAGTAACAACAAGTTCATTATTTGGTTTAGCTGCAGTTTTCCTAACAACGATTAATATTATTGGTGGTTTCATGTTAACCAAAAGAATGTTAGCAATGTTCTCTGCCAAAAAGAAAAATAAAGGAGAATAAATATGATCGAAATAATTTCCGGTATTTCAGCAATTCTTGCTTTTGTCTTATTTATATTAGCACTTAAAGGACTCTCTTCTGCATCAACAGCTGATAAAGGAAATAAATATGGAATGTTCGGAATGGTATTGGCAATTATTTCTTCTTTTTATTTTTTTAATCATACGTTAATTGGAAATCCATTTTTGCTGATTGCTGTATTTGCAATTATTATAGCTGGAATGATTGGGTTTTATATTGCGAAGAAAATTGATATGACATCCCTTCCTCAATTGTTAGCTGCATTTCATAGTCTGGTTGGATTAGCTGCAGTTTTCATTGCGTGTTCTATATTTTGTTCTCCTGAAACTTTTGGAATCGTATTAATAAACGGAAAACTTCCTATAATAAATACAATAGAAATGTCTTTAGGAGCATCAATTGGAGCAATAACTTTCAGTGGATCAATAGTGGCTTTCGGGAAACTTCAGGGAATAATAAGTGGAAAACCTATTCGATATCTAGGACAAAATAAAATAAATTCAGGATTAGGAATTCTGATATTGGTTATGATTTATTGCTTCTCAATTTATCAAAATACAAATTTATTTTCTTTTATAATTTTCGCATCATTTCTCATAGGATATTTATTAATAATCCCAATAGGAGGTGCTGACATGCCCGTTGTTATATCCATGCTAAATTCCTATTCAGGATGGGCTGCAGTTGGTATTGGATTTTCTCTTGAAAAAGATTTACTAATAATTGTCGGATCATTAGTTGGAACTTCGGGTGCTATTCTGAGCCACATTATGTGTAAGGGAATGAACAGATCTCTTTTAAACGTTATATTTCAAAGCACTTCCCAAAACGCAACAATTACCGAATCTGGAAGTTCAAAAGGAAACGTAAAAATTTGTATTCCTGAAGATGCCGGATTTATTATAAAAAATGCAAATTCTGTTATAATTGTTCCCGGATATGGAATGGCTGTCGCTCAAGCACAACATGCTATAAAAGAATTGGCAGATAATTTAAAATCTTCAGGAACTTCTGTGAAATATGCAATTCACCCAGTTGCTGGAAGAATGCCGGGACATATGAATGTTTTATTAGCGGAAGCCAATATTCCATATGAAGATGTGTTTGAAAGAGATGAGATTAATCATGAGTTTGGATCAACGGACGTTGTTATCGTTATTGGAGCAAATGACATAACAAATCCTGCTGCCAAAAGTGATCCTTCTTCTCCTATTTATGGTATGCCTGTTCTTGATGTTGAAAAAGCAAAAACAGTATTTTTTATAAAAAGATCTTTGGGTTCAGGATATGCTGGCATTGATAACTCTTTGTTCTATCAAAACAATACAATGATGATTTTAGGAGATGCTAAAAAGGTCTCTGAAGAATTACTTAAAGCCATAAAAGATTTATGATATTTTCAAAATGTCATAAATATTACAACCGGATAACAAATCAAATTTGTTCTTTAGATTTTGCAATGGAGATAAGTAACAAGAATTTAATTCTTCCACTCTGATATTATAGTTATTTTGATACCACTCTAATTTTGACTCTATTGAGACATATCCGTTTAAGGTTGAAAGTTTATCGCAAAGCTGTATCAATTCCATATAATCGTTTTTCTTAACAGTTTTTAAAATACTTGAAACACGTTCTGCCTCGATCTTATCTTTTTTACAATAATTAAGTATATGTTTATATGAATTAAAATCGGGAAATGCATGAGAAATACAAATATCTGCAACTCTTGGATAATTATTTCTAAGAAGCTCATAACCTTTTCTTGGATGCTTATATATTTCATTTTTAGAAAGGTAAAACTTTCCAATATCATGTAATAAACCATACGTATAAGCTTTTTCCGGATCCAAAATTCTAGTTTTCCTTGAAATTAATTTTGCAGCATTTGCCACTGTTTTCGAATGAGAAATAGTTCTTAAATTATTTAGATTTAACTCGGTATTTTTAGGCAGAAAAGATTCTATCATATTTAATCCTGATTTGTAAAAGGTCCATTTGGATTACCGTTAATAAATTGAACTATATATGGATTGTCTGTCTTGAGTAATTCCTTATTTGTTCCTTCCCAGATAATTTTTCCATTATATAAAAGACCAACGCGGTCACTAATGTGTTTCAAACTATTTATATCATGAGTAATTGAAATCGCTGATATTTGCATATCTTTTGTACATCTAACAATAAGGTCATTTATAGTTCCGCTAGTGATAGGATCGAGACCAGTTGTTGGTTCATCAAAAAATATAATATTTGGATCTGTAGCAATAGCCCTTGCTAAGGCAACTCTTTTTTGCATTCCTCCTGATAGTTCTGAAGGAAATATCTTCGCAATATCTTCGCTCAAATCAACAGCTTCAAGTTTTTCTATTGCCACTTTATATGCATCTTTAACAGGCATTCCATAGCCATACACCAGCCCAAATGAAACATTATCAATTACATTCATACTATCAAAAAGGGCTCCTCCTTGGTAAAGAACACCGCGTTTCAATCTGGTTTTAAATAATTCTTTTTGAGAAATATTTGTTATATCTTTTCCATCAAATTTTATAGTTCCGGAATTTGGCTCTAATAATCTCAAGATACATTTTGTTAAAACTGATTTTCCTGATCCGGAACCCCCTATGATAACATATGATTCTCCTTTTGATAAACGTAAGTTTACGCCTTGAAGGACTTTGTTTTTTCCGAAAGATTTTGTCAAGTTGTCAACTTCTATTACAAATTTCATAAAAGCCTCTAAAACAAAACGAAAGTTAAGATACAGTCAAGAAGCAAAATTAAAATAGATGATGCAACAACGGAATTTGTCGTGGATCTTCCGACTCCCTCTGCTCCTCTTTTAGAATTATATCCCTGATAACATCCCATTAAACAAATAATAAATCCAAAAACAGCGCCTTTTATTAATCCTGAAATAACATCCCATGCAACCATTGCCTCAAAAGTATTTCTTATATAATTAGCAGCATTAAAATTCAAATAATAAACACCAACTATATATCCACCAAGAATTCCTATGACGTCATCTATAAAAACCAAAAACGGAAGAAGAATAGTTCCAGTTAATAATCTTGGAAATACCAAGTACTTATATGAATTAACTGAAAGTGTCGTCAAAGCGTCTATTTGCTCTGTAACTTTCATCGTTCCTATCTCCGCAGTCATAGAAGCGCCAAGTCTTCCTGCAACCATAAGGGCTGTCAAAACCGGACCTAATTCTCTTGTCATTGCTATCATAACAACTGATGGAATAGCATTTTCCGCAGTAAACTCTGAAAATCCTGCATAGCACTGCAAAGTCATAGCCATACCTGTGAATATAGCGGTCATTCCAACAACAGAGAGTGAGAAATATCCGATTTGTATAGCTTGTTGCAAAATCTGTTGCCAATAGTAAGGAGGAATAAAACCAAATGAAATTGATCTAGTTAAAAATAAAGTAACGTTACCAATTGAAGAAAGAAAATTAATAAACATTCTTCCAATTTTTACTAATAACATACATAATCAAAAATCAGGCCTATATTAATATTATATCCCAAATTTATTACTTTGGCAAACCGAAGGAATCATAAAATGATATGTCTTTTTATAATGCCTACTGAAAGCACTATAGGTGTCACTGAAATGTCAACAACAGTTTTCCGTGAGGCCATCTTTCTAAT
>CAJUOM010000035.1 GCA_910588255.1 uncultured Alphaproteobacteria bacterium
CTATTGAATTTCATTATTATTAACCATAATCTCGAAAAAGATAATGGTCAAGAGCTAAAAATTATAATATACATTTATTGTTTTATGATTAATACATAATAACTTACTTATAGATGTTGCAGATAAATCTTCTGTAACGCATTACATAAGTTTTTTATTTTATATTTACTTATTCTATTGTATTTCATATGGTTATATAAATACTATATGAGTATTAATCAATATTCTCATGGATTTCTATTATGTTACCGTTATTCTGGCATCTTATTGTCCACTGCCCAGCCGAGCAGGAAAATTTATTGTTGTGCAGTCTGTTTTCGCCTGATTCATATTTGAAGAGATCAGAAATTATCTGAATTTGTGGATTGTCCCCCATTGAAGCCACGAACCAGATCTCATATTTGTCAGGATTTTTTTCCGCTACGTCAAGTTCGTTATTGGACATGATGAAAACAATTTCACTGCCTGTAGAGGATTTGACTTCAGCGAATTTTTCATTACCCTTGTCATCAATATATTTTAGGTCATAACCAGCACCGGCTTCACCGTCCGGATTAATATTCCACTTTTTAGCATTTTCCGAAACCCATTCAACATTTTTGTATAACTTGGGATTCTTCAACATTATTTCGTAAACAATTCTCTCTGCTTTGGCACCTCTTTCCTCCTGATTGCTCTTTTTCGTGAACCCTGTTGAATTATGCCCATGTTGTGTGGATTTTGATTGACAGATCTCGATAGGTACGCAGGGAGTAATTCTGGTAGTCTCTATTTGATTAATGTCGATGTCACTGATTGAGTCACCGCAAGTTCTTTGACTATCATTTTCACGTTTCTTTTGTTGATAGATTTTTTCCAGTTCAGACTCTTCACCAAAATAAAGCATACTGTCAAAGACGGGATCGCCCAGAAGTTCATTAATTATGCTTTCATCTCTGGTCTTTTTAAATTTTTCAAGATTATCTTGCCAAAACTCGCCAGAGTCTTTAGTTATATCTAGCTCAAGATACTTGCCAAATTGTGCGGTAAATACTTCCTGACAGTCATAGCTGACATCATTTTTAATATCGAAAGCACTGATACCATATCTATTCAAAATTTCCTTGAACTTCTTCTTTTCTGCCATAGTTTTAGTTTTCATACTGGCGAACAGTCCGTTTTTATACGCTTTTTTATTCTCCGAGCATAGTTTTTCTAGCTGTTTCTCGTACCAAGGGGTTAAATCAAGATAGAAGCCGCTTTTATTATTGAAATCAGAAATATTAATTTTAAGGAATTTCAATAGTTCAATGAGATGCGGAGCATTGTTGATGGCAGATAAATCTGAGAAGCAAAGCTTATCAATCTGTACCTGTAATTGATCTCCACACTTTTCTCCGTTAAAATGAGTACAGGCTGCTATAAATCTTTCTTTAATTGTAGCAGTCATTTGCAACAAATCACGAGGACGTTCAAGAGCCTCAAGGCTGCCGAAATCCTCAAGAATCAACTCGTTGCGTTGATCAGGTGTGCAGCCAAAGGCTGTGCGAACAAATGAATAAACCGAATCGTCCTGGCTGCCGCTTCGGCTGCGGAATATTTCAGCAATTGCCGAACAAAATTTTATGTTTTGCTTTAACGCAGCCAAACAGTTACAGTTCTTTGGAGCACATAAGTATATTTTATCGTTAGCGATTAAAAAGGTATTTTCTTCAAGTTCAAAACATTCTTCGCCATACTTCACCAAAGCTTTTTTACAAATATCCACATCAATGTTTTTGAGTTTTGCAGCCAAATTCTCATAACTCTCTTGTTTGACTGCTCCCTCAGATTCCAGCTGCTTGAGACGTTTGCATAACGCATACGGAAGGAACTCTCTGAAATCAGCTTTAAACTCTGCGTTTGACGGATGAAGTTCTGGTATGCCTTCAATCTCGCCTTTCACAGAAAGAGGCAAAACCCCGAAATATTCCTTAATAAGTTCAGAATGTTGCCTGAAATGAATATCTATAAGTTTAAATCTCTTTTGCAGAGCATTACTAATATTTTCCAGCAAATATCTAACGTCTCCTATTGGTTCGAACTGTCCTGTGCTTTTACAATATACCTTGCCTTCCTGAAGAAATTTTTTATAGGTGGGATTACTTTCATCCAGTTTTTTGGAAAGTCCCTTTTTATTGAGCAGATTGTTATAAATTGACCTGCTGATTTTGCCCTCTTTATCTTTGTGAGGCAGCTCCAAAAGCAGAGTATAAAATGTTTTCGTATCCAGACTGGCATAATCAGGAGATGCCCCCAACTCTTCAAGTAATTCCTGCAAAAATCTAATAAAATGATTGTTGTTGCCTTTAGGCGCAGCAATAAAACCTTTCAAATCAGGGGTGACCAGCTTCGGGGCAAAACTTGTGCCAATTTTTTCAGAAAGCAGACACTGGTAAGGAGCGTAGCGCAATCCGTCAATTTCAATCCATTTACTGGTGGCAAAGACATAACGGATATATGAAGCTAGATATTGTCCCGGAATTATTCTGCTGCATTTTTGTTGTCTCCTATAGATATATCCTTTGCTTGTGCTGTTTTCATATTTACCTAATAAGGCATTTTTAAGATCGGAATCGCTATCTATCCATTCAAAAATAGCTCTGGTAGGGGCTGTCTTTAGGATTACGTCAAGACCGTCTATGGTGCTAACTTCTACTGACAAGAAATTGGCATTTTCTATTTCATCCTTTGTATTATATGTTTCTGGATATTCTACAGTATTTAAAGGAACCTCTATATTTTCAATGAGATATTTCTTATAATTTTCATTAGGTCTGAGATCTATTTTCCGTTTTACTATTTGAGGAAAGTCTCTAATACCCAAAAGACGCAGAAAATTTTTAACTTCATTGAGATCTTTATTTTCCAAAAAAGCTGGTTTGCCCGCAAATTTTCAGCCTGTCCTGGGTATAAGTTTTCAGTTATAGAGTTATCGTAATTGACACCTAGATATAGCGAGGAAGATTCCCTCATACTGTTTTTACGGTCTGGAAAAACTATAGAATCCAGCAAGGTTGTGCTATCATTTTGTAAATATCCCCGTTGATAGAGTTGCCATAACCAATATAGAAACTCTATTTGAAACTTATTTTTAGTGTTTTCTGAGGTATTTTGAAGAGCATTTTTTACAAAACGGATAATCTCGTTAAGTCGATATTGATGAATATTTTTTAAAGGTGATAATTTTTCATAAAGAGTGTTTAAACTGGGGTTCTTTAACTCTGGTAAATTTTTAAAGGCATTAAGCAGATCCTTGTCCAAGAAAACCATGTTAGCGAATTTTGGAAGAGCGGGAAATTCCATATTTTCTGGTGGAAAAAACAGTGTTGTGTCTGAAGCAACCGTGTTTCCGTTTTCATCCAGGGCAAAATGGGGAACAGGATCTTTAATTTTCTGACTAAATTTATTAATGAACATGAGACACAAAGCAGCTCTATCATCAAGGGACAAATCAGGCAGGACAAATTCGACAGCACTCACAATATCTTTATATTCATATTCAAGACGGTTATTTGTTATTTCTGCAATTTCATGTATAAATTCACTGATTTTTGAATTTGAAGTATACTTAAGGAGATATTCTGCGGGAGTGCCACGCAGGAATTTAGCAAATTTTTCTGTATAAAATTTCGGTTGATCCTCAAAGGAGATATATTTATTATTGACAGTGGGGAAAACTTTTTTCGCGGCAATTTTAGTGTAATAAGAATCCCTAAAAGAAAAACCATCCCACTCTAATGTTTGCTGAAAATCACCTATAGGTGACAGAAATTCCAAAGCCTTGTAAGAGGCTTCGCCAGAAACGCAAAGACTTTCTGCCAAATCAGCAATGAGATCGCAAAGAATATTCAAAATAAAGACGTTGTCATCGGATTCCACCAAGGAGTTTCTATCTGCTGTCAAGTCAAGAGTTGCATGAACCAGAACATTTATAGGCATAGGAATTTTGGTGCGAAAATAGCAGTACAAGCGATTGTCTGACAAGGGATTGCAATCGTCTCTCCAAGCAGCTTTCACATCATACATCTTATTCTTATATTTATCTTGCCTCCCCACCACAGTCCATTTCTCACTCTCGACTGGATTGTCGTTTTCTCTTGTTACAATCAGAACATTCTGTTTTTCATTGTTTTCTATATTTCCTGGAGTCTTTTCAAAAATTTTAGTATAGTCATTATTTTTAATGGTTAGTGTTTTTAGTTTGGGTAAAAACAGGATAGTTTCAGGTGTAATTTCTTTGAGCTGATTGCTGACCTTATCAGATATATTTTCTTTCAAGGAAATTTCGATAACTGTATCAAAAGAAGGCATAGCAGTGTTTTTTTCAATGAGTGCCGGCACTGCCAGGGTCGCAATATGAACGTCATTTTTCATACAATATTCTTTTACTGAATCATTGGTCTTTAATTCCTCCAAAAGTTTATTTGCCTTATCTTCGGAAAATTCTACAGCCAGATTGTCGCTGTAAATTCTGACTTTTTCCGCCCAGTTAAGGATTGAGCGAAAGCCTGTTCCCTTGTTGCCAATATAATTGTCTCTTTCAGATTTAGGACTGAGATTGGAGTAAATGAGAGATTTAAAACCTTCAAAGGTAAAAGGCTTGCCATTGTTGCAAACCTGAAGCAAGTTCCCCTTTATGGAAATTTCAATAGCAGCGTTTGAATTTTCTTCCAGTTCGTCCACGGCGTTTTGTAATAGTTCTAAAATTTCACGCCCCCGATAACCGGAAAGATTTTCTTTTTCCTTGCGAAAATCAGAAAGTATTCGCTCTGGTGCAGTGATATACACTTGTTTCATTTTCTCGACTTCTTTTATAATATCTTCTTTGGAAAGCGAAAATGGTTGAGAATAATTTTTTTGCATAGAACCGATTTCCTTTTTTGTATTTACAGGCAGTTAAAAAGTATAGGGAATTTTATATTTATTGTCTAGAGCATTTCCGAAAATAATTGCAAATAAATTTTATAATATATCATTGTTAGCTTTTAATCTTTTTTAATCTATGATAAGTTTAAGATAGAAATTTAGATGGGTATTATTATGAAATTTACATCATCAAAAACTAGAAAAATAGCTATAATTGCTGTTATCAATAAAAATCTGTCACCTGAAAAAGCTGCTGAAATTTTTAAAGTGAATCCTTCAACTATTTATAGGTAGGTTTCAAATTATAATAAAACCGGAAGTTATGAAGCCAAACACTCTACGGGAAGACCTCCTAAATTTACACAGGAGCATAAAGAAAAATTGCGTGAACTTATTGAAGAAAACAATGATCGCATGTTGAAAGAGTATGTAGATCTCTTGGGAAATGTTGTGCAAAAAAGTGTTATAAGTGAAGAAATTATAAAAATGGGTTATTCTTATAAAAAAATTCTAAAGGCAGCAGAACAAAATCGTCTTGATGTTCTTAGAGCCAGGATAAATTGGCTTTTTAGGCAAGATTTTCTCCCAACAAATAAAATAGTCTGCCTTGATGAGTCTTCAGCAAAAACAAATATGACCCGCCGTTATGGACGTTCAATAACAAATCAAAGATGTTATGGACATGCCCCTGATGGCAAATAGAAAACAACAACCATGCTTTCTGCTCTAAGAAGTAACGGTGAAACTCAATGCATTGTTTACGAAGGTGGCACAAGTAAAGCTATTTTTAAGGAATATATTGAAAAACAACTTTGTCCTTTTCTCAAAGCAGGTGATGTAGTGATTATGGACAATTTATCTGCACATAAAAGTTCAAAAATCATAAAATTAATTGAAACTCAAGGTTCACATGTTTTATATCTGCCTCCGTATAGCCCGGATTTAAATCCCATAGAAAAAATGTGGAGCAAAATAAAAGCATTTCTTCGTAAAGTTGAAGCAAGAACTACACAACAGCTTGAAAAAGCAATCAAAATTGCCTTTGAGAAAATAACACCATTAGATGCTAAAAATTGCTTTACATCTTGTGGATATTATTCTTAATTTTTTCCGGAAATGCTCTAGGGGATACGATCCTTTTTTCGGTTTTGTCTATGCCCCTTTCATATCCCAATCTTTGCGAATGTAAACGAATGTTAACGAACGTTAATGAAAAGATAACCACCTAAACACCGTGATTTTTCAACATAAAAAAGCCCTATGCGAAAAACATAGGACTTTTGCTAAAATATCTTCTGGCGGAGAGGGGGAGATTCGAACTCCCGGTACCTTTTGAGTACAC
>CAJUOM010000036.1 GCA_910588255.1 uncultured Alphaproteobacteria bacterium
ATTAGAAAGATGGCCTCACGGAAAACTGTTGTTGACATTTCAGTGACACCTATAGCGCTTTCAGTAGGCATAACCTATCAAAAATACTATCTTGTTACTAATGATTTTCCAATCACTTAAACAAAAAAAGTTGACCAAAATACTTATAAATGATAAATTATATATTATTAGTTTATAATTTTTAGATAGTGAAAAATGGCTTCTCATGAATCTGCCAAAAAAAGTATAAGAAAAACAGAAAGACAACATATTGTTAACCAAAACAGATTGAGCCGTATTAGGACATTTGTTAAAAAATTGGAACAAGCGATAACGGATAATGTTTCGAAAGAAAATATCTTAACAGCTTTTTCAGAAATGCAAAAGGAAATAATGCGCGGAGTAAGCAAGAGAATTGTTCATAAAAATGCAGCAGCTAGAAAAATTTCCAGAATGAGTCATAAAGTAAAAGCTGTTCTTGGCGAAAATAATTAATTGATGAATTCTGATATTTGTAAAAAGGAATCTGCGAAAGTTTGTTCTGTAGATCCTTTTAATACGGATGTTTCGATAATAGGAGCAGGAGTTGCGGGACTGTATGCTTCATATTGTTGTAGTCTGGCAGGAATAGGTTCTGTTTTAATAGAAGCATTAATGTTTCCAGGTGGGCAATGTGCAGCAATATATCCAGAAAAGAAAGTTTATGGAACACCTGGATTTAAAAATATAAAGGCAAAGGAATTCATAAATTATCTGTCTGAGCAAATTTCAGAATATGATAACAAGAAATTCTTTGGTTATAAAGTTGAAACAATAAAGAAAGAGAATGAAATTTTTGTCATAAATGCAAGAAACGATTGTGATTGCTGCAATTTAAATATAAATTCGAAATACGTTATATTGGCAACTGGTATGGGGAATATGAAACAAAGTATTCCGCCAACTATTTCAGGCTTGGATAATCTGCCAAAAAATTCTGATTTTGTACAGCATTATTGTATGAAAATGGATTTGTACAAAAATAAAAGAGTGATAATAGCAGGCGGAGGAGATTCAGCGATAGATTTCGCAATAAATATTACCCCAATAGCAGAAAAAGTATTTTTAATACACAGACGTAATCAATTCACATGTGAGCAATCGAAATTAAAAGACATTGAAAGACTGAAAAATTCAGGAAAATTAACACTTGTCTTGGAGCATAACATTGTTCAATTGAAAGAAGAAAATGAAAAAAGATTCGTAATAACAAAAGACAAAGAATCTAAAGAACGTGTTTTTAATACAGATTATATCGTTTTTTGTTATGGTTTTTTACCAAATTGTCAAGGCTCAATATTTGGTTTAGAAAACTCTGAACTGAAGAAAGAAAATAATCTCATAAATGTAGATATAAATACAATGGAAACAAGTGTAAAGGGATGTTATGCTGCTGGAGATAATGTGAGTTATATAAATAAGAAAAAAAATATAGTTCCATGTTTCTTTGAAGCTGACAGAGCTGTGCGGTCAATAAAGCAGGAATTATATAAGGAATAATATTATGCAACAATATATAAAAGTACGTGGAGCAAGAGAGCATAACTTAAAAAATATAGATATAGATATTCCTAAAAATAAACTTGTTGTTGTCACAGGTCTTAGCGGCTCTGGAAAATCTACACTAGCTTTTGATACTTTATATGCTGAAGGACAACGGCGTTATGTTGAAAGCTTATCCGCATATGCTCGTCAGTTTTTGAATTTAATGCCAAAACCAGATGTGGATAAGATAGAAGGATTAAGTCCAGCAATATCAATTGAGCAAAAAAGTATATCAAAGAATCCAAGATCAACTGTTGGAACAATAACAGAAATTTATGATTATTTAAGATTACTTTATGCAAGAATTGGAATTCCATATTCACCAACAACTGGACTTCCAATACAAGCTCAAAGTGTTTCTCAAATAGTTGACTCCATAGCAGATTGCCCACCAGGGAAAAAATATTATTTATTATCCCCAATTGCTCGTGAGAAAAAAGGAGAATTTAAAACAGAGTTTGCTATTTTACAAAGGGCGGGATTTGAAAGAGTATTTGTTGATGAAAATTTATATTTCATAGATGAAGTTCCAGTCTTGGCAAAAACCATAAAACACACAATATCAGTTGTTGTTGACAGAATAGCTATACCAACTACAACAGAAGAAATTGATGAATTAAAACAAAGATTAGCAAATTCTGTGAGTGTTGCTTTAAAACAATCTAATGGCCTTCTTATTTTAAAAGATTTTGAAACGAATGAAGAACGTATATTTTCAGAAAATTTTGCATGCCCAGTTTCTGGTTTTTGTATTGAGAAAATAGAACCTAGACTATTTTCTTTTAATAGCCCCAAAGGTGCTTGTAGAGCTTGTGGAGGACTTGGTTTCAAAGGAGGATTAGTTAATACTTATGGTTATTTCGGGAAGAAACTTCAATCTGAGGAGTATGATACAGAAGAATCTTTTTCTATAGAACGAGAAGTTTGCTCTGTTTGTAATGGTTCGAGATTATCAAAAGAAGCGCTATGTGTAAAAATTGATGGAAAAAATATTGCTGAAATAGCTGCTATGTCAATAACCTCTTCTAGAGATTGGGCTTTAAATTTATGGGAAAAATTATCCGAAAAAGAAAGATCAATCGCAGAAAAAATATTAAAAGAAATCCAAAATAGATTGCAATTTTTAATCAATGTTGGCTTGGAATATTTGACGTTATCACGTGCTTCAGAAACTCTTTCCGGAGGAGAAAGCCAAAGAATAAGACTAGCTTCTCAAATCGGATCAGGATTAACGGGAGTTATGTATGTCTTGGATGAACCTTCTATAGGTCTTCATCAAAGAGATAACGACAAGCTCATTGGAACATTAAAAGAGCTCAGAGATTATGATAATTCTGTTATTGTTGTGGAACATGATGAAGATACAATGTATGCTTCTGATTGGATAATAGATATAGGTCCAAAAGCAGGTGTTCATGGAGGAGAAATATGTGCAGAAGGAACAGTTGAGGAAATTAAGAAAAATCCAAATAGTTTAACAGGACAATATTTATCAGGAATAAAATCTATTGAAGTCCCAAAGCGTAGACGACGCGTTAATATGAAAAATGCAATAGAAGTCGTGAACGCATATGATAATAACTTAAAGCACTTGAACGTTAAATTTCCTTTAGGGGCATTTGTTTGTGTCACAGGAGTTTCAGGATCTGGGAAATCAACATTAGTTATAGATACTCTTTTTAAGGGAATTTATAACAAACTTAATCGCGGATCGATAAATGTGAAAAAGCTTGATGATTTAAGGAATATAAACCTTATTGATAAAGTGATAGATATAAGCCAAGCACCAATAGGAAGAACCCCCAGATCAAATCCTGTAACTTATGTTGGATGTTTTACAGATATAAGAAATCTTTATGCAGAATTACCTGAATCAAGAGCAAGAGGCTATACCAATAGCAGATTTTCATTTAACGTCAAAGGTGGAAGGTGCGAAACTTGCAAAGGAGATGGCGTAATAAAAGTTGAAATGCATTTTCTCCCTGATGTTTATGTCAATTGTGATCAATGTCATGGAAGGAGATTTAATAGAGAAACTCAGGAAATAAAATTTAAAGGCAAAAGTATTTCGGATATATTGGACATGACAATTGAAGAAAGTGCACAATTATTTAAACATTATCCGAATATTTATCAAAAATTGAATTGTTTATGCAGAGTTGGTTTGGGATATTTGACATTGGGGCATAAAGCTACTACTTTGTCTGGAGGAGAAGCTCAAAGAGTGAAGTTAGCAAAAGAACTTTCTAGAAAATCAACAGGGAATACCCTTTATATTCTAGATGAACCAACAACTGGTTTGCATATGGACGATGTGAAAAAGCTTTTAGAAATCCTTCATATATTAGTTGAAGCAGGAAATTCTGTTATTGTTATAGAACACAATATGGATGTGATAAAAACCGCTGATTGGATTATTGATATTGGAAAAGAAGGTGGAGAAAACGGCGGCAATATTGTGTTTGAAGGAACTCCTGAAGATATAGTTAATTGTGAAAACAGCTATACTGGTAAATATTTAAAGAAGTATTTAAAATAAATTTCTTGTTAACGAAATATTAACTGTATTTTGATATTCTGTAATAAAGAATCTTAATATTATATTGATATGAAACTTTATATAATTCTATTGACAATTTCGTTTTTTCAACTTAATTTAGGATTTTCCACAGAAGATAATGCTTCAGAATATTATTCCGAATTGGAAAGATTTAACAGGGGGTTTTTTACACAGGTTCTTTCAGATCCTTTCGGTTTACAATCTGAATTTAAAACCTCTGATAAATTGGACTCCATAAGGGATTTTAAGAATATATTAAAAAATTTTCCTAATGAACCTGGAATAAATGAATTTGATGCTTCTGGAATGGCTCCTTTGCATTACCTTGCAATAACAAGAATAGAATCCAATGAAGATTATGATTCGATAAAAGAAATGTGTAATATTCTTATATCTATAGGCGCTGATATAAATTTACCTAACAAATTTGGTGTTTCTCCCTTATCACTTGCTGTGAATTATGGTAATTATTCTATAGTAGACGCTTTTTTAACTACCGGAAAATTAAGGAAGGATTTCAGAGTTTTCGATATAATATTTTCGGATATATTGGATTCAGAATGGCAAATATACAGAACTAACTTTTTATATGGTAGAATTCAAATATGCAATTCATTACAAAAAGCATGGCTAAAAAATATTATCTCTTCTGATCTAGAAATTATTCAGATAAAATTTAATGAAGTAACAACTCAATTATATGAGAGTATAGAAAGCGGATATATAACATTGGAAAATAATCAAATTATAAAGGATAGCTTAATCAAAATTCAAAACATATTCAAAAGGTCAATTGATAATTTAAGAACGTCAAAAAATTCATTTGCAATCTGGCATAGTTTACAAAACTTTGATATCAATTATTCTTAATTTTTTTGGAATGTTTTATTGAGATTTCAAAAGAGATCTCCGTTTGTAATTATGTTTATTATATATTTTGAATATGATCTAAGATCTACCTTGACGTTATATTTATCAATTCCTCTAATAGATTACTGTTGAAAATAAAAAATAAAATTGATAAAATAAATATGGATTGTCTCCTTCGTCTAGTGGTCCAGGACGTCGCCCTCTCACGGCGGCAACACGGGTTCGACCCCCGTAGGAGACGCCAGTTTTATTTCGGGCGCCTAGCTCAGTTGGTAGAGCAACTGACTCTTAATCAGTGGGTCATAGGTTCGAATCCTATGGCGCCCACCATTGAGATCTATGTTTTTCGGCTCTTATTTAGTAAATTCTAAATAAAATAGAGAGAGAATTTAGATACTCCGTAATCAATCGCCTTGGATAAAATAACCTCTCCTAAATTTTAAAATATTAATGGCATAATTTATATGGCGGAGAGAGGGGGATTCGAACCCCCGATACGAATTTATGTCCATATGACGGTTTAGCAAACCGTTGCCTTCAGCCACTCGGCCATCTCTCCATATTATTTATTTTAACTTACGGCATCAT
>CAJUOM010000037.1 GCA_910588255.1 uncultured Alphaproteobacteria bacterium
TTGTGGAAAATGAAAGTGGAGGGAGTAATTCTCACTCTTTGGTTATTCGAGGAGACTTCAGATTTGAGGGAGATCAATCGAGATTTAATCAAGAGGCTACAACGTTAAAATTCTCGAGATCACACTCAGAAATAGGGAGAGCGAAGTCTTTGTTCATGAGACCGATAGATGTTTTCAATAGGTCAGAGTTGGTTATTGATGCTGCAGGTGTTGAGATGCCTCACGATGTGACGGTAATGAATTCCAGATTTCTTGTAAATCCAAAAGCAAGTTTCTATGTAAAACCAGGAGCAAAATTGTTGTTCAAACGTATTGATATTGGATATCCTTCAGAGAAACCTTTGCAAATGTCTTGGCCTGAGGGCTCTTTCTCAAATGAACTCACTGAAGTGAATAAGAACTACTACACAGTATCTTTCGATGATGGGACTTCACTAAGTTTCTTTTATGATGAGGATATGAAAGGTGGAATGCAACTTAGTGATCCCGATGATCCAATGCCAGGACATGGAGATATGCTTCAATTCCATAAAACAGAAGATGGAGGATTGGAGATAAAGACATATATCTATGATCCATAACTAAAGATTCATTATCTTCCCTTACATCTAGAACAGAAGGTGACAAGACATACTACACAGTTCCTTTGAAATATGATCAATCTGTTGAGATATATGAAGATCCAGATAATGCAGGTAAATATAAAACAGATGATACTCATTATAGTGTAAACGTATATGGAGATAATATATCTGTAAGTGGTAATGGAGAGATCACTATAAAGACTCTCACTCCTGAAGAAGTCTCTTCTCCTTCCAAAAAAGAACTCCTCTATGCCCATGACGATGTCTTCTCTTATAACTATGATGATGTAAATGATTGTTGGGTCAGAAGAGCGCAGTTTATGATCTTTCAATCTGGGAGTATTGATCATTCTTCTATCACCCACGATAATTCCACTTGGAGAATATTTGAGTTAACGGAATCTCTGGAATCTGAAGGGAAAAATATTACTCATCTAATTTTAAACAAGTGGGGAGGTCCCGCATTCCGATTTTCTGAATATGACTTTGGGATAAAAATACACCTTGGCTTTACTAGTATTAATGATAGCAACAAAATAGAACTTGGCATTAATTATCAAGGAACAGGACAAATGGATAAAGATTCTAGATATTGGTTTGAAGATACGTCTGGTGAATTTTTGAGCAATGCTATAAAACAAATCGATACATATGCTAAAGCTCATACCTTTGCCGAAACTTGGATGACCCTCGATGAGTATAATACCAAACATGGCACAAGCTATATTTGGGCAGATTAAACTTACCTCATATCTTGAGTCTCGCACGAAAGCGAGACTCTTGAATCTTTTAATTTTCAAATATCTTATCTGCCATATCAAATATCTCCCCAATAGTATTTAAAAAATTAATTTTCTGTCTTATTTTTGAAGCGTTTTTGGTTCCATGGCAATAATACGTCATAACACGACGCGACATTTTTATTGCTGTTGATGTTTCATAAAATTCAAATATATAATTCATGTGATTTATCAAAATATTTTTCTTTTCAATATCAGGGATAAACGCATGTTGAATATTTCCAGTTTTCATGAAATTATCTATATCTTTCAATATCCAAGGATGCCCTAAAGCACCTCGGCCTATCATAACTCCATCTGCCTGACTTTCTTGAAGAGCGATATTGGCAGAGTTTATGTCAATAATATCTCCATTTACGATTACAGGAATATTAACTGCATTTTTGACTTTTCCTACTTCTGTCCAATTGGCTTTTCCTGAATAAAGTTGTGATCTAGTTCTTCCATGAACTGAAATCATTTGTATTCCTTCTTGTTCCGCAATTTTAGCAATTTCTATTGCATTTTTATGTTCCAAATTCCATCCGAGACGTATTTTCAAAGTAACCGGAATAGGAACGGATTTTACGACGGAATTGATTATATCTGTAGCTAACTTTTCATTTCTCATCAATGCAGAACCAGCTTCTGATTTCACTATTTTTTTGACTGGACATCCCATATTTATATCAAGAAATTTAGCTCCAAGATCATAGCTTAATTTAGCTGCTTGAGCCATAACTTTCGGATCTGCACCTACAAGTTGTACTGAAGTCAATTCATCATCTGCATTGTCCATCATTTTATGTGTTCGTTTAACGTTTCTAATAACTGCTTGACTTGCGACCATTTCACTATACATTAAGAAATTTCCAATTTCTCGAACTATTTTACGAAACGGGACATCTGTTACTCCCGCCATTGGAGCCAATATCAATCTGCTTTCGAGTTTTGTATTTCCAAGAATTAAGTCTTTCATAATCCAGGTTTAGAATGAATTGGAATTTAAAAAGCTCTTTTTTGTTATTGATAAAACTATGCCCAAACTAATAGCAGTTGCTAACATAGAACTTCCACCATAACTTATGAAAGGGAGAGTCATTCCTTTCGTTGGAATTAAATTAAGAGCTGTACAAATATTGATTAAAACCTGCAATGTAATTTGAAATAAAACCCCAAATACTGCTATAAAATTAAACAATCCAGAACTTTTCATAATTTGAGAAATTGATCTAATTATTAAAATTATAAACAAGGCGATTATTAATATACAAACAATAAATCCGAACTCTTCACCAATAACAGAAAAGACAAAATCAGAATGAGAGTCAGGTAATAATGTTTTTATAACACCTTCTCCGGGGCCTTTCCCCCAAAGTCCACCACTTTTGAAAGCTTCTATGGATTTTTGAATCTGATATAAATCCGTATCTCCATCAGTTGGCAGTAAAAATTTATCTATTCTGCTTGCAAAATGTGGCAAAACAAAATATAGTCCAACAAGTGCTCCTATGGATAGAAGTGTGAAACCTATAATCATAAATATTGATAATCCGGATATAAAAAGTTGAGCAAACCAAGTTAATACTAATACCACACTCATTCCTACATCTGGTTGAAACAAGAGTAATGGAATAATCAAAGCTATACAAATAGAAGACAACATAATTCCAGGAAATTGGCGATCTCTATATTGTTCTGAAACCAGCCAGGCTGTCAAGATGGCTATTGTTGGTTTTAAAAATTCAGAAGGTTGAAGTGAAAATCCGAATAAACTAAGCCAACGCCTTGCTCCTTTTATCTCAATTCCAAAAATTAATGTACAAATTATCAAACCGATACAAATAAAATATCCAATTAATGCTAGTCTCCTAATATGTCTTACTTGAAGAAATGAAACAAATACCATTATGAACACAGCTATGGGGACTATTAATATATGTTGTTTTACAAAATAAAAAGGAGGCAATCCTAGTTTCATAGCAACTGCAGGAGTTGATGCTATGCTAACCCAAATTCCTATTGCTAATAACGCGAGCGCTGCAGATAGGATAATTCTGTCGATTGACATAAACCAGCGTTTGAATAATCCAGATAACCTTAAAGCCATTTATTTTAATCCTTTCACTAATTCTGAGAAAATTTCTCCTCTTTCCTCAAAACTTTTAAATTGATCAAAACTGGCACACATAGGGGATAATAAAACAACTGAAGGTCCTCGTTCCTCCTTTGCGTCTCTATATGCTAAATTTAAAGCACTTTCCATAGTTTTACATCTTGTAAGTTTCTTTTGTTCCTTAAAAATTCCTTCAAATTCATCCATAGATTCTCCAAAAAGATAGATCTTTTGAACTTCGCTTAAATAATCTTTTATATATGGCATAGGATCTGTTTTTTTGCTTCTTCCTCCAACTAACCAATATATCTTATAGCCAACAAACGTAGCCAATGCTTTTGCTGCCGAACCAGGATTCGTTGCTTTGCTGTCATTTATAAACGAAACGTGATTTATTTTCCTGATGATATTTAATCTATGTGGCAATGGTTTAAATGAACGAATATTTTTTAAAATTTCCGCAGAAGATAAGCCTAGTTTTTTACAAACAGCATATGCGAATTCTATATTCTGAAAGTTATGCAGCCCTTTTAAATTGTCTAAACCAGATAAATCTATAACAAGCTTTTGACTTTCAGAATCAAATAAAGTATTTTCTAAAATTTGAATATCTGCATCTTTATTTTGCTTTGTTGAAATTGTTATAACATTTTCTTTATTTGAATATTTCTTTGTTGTATATTCATCTTCAAGAGAGATTATTTTATATTTAGCGTTTTCGAGAGCTAAATGTTTTGCATATATATAATTTTTGAAACTACCGTGAAAATCCAAATGATCTAGTTCAATATTAATAACTCCAGCTATTTCAAAATCTAAATATTTCGAAGACGCAAGCTCATAAGAAGACATTTCCAAAACATACCACTCGGATTTTGGCAGATCAAAATATGGTACTCCTATATTCCCTCCCATTTGAACAGAAAATCCGGAATTTTTCAGTATATGATAAATCAAAGCAGTTGTTGTGGATTTTCCATTCGTTCCTGCTATTGCTATTAAGTTTGCATTTTGATTATAAATTCTGAAAACATCAAATGTTGAAATAACAGGTATGTTCCGGTCATTTGCTTCTTTAATAATCGGATGACAGTTGTGATCCATTGAATGAATTGAAGGACTTTTTATCACTAAATCAATTCTCTCCCAATTATTAGAATTAAATTTATCCGGGACATTTTGATTTAAATCATCAAAAACTTCGATATTTAGATATTTAGATTTTAGAAAATTATAGACTGATTTTCCTGAGATACCATATCCAACAATTAATATACCTTTACAAGAATCTATATCTATCATGCAGAGTTTTTCATATCTCATCTTGAAAATTATTTTAGTATAAAAAGTTAAAACACTCAAGGATATAATTCGGATTTATAAAACTAAAGTCAACAAATGATTTTATAAAGCCCGTAAAAATCTCCTAAAATTTTATGGGACTTTTTAAGATTTGACACGAGAGAAGAACCGGGGATATACTGAAGATATGGGGGATATACAGGCGCGCGGCGTGTGGA
>CAJUOM010000038.1 GCA_910588255.1 uncultured Alphaproteobacteria bacterium
GGTAAATAATTTCTCTCTTTTTCTTTGGCAACGATAACAGGGCAGCGGCAAGCTCCCCATTGGTGAGTATGATTGTCTGACCGCATATCGTGATACGGTATTCCTTGTAGGGGTCTGCAAAATATTCATCTGACGTACTGAATGGGTAAAATTTTTCTTCTGTGAGGTATTCAAAGGATATTTCCCTTTGCCGCCGTCTGCTCCGTTCCCGCCATGCGTTGATAGCGGCATAGCGTATCACAACTTTGCAGAAACCATTAAAAGTATACATGATGTGTTCCTTGTATGCTTCTGTGCAATTCATAGAAAATGCCCCTCCTCTCCAATATGACAAAAATTCAACTATCTTTTCACTTTCACCATATTATTTCCCGCCTTTGTCGATTCGCTCCCAGCTAAGTACAGCTCGTCAATTTGTTCCTCATAGTGGAATAGCCTGTTATGCACATTTCCATAATGCTTGTCTTTTTGTCTTTGGTTCGAAATAGTGTGGTGTTGGTGGTCTATCTCTTGTTTTCGGCTTCTTGTTTCTTTACTGTACATGAGCATTTTGCCCATTCTCTGCAAAATGCTTTTACTTTATCTGTACTATCTTTATCCCCGGCAAATATTAGCAAAGGAAATAGAAGGCTTTTTCTCCTGTTTTTGCAATTTATACTATAAATTTTTCATTCAATTTACCACCCCATTTCCATAAGCCAATTATTTAAAGCTCGTTCTCGTTTTTGTGAATCAATTTTATATTTTCCTAAATTATGCTCACCTTTTATATTTCCGTCAACTATGTACATAACTCTTGTACACTTTGCGGCAACCTTTACATCATGTGTCACAAGCATTATTGTAGTTCCGTTATCATTTAATTTTGTAAGTTCTTCCATAACTTCATCAGAAGAAGTACGATTTAAAGCTCCTGTTGGCTCGTCTGCAAAAATAATTTTTGGATTATTAATCATACTGCGGCAAATACATGCACGTTGTAATTGCCCTCCTGAAACTTCGTTTATGTCATTATCTGCAATTTCCATAATTCCAAGTTTACGCATTAGGGCATGTCCTCTTTGAAGGATTTCATTTCGGTTTTCATTATTTTTTTTAGATTGCACTGCCGGAAGTATAATATTGTCTGTTATGGTAAGATTTTTTAGCATATACATTTGTTGAAAAATAAATCCAATATCATCAAGTCGTAAATTTGCCAGTTCTTTTTCTTTCATTTTAACAATATTTTTATTACCAATCTTTACTTCTCCTGAGGTTACACTATCCAAACCTGAAACCGAGTAAAGTAATGTCGATTTACCTGAACCGGAAGGCCCCATAATAGCAACCATTTCTCCTTTAGAAATATTAAAATTTACATTTTCAAGAATATTATTTTGACAGCCATTTACATTATAGGATTTACAAAGATTTCTTACTTCTAAAATATTCATAATCTGCTCCTTTTTTATTCAGTAATTGATATATTTGAGGATTTTATTTTTCTTATGTACATTGATGTCAAATATGCACATATCATTGTTGTAATAAAAACAATTGCCGGAAAAGTAATAAAAGTTTCCATAGGATTTATTACATAATCTACGCCGGTCTCTAATCCCATCATCTTAAATAGTGAATCTATACATAAATGTGTTAATGGAATTGCAAAAATTTCACTTATCATTACTGAAATCATTCCTATAAATAAAAATCTTAACGCATGATATAAATATATTGTTTTGCCGCTGATACCAATGGCTTTCATAAGTCCAATTTCACCTTGCTCTTTTTCAATAAAAGAGCGTTCCATAAGCACTGAAATAAGAGCAACTAAGAGGACTGTAATAATAGCAATCAGTATTTTTATGGCGTTAAGAGGTTCTGTAACACCTAACATATCTGATATAAATTCCACACTTGTCTTGACAGTTTCAAACTCTGGAAAAATTTCTTTTATTTTTTCCACCCTGATTTCAATTTCTTCTTTATCTGGATTATCTGTAAATATAATTTGGGTATTTATCTCATGAAAAGTTTGAATATAATTTATTTCTTCATTCGTATGAAGTCTTATCCCGTCTCCATTACTATGCATTGATTGAAAAAATGCTGTGATAATATAATTCTTGTCACCATCTATCGTTTTAATTGTTATAGTATCTCCAATCGTTGCTTTAATTTTATTTGCTGAAATCTTAGTTATCGCTATTTCATTAGAATTTTCAGGAACTGTTCCTTCTAAGTATTGATACATATCCATTGTAGTTCCTGTCCCCTGATATATTGGCAGCTTTGCTTCATTACCATTAAAACTTACAGGTAATGAAAACATCATCTCTTTTATGCAATTTGCAGGCATTCCATTTTTTTCAAGTTTATCTTCTAAATTATTTAAAAACTTTTCAAGTTCTTCATGTCCATTTTCTATTGAAAATTCAGCAGGATTATCGCCTACAACAACATCGCTGTCAACGATACTCAATACACTATATAAACTACCGCTTTTCAATGTTGAAACAGTTACGGAAAGTACCAGAGGAAGTGACGTACACACAAAAAATATAATAGCAATAATACAAAAACGCTTCGGACTGCTTACAATATCATTCAGTGCTAAAAAAGATGTTGACGGCAATCTGCTTTTTCCCAACTTCATACAATTCTTTTTTCTGAAACGTTCTCCTGTCTGCCCATTTCTAATTGCATCAATGGGGTTCATTTTTTTTACCTTACTGGTACAGCCAAAACAAAACATTAGAATCACAAAAACAACAATTACTACACAAAACATATTTATAAAAATTGAATTTTGATTACTTATCATAATCGAGGTTGAAGAAACATTCAGTAATAACATTTTGCCAAATGGAAAACTTAATATAAGTCCAATGAATGCCCCTGTTATAGAAAGTGCTGTATATTTTACAAGATATAATCCTCTTATTTTTAAATTACTGATACCAATAGCTTTCATAACTCCAATCTCACGAAATTCCTCTGCTAATGTAAAAGTAATTGTAAAACGTAAGATGATAAATGCAATTATTATAAAAATAATACTTACTACAAGAATAATGCCTGTTACTACCATATCCAAAATATAACAAAGTTTTATTTTAGATTTATCTATGTTCAAAATACTATTATCAGTAAGTAATTTTATTTCTGAAAGTGTGTTTTCAATATTGTTAGTATGTATATAAATTAAATTTCCACCATAAATCTTTTCCGTTTTTGAATTAGATGTATATTCTTTATAATCTTTGCTGCTTATTATATATCGTTGAATCTGCATGGACTTTGCACCAAAAATAACATCTTTAATTTCACCGGCAAATACAAATTCATTTTTAACCCCGTCTATTTCAATGGTGATGATATCTCCTTTTTTTAGTCCGATTTTTTCTGCTTTTCCTTCTGTTATATAGATTTCTCCCGGCTCAACTTTTTCAAGTTTATTTCCATCTGCAAGAAAATAGTTCAAAGACAATCTTTCATCACTTTGAATGACATTAGTTCCACCTAAAGCAGTTATATTCTCCCCCTCAAATATAAAATTCTCAGGAGCTAAAAACAACAATTTTTCTACGCTATAATCTTCAATTGATTTTGTGGAATTTAAGACAGCAGTTAAATCAGCTTCAAAAATTTTATTCCTTGTTGCCACTAAATAATCAGGTGCTCCAGCCATATCTAAATAATTATCTAATGCAGAAGTAACATTTAAAATATTATTTACACTGGATGATACAAACATTGTTGCCAGTACAATGAATATAAGTAAAATGATATTCATTATCTTTTTTCTTCTTAAATCTTTTTTTAGGATATTGAAATACATTTTTTTACCTCTTTCCTTTTTGTAATTTCATTTTAGCATGGAAAACGAAACTGTAAAAAAACAGTCATTTATTTATGAAATAGAAGGATATGCTTTATCAGGATTTCAAAAATAGTAAACTTATATTCATAATAAACCTCTGTCTTTTATCAGATGCATTGTTCCAAAATAGGCATTAGACAATGTCTTTATACAATATGCTTCATCATAAGCCATTGCATTATTAGCAAGCAGGCTGGCTATTCCATGTGTTACTAAAAAAATTTGAGAAAATATGTTATATGCCTGTTGCTTGTCTACCTTTGCCTGTCTCTCCAAAATAGGAAATAAAGAATCAAAATTTTTCCCTGTAAGCCAATCAGAAAGGGAAACGCCTGTATAATAGTTTGAATGAAATAAAAAACGAAAAAGATTTGTTTCTTCTACGGCAAACTGAATATGTCTCATACCCACTTCCAACATAGGACGTTCGTATTTGCCGCTTAAATTTGTTACATAGTTAATATGAAACTCACCTGCTTTTCTATGTGCTGCCATTCGGACATCTTCAATTGTTTTAAAATGATATAAAACGGGCTGTGTTGAGCAGCCGAGCTTTTGTGAAACTGTCCGGGCGTTTATGTTTTCTGCTCCAATTTCTTTTGCAATTTCAAAAGCAGCGTCTATAATCATTTCTTTTGTGACTTTCGCTATTGCTGGCATATTTGTACCTCCATTTATAATTTGCATCATATATAACTTAGATTATACATTAGGCAAATTATAAATCAGGATATTCTTTCTGTCAATCCCTTTTGCTAAACTTTCACTTTTTCAAAAAACGATAAATTAGTAAATTATTTGTCAAATAATAAATTTTTATATTCATGAAAGAAAAAAGGAATGTGTGGGATTCCGCCGTAATCGGCATTGTGCGTAATGTGTATAACTGGCTGTCTCATGGAATTGTGGGTAACTCTGTTTGCAGAATGTGGGAAAGCTGCACTTTAGCTTTTCCATGTTCTGTGAATAGAGTTATCCATGATTCCATAGCCTGTTATGCACATTTCCATAATGC
>CAJUOM010000039.1 GCA_910588255.1 uncultured Alphaproteobacteria bacterium
CCCAATTTTGCCGAATATACCACCCCAATTTTGCCGAATATACCACCCCAATTTTTTATTACCTATAAAATTATTTTTATGGGGTATTGACAAATGTTTTATATTACGATATATTGAAATCGAAAAATGTAGGAATTTTGTTCCTTGAATGGAGTGTATTCGATATGAATAAATCAATGAAACAAATTGCTGATGAGCTTAATATTGATAAGCAAAAGGTTTATAGGTTCATAAATAGCAACCATATCAAAGAAGCAGTACAAGAAGGTCAAACCAAATTATATGATGAAACAGCACAAAGTCGCATTTCCGAACACTTCAAGCAGTCTGAAACAGTATCAAAAAGCAGTTCACAAGCATTTCAAACTGTATTGATTGATACGCTAAAAAAACAGATAGAAAGTCTTGAAAATGATAAAATTGTATTGCTTAATCAGTTGGAAGTGAAGGACAAGCAAATAGATGATTTAACTGAAACTATAAAATCACAAGCACAATCTATCAATGCCAGAGAACATAACGAGCTTGCTGGTACACTTGAAAGCAAAATGATTGATGATGGTAGCACAAAGAAAAAAGGCTTTTGGTCGAAAGTCTTTGGAAAGGGGCAACCTACTAATGAATAATGATTTAATTACAAAAAGCAATGAAATAATACAAAACAAGACAAATAACGGTACTTATCTACAAAATCAAGTTGTAGCAGCTCTAATTGCTAACAAAATGAGTAATTTTGAAGAAGATAGAATTGATATGCAGTTCTCCTTAACCAGAAACGAATTACTTGATATGCTTCGTGCCGGCAAGAGAAACGGTGGCAGTCAATATAAAACTATTGGTGATGAATTACAAAGTTTCAATCAGACCTGCGTACTTACTTGGAATGAAAAAACACAGATAGATGATGAAATAGATGAGCGTATAGTGTCAATGCCCTTCTTTGAAGAATTAGCATATTATCCTAAATCACAGAAAATCGAAGCTAAATGGAATAAAAATATCATTCCATATTTAAGAGCTTTATCGACTTGCTATACATCATATTCATTAACTGAATATCTGAAACTTGGTACAAATCACGCACAAGTCTTATATGAGCTGATGAAATCATATCTCGGACAAGGTTATATTACTTTTGATTTAGATGATTTACGAAATAAATTAGGGTGTACGAAAGATTATTACAAAACTTTCAATCGTTTCAATGATAAAATTTTAAGCAAAGATATTAAAGAGATAAACGAAAACACAGATATAACCGTTGCTATAACTAAAAGAATAAAAGGAAATGATAATAAAACAGTAAAGAGCTTGTTGTTTGAAATCAAAAGTAAGAATATAAAAAGAGCTTGGCTCTCTGAATACCCTACTGTATTACTTACTGAAAAAGAATACAGTAAATTATTCCATAGCGAATTGAATGTGAATTTAGTAAAACAATGTATGTTAAAGTTACACCAGTACTTAACCGAAAATCCTACTACTACAATAAGAAATCACTATCGTAAAATAATGGAATACTACAATGCTTGGAAAGATACTCCACAATGGGAACAGCTGACCTTCTCTGGTCGGAAGCAGAAATCTGAACAGTCTGTATGCAAATTACAATCTGGAAGAATTAACGGACAACCGAGCTATGATTTAGAGAAAATTAAATCAGATACAATGTTTAATACTGAAATTGAATAGGGGGTTTTATGAAAAAAATTTTAAAGATAATAGGAAAAAGTATAGTTGCTATTTTTGCATTATTGTGTGTCTTGATTTTCGTGCAATCATTTGTACTTGATAAAATTCTGTATCCTAATAATTTGTATATAGAAAGAAATGAAATCAATGATAATAAAACTCTTATAGGATTATCAGAAGAAGAAGTTATTGATTTATTAGGAGAGCCAAAGTTTAAAAAAGAGGTGGGTGGATTAAAACATTATACATATAATGCAGGAATTACAGTAAAAAAGTCAATTTTTGTTGGTGAATATCAAACAAGATATTATGACTTACAAATAACTTTTGATGAAAACAGCAAAGTAAGAGGTACAAACATACAACAAATACCATAAAATAATTTCAAAACAAAGGAGCTGATGAAATGACAAAGGAATATCAAAGAGAATTAGAAGAAAAAGGAATATTGCCTATATTAACCGAAGAAGAAGATAAAGCATTATGGGAAGGCTTGATGTCAGATAGTGAAGAAAAGAAAAATCAAGCAATGGCAAAAATAAAAAACTGGAATTATGAAACAGCTTGGCATTACAAATTAAATTGGAATTAAAAATAAAATCTAACGGATCCACGCAAGTGATTCCGTTAGATTTTGTTTTTAAAGTATCATTTGACAAGTAATCTTGAATATGATAAAATAGAGATACCAAAAAAGATAATATGTGAAATCCAACAGTTTCACGCAAAAGAAAAATAGGAGAGTGCCAGCTCTCCTATTTTTCTTTTTAGGCTAGTCATCGGACTTATCTCTGTCTAGCCATTTGCAGATGTAATAACCAGTTACTTCTGCTCCGACAGAAATTAAAAAAGACAATATGTATTCCACCAGTTTCACCTCCCCCCTGTTGTGGAGAGCCGACAACGATTGTGATTATATCATACTTTGTCGAATGTTGGCAATGCTAAAATAATAAAAAAGCAAATGGACTCTGAATAAGATTCCATTTGTTTTTTTATTTATCAGAACAAGAATTTTTGAATGGCAGCACAAAGTGGGTCAATGAAAAAATGAGTGTTCTGATAGCTCTCTGCAAGAGCCTTCGGAGAACGAAAAATCCATAGTGCATTTACGCAGTAAATGTTCTATGGGTGATTTTTCGCTACTTTACAAAAGTAGCAAAGTATGATATACTGCGTATATCCAAGTTTATGATTTTTTTAGTATCATACGGAGCTTATTTTGTAAAGTAGAAAGGGGCGAGAAAATATGGCAGGTTACTCATCAGCAAGAAAGCTGACAAATGTTGTCGGTAGGGTTGATTATATCAGCAATCCAGAAAGACAAGAGAATATAAAAAGCTTTTTCAGTACAGCCGATAATGACTTCTGGAACAAGCTCGCCAAAGAAAGTCAAGCTCAACACAAAGCACAATCGCATAAACGCATTGTAAAAGAAAACGGTCAAGAAGTAGTAAAAAACATTCAATCGAAGTGTTGTGAAGCTCGTGAGTTCATAATTGCTTTACCCCAAGACTGTAAATGGACTGCTGAATTTATTGCTGAATGGTTTAAAGAAGCCTACGGTGTTGAATGTGCTTGTGCTATACACTTCAAGAAAAAAGAAAACAATTTACACGCACATCTGATTTTCTCTGAACGAGAATTATTGCCAGAGCCCTCGATAGTAGAGCAGAAAGTAGCAAAAAGAACATACTACTATGATGAAAAGGGCAAGAAGTGTAAAAAAGCTGATGCAGTAAAGGTTGTACCGAAAGGAACGGTAATACAAGAAGGCAAAACAAGATATTTTTCGGACAAAAACGAATATTTTAAAACACTTCGCTTCGCTCTGGAAGTAAAAGACCTTGTACTTCATCAATCATTAAAACTTGAAAAATTTGATAATTCAAGGCACTTCGCTCATAAGCATATTGGAAAAAACAATCCCAAAGAAGATAATTATGACGACTATCATTCTTTGGTTGATGAAATGAATGAATATTTTGACACAATCGAAGGAAAATACGAATTTGGAAATAAAATAAGAAAACCAAAGGAAGAATTTTGCCTAATTAACAATATTAAATGCAAATCAACCTTTTCTGTGGTCTTAACTGCCTATATAAGGGAAAAATTTGCCAACTTTAAAGAATTATACCCTATTAACCAAAAAACGGCTGAAAATGGATTTGAGAGCCTTACAGAGCCTATAAAGGAAACTGTAACAGACCAAGAACAAAATTATTTCTCTGATTGGTCTGATGCAGAGCTTGAAAACGAACTTGAATGTTGGAAACAAGACCTTGAGAGAGCTGAAACAGATTTACAAAAAGCTGAAAAGCTACCAAGTCAAGCTAATAGTTCAAATGTTGTTTTACAAGATGTTGCAAGAATTAATAGAAAAGAGCTGACAGAGAAATACCAGAACGAGAAGGGCAATACCTTAATCGAGAAAATAGAGCATTTTATTGCCTTTGCAAAATACTGTATCATACAGTTAGTTGATGAGATAAAGGTTAGAAACAATGTTGCAAACTCTAACCTTAACTATGATTATGAGAAATCAGAGCCAGAACAAGACAAAGAAGATGATTACGAAATGGAAATTTAATACTCTTATTAATGAATTTCGAGCGTAGTGAGAACAGAAACAAACGAAAATCGACAAAAAACAACGAAAAAGCACACATAAAAACCGCCACTATAATTTGGGCGGTTTTTCCTTTGTTTTGACAAATGCAAAATTCACGAAAACGGTTTTACTGTAAGTGGGGGTATGATTTAAAAAAGGATTTATATATGATTTAAAAAGGATTTAAGAAGTCTGGAAAGTGGCTTGGTTAGGTCGTTTTAAGCGTTGTACCACCCCAATTTTGCCGAATATACCACCCCAATTTTGCCGAATATACCACCCC
>CAJUOM010000040.1 GCA_910588255.1 uncultured Alphaproteobacteria bacterium
AAGTAAATACAGGATATTCTCTTGATCAAGATAATAGGACTTTAAATCTTGAAGACACAAATCCAGAAAAAACTTTTATGGATGGATATGCAGAAGACAAAGAGAAAATTAGGTAAAGAAAACTCCGGAGGTTTGTTCACTCCTGACATATTTAGTCCCGAGGTTTTATCAAAGGTAGTAATAATTTCAAATAATACCAAAACTCTTGGAGAAATATCTAAAGGAGGACTTGATCCTTAAAAGTTGTTTTCACAAACAGAGGTGAGAGATTATTTAGACGAATGGCATATCACTATGCATAAAGGAACTGAAGATATCGCATATGAAGAAACAGAAACAAATTCAATAATCGAAGTTTTAGCAAAAACGACATCAGATTAGGTTGTTACCGGCAGAGTTGGAAAAAGGAAATGGCGAGATCGTGGTGAAAATGCCAGTTTGGAATAAAAGTGATGCGGATCCCGATTATGTTACCGGACAAGCCGGTTATGTGCAAAATGTGACTATTTCAGGTAACTTACATAATATTGGATATGAAAATGAAACTTTGACTTTTGAAGTTCCAGAATATGACAGGGATACTCAAAAGACTATTGATAACGTTTTTGAATTAACTGGAGATAACAGATACTTAAAGGGAACAGTTAATTTTGGAACACAAAATAAGTCTAGTCAGTTTAACTCTTTGAACTTTAATGGAGAAAACTCTATTCCAGGAGGAGTAACGAATTGTTATTGTATGGGTATACAAACTGGAAAATGGAACGCTGGTAATATATACTCTGCTACAGCAATAGTTCCAGAAGAAGCAACTTTGAACATATTAAACCCAACGCATATAGATGAAAACTTTGTCGTGAAAGGTGTTATGAACATCGGTGCTCCCAAAATTACTGAAACTTCAAATCCTTAATAATATAAACCAACAATACCTGGTATGTATGAAAGCATACCACGCTCATTGATCTCCTTGTAAAACTTTGATTTTGACATTTCTTGATATGGAGTTTTATAATTTAGTTATCAAAGATTTAAATTGGAATTTAAATGTCAATTATAAAGAGTATATATGCAAGAGAAATTTTAGATTCAAGAGGTTATCCGACAATTGAGACAGAAGTAATCTTGGAATCGGGGGCAATTGGAATTGCCTCTGTTCCTTCTGGGGCCTCAACGGGATCATTTGAAGCTATAGAATTAAGAGATGGTGGAGATCGTTTCCTTGGAAAAGGTGTATTGAAAGCCATAGAAAATGTTAATGAAGTTATTGCCCCTCATTTAATTGGAGAAAATGCAATAGATCAGCATATAATAGATAAAATCATGCTAGATCTCGATGGAAGTGATAATAAATCAAAATTGGGAGCGAATGCGATTTTGTCTGTAAGCCTTGCTGTTTGCCATGCGGCTGCTGATTATTTTCAAATGCCTCTTTATAGATATATTGGAGGGATCAGGAGCAAAACATTACCCCATCCAATGATGAATATTTTGAATGGAGGAGCTCACGCTGATAATAAAATAGATGTTCAGGAATTTATGATCGTTCCGGTAATTGAATCTTCATTTAAAAATTATATAGAAATATGTGCAACAATTTATCATAATTTAAAGAAAATTTTGAAATCAAAAGGATTAAATTCAAATGTCGGTGATGAAGGTGGAGTTGCTCCAAATCTGAATTCAACAAAAGAAGCTCTTGATATTATTATCGAAGCGATAAATTCTGCAGGATATAAAGCTGGAAAAGATGTTTGTATAGCTTTAGATGTTGCTGCATCTGAATTTTATAAAAATGGAGTATATAACCTTGAGAACGAATCAAAAACAACAGATGAGATGATAGAGTTTTATAAAAAGTTAATATCAGAATACCCAATAATTTCTATTGAAGATCCTTTGGCTGAAGAAGATTGGGAGGGATTTTCAAAACTAATGTCTGAAATCGGAGACAAGGTTCAAATCGTTGGAGACGATCTGTATGTCACGAATCCAGAGAGGTTAGAAAAAGGTATTAAACAGAAAGCATCAAATGCTATATTAATTAAATTAAATCAAATTGGCACAGTGACAGAGACCCTTGAGACTATCAAACTCGCTCAAGAAAATGGATATAATCCTGTTATCTCTCATAGATCAGGTGAAACTGATGACACAACCATATCAGATTTGGCAGTTGCAGTGGGGGCGAAATATATAAAAACTGGAGCTCCTGCAAGAGGAGAACGTGTTGCAAAATACAACCAGTTATTAAGGATTGAAGAAAATCTTTTAGGATAATAAAATTATAGGTTCCTGAAAAACTGAAATAAATTTTAGGAACCTGACTTAAATATTTTATAAAAAATGAAGATATTTTAAAATCATTTGCAATTTCAATAAATAAAACTCCTTAACATTAATATTTTTTTAACTATTTGAAGTTAGAATAATATCAGATTGATATATTTGGAAATAACTATGGATAAAAAATCAATCAGGTTGTTGATTATAGGATTTTTGACAATAATTTTATTGGTGATAGGATATATATTCTCGGATCATATCAGTGAAAAAAATCTCGGAGTTAACTATGATTACGAGAGAGTTATACGATCATTCATAGTTGTTTTAATATCTGTTGTTATTATAAGAATATTATTTTTAGTTATTATAAATCCATTCGAAAAGAGGAATAATAAAAAAATACCAAGTATTTTAAAAGACATAATAGGTGTGTTGGTTTTGTTGTTTTCTGCGATTTTTATCGTTACCAAGATTTATTCACAATCAGCATTGGTTATATTTGTTGGACTTGGAGCTTCAGGATTAGGGATGGTATTCATTGCTCAAGATTTTTTAAAAGAATTATTTGCGGGAGTTACTATTGCTTTTCAAAACGATTTTCGAGTTGGCGATTGGGTAAAATTCCCTGATGGAACAATTGGGCGAATAATTAAAACAAAATTATCCGGAGTAGATTTAAGATTATTGGATGATACACAGCTTTACGTCGGAAATACAACGATAACAAACCAATCAATGATTAATCTTAATCAGCCAGGTTCTTCGTTTTTTACAGGGCTTAATGTCGTATTAGAACATGATATTCCAATTGACAGAGCTAGAAGAATATTATACGCAGCAGTAATTAACACTGAAGGATTAGCTTCAAAAGATATTTTAGTCGTAGCTGATACTATTCAACAAAATGGTATTCTATTTTCAGTATTTTTCAGAGTTCCATCTTTTGATGTTTTGAGAGAAATAAAGCATAGAGTTATCTCATCGATTGTTCAATACTTGCATAGACATGACTTAAAAGTTTGTGAAATAAGTGGACAATATGAAATAAAGGATATTGATATAAAGTTTAAGAAACGCTTTGATGATCAATATGTGACGGATAAATTAAGTGCTCTCAAATTTTCAGGACTATTGAAAGCATGTAAAAATGAAATACAAGAGCAATTTGCGAATCGAATGGAAAAATTATATTTCAAAAACGGGGATATAATATGAAATCAAGGAGATAAAGGCGAAACGATGTTCATCATAGCAGAAGGTGTTGTCGAAGTTTCAATAAATGTTTCTGTTCAAGAAGAAAATGGAGAAACTAAATCATCTTCAAATATTGTTGCAACACTTTCAGATGGCGATTATTTCGGAGAAATGGCTCTTTTGTGTGGAGAAAACAGAACCGCAAATATAACAGCAAAAACAGATGTCGTTTTATATGAAATTAATAGGGAAACGATTAGAGCATTTATGAAACAATATCCGGATTTTGCTCGACAATTGAGTGTGGCTATTGTTGAAAGAAACTCGAAAAATGAAATCGCAAAAACTGAAGCAATTGATGAACTTAATAAAAAAGAAGATGAAATATCGGAATTTATGAAAGCATTTAAAACTTTTTTGGTAAATGATTAGGAATTTTTCAAATGTAATTTTAAAGTTGAGATAATTTAAAAATAATTATGAACAATTTTAAACAATAAGCATCTGGGCAAATAAAATAAGTCTTTGGCGAGTTGCAAATTCACTAAAATTTTATGGAACTTTTTAGAATTTGACAAGGGAGGGATGTGTTGTATATCCTGAAATTGAGGACGTATGATAACATTCGCTAAACTTAATATGTTATTTTTTCGAAAGAAACGAAAAAAGAGGAATTGATTTACAAAATTTAGTCAAGTCCGAAGAACGAGTGAAACGAAGTGTGACTTGACGAAAAGGGAGTAAATCAATACAATCGTTTTCGCCTTTCGAAAATATAATATAGAGCGTGTATTAACAGGCGCGC
>CAJUOM010000041.1 GCA_910588255.1 uncultured Alphaproteobacteria bacterium
TGGTGACATCCTGTATCACCAAAGGGTTGCCGCCTGTATTCTTCAAAGTGAAGGTCGCCTTTTGCTCCTTATGCCAGTCGAAACTGCCCAAGGACACAGAAGTTGCATCCATACCAACCTCGGTCATTATCTGCTTGCTTTCCTTCTCTTCGCTAATCTGTCCGCCTTGGATAATCCTTAGATAGAGTTCTTTTATCTTAGGGTTGTGGATGGGATTCCCGATGGCTATAACTTTATTATCTTTATCTAAGAGAAATGTTTGAAATTTTGCATCAACTGGAAAATTGTTTAATTTTTCTATCAAATTATTTTCATCTATACAAATTGGATAATCAAATTGAGCGATATTAAGTTCATGTAATAATGCAGTTCTTTGCGATGGAGAAAAAATAAATAGGAAACGGACTGAATCAGGGAACTGTTTTTGCGTACTTTTTATAAGTTTTTTCCACTCCAAAAGTTGTAATTTGCAACTTAAACAACCGGAAGAGTCAACATAAGTCATAATTTTATATGAGCTTGAAAAATCCCAATCAACTGTATCTATTCCACCCTTTGTGAAAACCGTATTTTTTGGGAAAAGTATTGTTCTATTTTCCCAAGTTCGAATCCGTTTTATAATATCATTCTCTCTATCATTTCCACAAGCTCCGCAAATGAATATGATTATACAAATATATAGCAATTTTTTCATGTGAAACATCTATTTTTTAGGCTTTAAATGATAAACGACCAAAGCATCTTCTCCGTTTTCCAAATGCTTTAGTATTCCACTGCCCATTCTTTTCTTTGATTCTTCATCAAACAGGTTATAAGCCGCAGAATTCAGCCAACAATATATACGTGTTTCGTCCATATATATTGGAAAGTTGAAATGCGAAATTGACAAAACAATATCTTTATTATATACGACTTTCGAGAAAGTTTGTTTCTCCAAATCCATTGCAAGCATTGCTTTCTTAGAACCATAAAAAATGGAGGATAATAAGAAATTCCCACAAACAAAAGGCGTTTCGTAAAAATAGCTAAATTCGTTTGATTTTCTCTGTTTTACCACTTCTTGGTAATTGTTTCGCATACTTTTCGGAATACTTTTATTAAAAGTTATTTCGTATTTTTCTTTCACTTCACCAGTCGCATTCAATATATAGATATCATCCGAGATCGGATAATAGTAAACTATGTTTGTAGCACACCTTCTAAGGCTGCCAATATTCAAATGACCACGTGTCGTTCTCTCATCAAAAGACAATAGAACCTGTTTTATATTAAACTCTGAATCGGTCAATATTAATTGATTGTCCATACTTAATTCAACATCCAATCCTAATAGAAAATTTCCGTCCGAAGTAACGATTAAGTCATTTATCCCCTCCAATTTGCCGTTATAAGAATATTCATCTTTGAAATCTCCATTTAAATTATATTTCAAAATTTTTCTTTGACCGGAATCTAACAAATAAATGTTTTGATTAGCCACATCAAAATCCGTTATTTTGGAATATTCACCAGGTCCTTGCCCTTGATGCCCAATCTTATAAAGAAAAGTTCCAGTGTTGTCCCAAACCGTCAAAGAAGCATTTCCAAAATAGTCTAATAAATAAATTTTATCATCAACAACCGAGCATTTATTTATCTGTTTTAACAACGCATCTTCACAAACTGCATTTAATGGAATAAACGATATTGAATCCACCCTATTAAGCATATTCTGTTGTTCCGCAAGTTTTTCCATAGCAAAATTTACTGTTTTGCCATTGAATGTCTGCTGCTTATCCGTTTTTTTACAGCCTGAAAGAAGTGCTATAACCAAGCAAAAAGCTAATATTTTTCTTAATCCAAAAGAAATCTCCATAATTATAAAGTAAATCAAATAAGTCAAATAAATATAACCATTTCGATTTTCTTCCTGCAAAAAAGCGCAGGAAGAAAATTGATAAAAATAGTGTCAGTTTAACATAATACAGTTGTACAATTATACGAATTTTCACACTTGCAATGAATACCATCACCAGTAAACCATAGAGGGCAGTCATACAACTCGCTTGGCCCTGTATTACCATTTGAATTTGCTTCATCTTCAGCCAACGCCTCCACATTAGCCAGCATCAAATCCGACATTGCTTCTGTTCTCTGATTCATATAAACTCCATATCCTGCCACAGCTGCAAATACGGCAACAAATGCAACTTTCATAATCTTCTTTCTCATTGTTTTTCTACTTTCAAATTTATTCTTTTTAATTCTTATCTATTTCCGTATCTATCCTTTCAACGGAAGAAGCAAACGCATTGCTTATTCAAACTAAATCATTATCTTTGCCGATACCTCCTTTCCAAGGTGGGTTACGGAACGGACGGGTTCGTAAAGTGGCAACAAAACGTTAGCCGTCCGCTCCTCTCCAGCCCTTTTTATATTTCTTTTTTCTATTCCATACTGATACTCTTATTATAAATCCGTCTTTGTCTACACCCGTAGCAAGGGAGACAAAACGATTCAAACCTATAAATAAGTTTCCGAATAAAAATAAACCTTTACAAATCTTCCCGGACAATCGACAGAACCGAACCCTATACATTCAATATCGACATCCCATTCACCTGATGCCAGCGCTTCTATATTCTCCAGCATCAAACTGTCCAAAGGCATATTCCGAGTATTCAACCGAAAGCACACTGACACGACTACAACTAAAAACAAACTAATGCACAGCATTTTCTTTTTCAGATTTTCCATAAGATTACATATTTAATTAAGAGCCTGTTTAAATTTTATTCAGCATTCTTTTAAGAGTTCTTTTTGAGGATGTTTTTCTGTTTTAATGAAGAGCATAGCGGGCTATGTGACGAATAGAAACAGAAAAACAGACCGGAAAGAAGCTTGGGAAGAAGCTGAAAAAACTTTTTGAAGAAAATTTAAACAGGCTCTAAATGGTGATGCGAAGTACTAAAAAAGTCGGGAGAATACCAAAAATAACGTCTAACAAAGTCTAACAAATACAATTTTTGTATTTGTTAGACTTTGTTAGACTCTGTCAGAAACGGATACAAGACATTGATATAAAGATATTTATAATCACTTATCGAAGCAAGTCTTTTTTCTCAGTTGATAGACGGAAGAATTGTTGACTATTTGCCAATCGGAAACTTCGGACAAACATTTGCGCAATCTTCCCACTGTGGTATGCACCCTGCTATCGATGAGATCGTAACCCGGCCACAACAAATGCATGATT
>CAJUOM010000042.1 GCA_910588255.1 uncultured Alphaproteobacteria bacterium
ATCAGCAAGAGAAGCCATATCAGGGTCATGCGTAATAATAATACAGGTTTTTTCTGCAAAAATAGTATGTATTGATTGCTTTACCAAATTACTTGTTTCTATATCCAAGTTTGATGTAGCTTCATCAAAAATCATTACGTCCGGGTTTTTTATAATCATTCTTGCAAGTGCAATTTTCTGTTTTTGTCCTCCCGACAGGTTTTTACCATTTTCACTTATCACTGCTTGAAGTCCCCCTGCAAATTCAGAAATATCCAATCCTGCTTTACTTAATGCTGATATAATTTCATGTCCATCTAACTGTGGTGCAATAAATCTAATGTTGTCTAATAAAGTACCCGAAAAAAGAACAATATTTTGTGCTACAATCCCAACTCGATTTCTCAAATCTGATAAAGAAACATTTTTGATTTCAATATCGTTAATGCGAATAGAACCGGAATAATCTTTATAAAATCCTAAAAGCAATTTTGCAATCGTTGTTTTCCCACTTCCATTTTTCCCTAATAGTGCAATTTTTTCATTTCTGCTAATTGCCATATTGAAATTATCAATAACTGTTTTTTCATTATATCCAAACGAAACATCTGAAAATACAATATTTTCTATCTTTCCAACCTGTCTATTTCCACATATTTCATCTTCGGTTTTTAATTTTAGCAATTCGTTAATTCTTGTTAAAGCTGCAATACCGGGTTGTACCATAATACTAATACTTGCTAAAAGTTGCATAGGTGCAAAAATCAATAAAGCATATTGAGATACTGCCCAATAGTTTCCCAAAGACATTTTTCCTTTAATAATAAAAATACCAGAAAAAACAATAAGCAGAACGGAAGCAATATTTGTAATTCCTACTATACCCTCGGAAGCAATATTCATCATCTTACCGCGCTTAACGGATTTATCTGCAACTTGTTTAAGTTGACGGGATATTTCATATGAGCGTTGATTTTCCATTTTTAATTCTTTAACTGCTGAAATGCCGCCTATATTTTCTTGTACTTTTCCCGATGTTTGGGCTGTTGTTTCAAGCAAAGCCTTTGATGCTTTTTTTATCTTAATGCTTGAATAATTAGTGAAATAATATATAACAGGCAAAAACAGCAGTAAAATTAAAGATAATTCCCACCGGATTGAACATACAAGAACCAATGCACCAACAAACGAAACTATACTTGTTACAAATTTCAAAAATACAGGGGAAAAAAATACATTTAATGACTCAGTTTCTTTTATTCGTTCAAAAATATATCCTGTTTGTTGCTTATCAAAAAATTCCATAGGCAACTTCAATATTTTAGTAAATAAATCGTTTTTCAAATCGGCAATAAAATGGCTACTTGTCTTTGTTAAATTTTGACTTATAAAATAATTGACCACAAAACTGCAAATATATATAAATACTAAGAATATACTGCAATACACGATTGTTTCTATTGAAGTTTTAACAACACCCTCATCTAAAATATAACTAACAAGATATGGGGGTAAAAGTGTCAATACTGATGAAATAATCATCAAAAAAAATAGTGAAAGTATTTTTGCTTTTTTGAAATAAAAAAATAGAAAAGAATATTTTTTCATTTGGTAACCTCCTCGTTCAGCATTGTTATTAACTGTGCAAAAATCAACGTTTCTCTTATCAAATCAAATGGCTTAGCTGAAAATCCGGTTTTATATACTTGAAGAAGAACACTATCATCAATCGACTTTTCCCTAAGTAACTTAACAAATTTTTCAACTGCCTGTTCTGCATTTTCTTTTTCCTTTAGCAGACAATATAAATGTGAAACATTCATATAGAGCATAAAATAAACACTATGGTCTAATTCCAATAGTCCGGCAAGAGTAATCTGATTTTTAGTAACAGCTAAAGCTCCTTGCAAATCATTTTCTTTTTGCAAATATGAAATTTTATTTCGCAGCTCATGTAATAACTGTACCCCTAAAGAAATTATTGCGGTTTCAATCTTATTTATGGCATGTTCATCAGTTCGTAATAATAAGCTGTTTGTCATATCGACAGCCGCAAAATTTTTTACTTCACTATCAGAAAAAGAAAATGGAAAATGTTTATACTGTCCTATCAGCATAAACAAATGCCCTAAAACAAAATGTTTTTGTGCCTGCACATTTTCAGACGCGCAATTTTGACAAAGAGCTATCATTTGATATACTACTTTTTCTCTTATCTCCACTTCTTGAGCCAATGCAATATATGGAATAACAGAAATTATTAAATCCAGTTTCAGCCTATCGTTTGTCGGAAACAGATAACATAATGCTTTTATTTTTTCCATTCCATTAAAATACTGTTTTTGTGCGAATAATTTCGTACATTCCTCTTTGAAATCGTTGTATTCTTTTTCTGTTAATTCATTTGAAAATCCAAATAAGCAATCTATTGAAACATTGAAGTATCGTGCAAGAATAGGAAAAAAACTTATATCGGGATACATTTGCTCATTTTCCCACTTTGAAATTGCTGCACATGACACTCCTAATATTTCGCTTAATTGTTCTTGTGTAATACCTTTTGCTTTTCTCAACCCTTGCAATATTTTTCCTACCGCTAATTTTTGCATAAGTAATCCCTCCATATATATTGTACTCTAATTGTTTTACTCGTCCCATGTACTAGTAGTTAACTTATGATATATATTTTTGTAACCTATTGTTAATATAATGTGTTTTAGCAAAGTAATCAACACTTGAAGAACAAATAGTGGAAATATTTAAGCTAATGGTTGGAACTATGTAGACATATCCAAGAAGAAAGGTGAACAGTAAAATGTAATAGGGTGAATAACTATGGCAAAAAGACCAGTACCGAAATACGACTTCAAGGCTTTT
>CAJUOM010000043.1 GCA_910588255.1 uncultured Alphaproteobacteria bacterium
TTTGCAGGAAAATCCCACGCAGAGTTTATATGCGACAACGTGTCGCTGCACTGTCAAACGGAGCCAGTCTTGCGCCGCATGAAATAAGTATGCTTTTTGCAGTCTTGCCAGTGACGTTTTGTAAAGGACTTTTTAATCATATTCACAAAAACTTTACATTTTAGGACAAAAAAGAACCGGGAACCTGTTTTTAGATTCCCGGCTGTGGTCTTTATTCATGCTCTTGATTCTGTAAGCACAATAGTTGCAAATCTTTTATAACGAATTTATAATTTCTGTTTCACTAAGCGTTTGCTTTAAAACATTCAGTTCTTGTAATTTTTTCTCGTAGATTTCCTCTAGTTCCTCCCTCTTAACTTTTGTATTATCATATTGAAACTGAATATTTTCAGGTAGTTCAATACCTTGTTTCTGATATTTATTTTCAATATCTTCCATGATTTTTCTTCTTCTTAAAATTCTATTTTGAATTTTTTCTATAGTATCTTCTGTGCGTGCTATTTTTTCTGATAAAGAAATTCCTTCATTTCGCTTTTTGTATCTTCGATTCTTTTTATCTGCTTTTTCAAGACCAATCACTTCATCAATAGCACTTTTATCAATTTGATTTTCATTCATTTTATTGTATGTATTTATAAACCCGTCCATAGAATACATATGAAATTCCTGATTAGTTTCTGTGATAAATTCTTTTCTAAGTTCTATTCTTGGCCCTATCGTCTTACCTTTGGTAATATTCCACCAATCTTCTTTTTGATCATGTGTAACATATACAATACCTACTCCATTCTCCTTCGCATATTTAATTATCTGCTTCCATATAATCAAATCTCCATAGGCATTATTGTCATCTTCCGAATTTTTCTTCTTTTTATCATCTTTGAATCCAGGCGGAATACTCTGTTTATATCTTTTCTCACCTTCTTCTTTTATTGCATTTAGTTCTTTATCATCAATCTGTGAACCAACTCTGCCATCAAAAATTGTCAAAATTTTATCCAATATCTCATCTTCATCTGCGTTAACCACTAACAAGTTTCGGTCTTTATTACTATCTAACCATTTAAACAAATACCTCTTTAATTCAGAAACTTCCTCATCGCTGGAAGTCAAACGTAAAGTTTCTACTGCTTTATTTGTGAAGTTTTCCATTTCCTTCTTAAATTGTTCATATCTTTGAACTGTTTCATATATGACCTCACAACGTTTACGCATATACTCATATGCCACTTGGTATGGAATCCATACTCTATCCTTAAAATTTTCAAAAGCAGCTAATAAAGATTTCCTTGTTTTTGCAGAATATCTATACAAATTCAACAGTACATTAGTATCAAAAACAAAAACTGCCTTTTGCCATAATTCTTGTTTTTCTTTATTTGTTGGTTCTATAAATTCTTTGATCGTATTTTTCATATAACAGCCCTATCAATAAATAGCAAGTAATTCTAATCCAATATAATCTTCATTAACATCAATACTTTCAAATTCTTGCTTTTTTCCCGAAGCTATTTGTTTTCTTAACGCTCGATTTAGTCCTAAAAAATCTTTATAAATATCAAAAACCGGAAGTGGTTTATCTCTATAATATTTTCGGGATTCCAATCTTGCAATAATAGTTAACTCTTTTCCTTCATAATCTTCCAACTCATTATAGTCAATCAGCATATCTTCTTGTGATACTTTCCCTATTCCCATCCAGTAATCACAATCACCCCCCAATTCGCAAAATATAGGTATTTTTACTTTTGAATTTTTCAAAACAGAATTTATTAATTCCCGTTGATTATTATCTTCGTAATCTACTTGTGAAACAATCATATCTTTATATTGATCAATTAAATGAACCATATCAAATTGTTCAGGTATATAAATTTCACCAGAAACTTTAATGATGGAAGAAATTCTAACATCTTTAATTGAAATGCCTTGATTATCATCAACATAGTCGATAAAATCATCTCTCCTTTGTAGAAGTTTTTCAAAATTGGAGCATTCCAATAAATAGTTGGCTGATATATCTTCAATGTTATCCTTATCAATAACCCTTGTTTCTATATTTTTTCCTAAAATCAATGCCGAATACTGATCAACCTTCTTTTTATTAAAATATATTAAATCTCCAAACATTTATTTTCACCTCAATCTACATTACTTATCCTAAAGGGATATTCTGGTCTGTTTTTATTTTTTTGACCTCTTCAACAGAAAGACCGACAAATTCCGCAATCTTTTCAAGCGTTATTGTCCCATCTTCCAACATTTTCTTTGCAACATTTATCATTCCTTCTTTTAATGTCTGATTTCTCATATCTTCCATAGCACGGCACATAATCTCGATTCCCTCCTTGCTCTCTTTGAAAAATCTCACCCTGTCCG
>CAJUOM010000044.1 GCA_910588255.1 uncultured Alphaproteobacteria bacterium
GACAACGGCAAGCTCATTGCGGAGAGCCTTATACACCCTCGGATTGCCCTGCACCACCACGTCTTGGCACAAAAGCCGCCTTGTGATATAGTCCTGCTTGGTAAGCCCCGAAAGCCGCACCGCTTTGTCAATCTGCTCATTTTCTTCGGGAGATACCCGAAAAGCAACAGTTTTATTTCTCCATCGGTTGCAGTTATCTAAGTTCTTATTCGACATATTAAAAATCCCCCTTTCCTAAATCGTCAAGCCTGTCTGCCATTTCTGTCTGTTTTGACGGAAACAAATGAGCGTAACGGTAAGTGATTTCAATGCTCTCATGCCCTACTCTGTCAGCAATTGCCACCGCCGAGAATCCCATGTCAATCAATAAACTGATGTGGCTATGCCGTTACGGTATAATAACGACAAACGGAAAAAGCCTTTATTTTCAAGGGGTTTGAGCGTTTGCCGTCATTTATTCAATTCCTTTTCCAAGTTGAAACATGGCGAGAAAAATATTGAAAAAAGGAGGCTGTTTCATTAACGACAAAATTTCATAATGCTAATTGGTTCATTAGGCCATAGTAAAAAAATTATTCCCACTTTGAAAATGCTGGTTAGGTATGTGGACAGAAAGTTGGACTGTATAATGCGGGTTATGCTTAAGAGATACACACAAGAACAAATTTCGACAGCACTTGCATTGTTAAAAGCAACCAACAATTTTCACTTCAGCCAAATAATTGAGTTGAATTGAAGAAGAAATGTGATTGATAAATAAAGATGAATTTGATATAATTCTTAGGGAAAGGATCATATTCAGAGCAGACAAAAAGAGCAGTTCTGGATAAATTTTGAACTACTCTGAATGTGATTTTTTTCAATTGTACCAAACTGCGAAATTATTTTCTGACTATTCCTGTATAACTCGAATTAGAAATTGGCACAATTATATGAATTGACAGAAAATTTAGCGACGCATTTTATATTTATAGAAAGCGTATTATAAAGAGAATATGTTGGCAAGCCGCCGCACAGCAGCTTGGCTCAATTAAAGCATGAAGATGCTTTTAGAAAATGTGATTCTAGTGTAAAATGTATTTATGATAGAATATTTTATCTTTATAATTGCGTATCAGGAGGAAAAATGAGAAGTTTTGGATTATGGTATAAAAATAATAATGAAAGCAGTAATATTCCTGTCTTTTCTATACATATAAATTTTTGGTCGGAGTCAGTAAAGAAGGACAGTGGAATCCCGGATTTGGATGTCGGGATAAAAATCAAGAATTTCAAAAGTGTTAATGAGTTAATATTTCATTGTCCATTTGCCATTGTGGAAAGTGAAGTTAAGGACTTGGCATCTAAACTATGCAAGTTAGAAAATGCTAACATTATTTTTAATACAGATGGAGTTATAAAAACAAAGAAGCCGTATTCTGTGTATTCTTTCTCAAAAAACGGGAATGAGGAAAAACTTTTGTTATTCCCACTGTTCCAAGACCTTGAAGGAATATACTACCTAAATGAGGAAGATAATAAAACAGACATAGTATTTAACTTTTCAACATTTAATGAATATCTTAAAAATAAGATGGAATTTGCTGAAATAAATCAGGTATATATTAGATTTAGAATTTCTTCTACTGAATTAAAGAATAGTATTTATTTTGATTGTGAACCATCTAATAAGTCGTTTGAGAGTGTTTTTTCAGGCACACGTATTTTTGATTTCAAGATAAATGAAAAGAGAAATTTGGGATCAAAGACAATTGCAAAGATTGACTTGCAAAAATATTTGTTTCCACAAATAGATAATATTCATTTATTAGTTATGGAACCATCTTCTTTCGATGTTGAATCATTTGCTAATAAACAGATGACTTGTCGAGAATTAGAAGGAGAAATTTGGGATGACTATTTTGGGGCAAACATTAATTATTCTAAAGGTAGGGTATTAGCATATCATTGGAAATTTGAAAATGAGTGTTCATGTCTGATTAAAGTTAAATATTCAAAAACGAATGTTGTAACTTTAATAGCATATATAGTTATGGCTTTGGCATTAGGCGTCTTGGGTAGTGCTATAGTAGCTATAATACAGAGTGAATGTGTTAGATATTTTCCTTATATATCAAGTAGCATTGGATGTTTTCTCTTTGTGATCGGGCTTATACTGGGAAGAAAAAAATAGTAGAGTTCATATACTATAAGGATGAGAAAAATATAATAATATAATCTGATAGGGAGGAAAGTAGGTTGAAAGAAAAACGTAAAAAAAGCCAACATAGTACCAGAGCGCCAGTAAAC
>CAJUOM010000045.1 GCA_910588255.1 uncultured Alphaproteobacteria bacterium
GAATGAATATCTTGCAAGTGTAGACGCACCGGCAGTAGATATGTTTTTTCGGCTAGCAACGGAATATTCCGACAGGCAAGGCGTGACAGAACAGTTGAAATCAAAAAAAATTCTTATGGATTCAAAAGATGAATAACATTTTGGCGTGTGTAAGGGAAGTTGTTGAAAATGATATAATTTATTCATAGGTGAATGACAGCATTTCCGTAATAAGCGGCAGTCCCATCCAAACCTAAGCAAAGACAGTAAGACAGTTTGAGAATTGAAAAATCCCATGTTTTCATGTATAATTGGAAAAAAAGTTAAACTGGAAAATCAGAATTGATGGAGGGCAAACTATGGAATATAAGGACTATATTAAGCAAGGCTTGAATGGGAACGCCCCATTAAAATTAATATTATGCGGAAATATACAGGGGACGGAAAATGATAAAGTAGGTGTTGTATCAGTTGTGTATGCTACAAATGATAAAGACTTAGCAGAACAAAAAATGAATGAATTGATTGCCGTCAATCCTAATAATTATTACATGATTTATAGTGTGCCACTAAATGTTGATTTGACGGAACTTTCTCATTATCCTTCAATAGCAATTTCTAAAGATGATTTACAATAAAAGCAATTCCAGTTTGGCATACTGGAAAATCGAAATTTGAAAGGGAACATTGGGATGAAAAAGACAAGTTTTATAATCGTTATAATCATTGTAGTAGTCAGCGCAATAAGTATCCATCTAATAACCAGCCCCAAAGTATTAGGCAATATGAGCAAAAGTTATTCAGAGCAAATAACTACAACTTCTGATATTTCGTTTTCGGGGGAAGCAGGCGATAGAATAAAGTTTTCATTCAAGTCTGATATTATAAGCGGGAATTTAGATATGGTCTTATATGATTCAGTTGGAAATGAAGCATATACATTAGACAGCGCAAAAGCGTTAGAAACTTTTTTCACTTTGGAGCGTTCAGATACATTTACTTTAGCTACCAAATGTAGTAATTTTATTGGAGATTATAAGATTGTTGTTTATAATATGTCAGATTAAAACGTTTTGTCTGACACAGAAATTCCTGTTTGTCGGGAAGTCAAGAATAAAAAGAAATCGGAATTTCATAAGGAGAAGATAATGGTTAAAGAAGTAAAATGGACAAAATATTTATGGCTGAGCTTGCTCTCATTTGGAGCATTTATGCTTGAACTTCTGTCAATATTTGCAATTGAAGTTATATTTCTGCATGTAGATATACAGAATTATACAATGCAGCAAAGAAGTATTCATTGTATCATAATGGTTTTTATGTGGGCGTTTTTCATTGGTGTTCTCCTGCTTTTTTCAAGGAAGCATTATCATTTTCCAGAAAGGGGAAGCAAAAGGGATAAGATTTCCTCGAAAAGTTGGATTGTAACGCTTGCTTGTTTCATTGGCTGCAAAATTATGACTTTCATTGATTGGCATACATTAAAGATTGTCGGAGAAGCACAGGGTAAAACCGTATTCCAATTTTGTGCGCAGTATTTATACTATATATTTGAGGTAATGCTTGTTATTCTAATCATAATATATGGGCAAAAAGCGATTGAAACCTTGTTGAAAAAAGAAAGCCCAATTCCTTTTGGCGGTATTATATTGGCTATGACATGGGGAGCGTTTCATTTTGTGTCAAGAGGGGTAGGTCTTGAAATATGGAACGGAATTTCTACTATGATATTTTCTGTTCTTAGCGGTGTAATGTATTTAAAATTAAACAGGAAATGCTTGTATAGCTATCTTTTTATTGCTATAGGTTATTTACTATAACTTCCATTTGTCAAGGAGCAAATAGAGCCAAAAATCGATATTTGGGAGAGTGTTATAAAAATGAAAAAACTTTAGAAAACTTGATGGATGTATACAACATTATTGGCTTATATCTGTAAAAATGGAAGATGAAAATGAAAAGAGGCTGATTATGCAAACGAAACAAGAAGTAATTACATACTGCCATTCTTTTGAGCAGGTATTTGAGGATTATCCATTCCACGATTCTAATTGGTGTGTAATGCGGCATAAAGGATCTAAAAAGACATTTGCTCTAATCTATAACAAAGATGGATATGTATGGATTAATGTGAAATGTGATCCTCAGTGGAGA
>CAJUOM010000046.1 GCA_910588255.1 uncultured Alphaproteobacteria bacterium
AAATAATAAAATTTAAATTAATCAATTGATTGTTTATTAATAATTTTTAGTGATCATCATTGTTTCCTTCTATTTCTTCTTCTTCATCTGTTCCCAATGAAAATCCTGCATATATGAGTTCTGCACGAAGTTTGTCGTTAAAAGGAGTTTTCATGTAGTCTTCCATTTCTTCAGTAATCTCAATCTTTTCGTCATCTTCTTTTCTAGGTCTCCCTTTTTTCTTTTTAATTTCTTGATTGTCATTTTTAATTTCATCTTCTTTAATAAACATATTGAGAAGTCTTGAATGTAAATCATCTGGTTCTTTTATTATTTTCGGCATTTTTTTTATAATTTTATTCAATTGAGGATTTGGCCAAAAAACCGAGTAATCATTAAAATCCTTAATTCTTATTCTGTGATCAACTTCACCTCTTCCCTTTCTAGCTTTTCTTATTTCTATTTTTTCTTTTAATGTTCTTTGGCAATGCAAAAGTCTTGTAGTAAAATCTTTTGAAAACTGAACGATAGGCATTATTGAATTTTCAATGAGCTCGTAAACGACACCAGCTGCTTCAAATGCTGATTTAACATTACTATAAGTTGCTGCCCTTTGGAAAGAGTCTAACAGCATTTGAATTTTATCAAGGAGAGCATCATCATCATCAACCTCTGATAGTCGTGCTTTCCTTACATTTTGTTTATGTAAATGGAACATTCCAAGATCCAGCATTTGTGTCTGATTAGATGAATGTGGAGGTAAAAAAAATATCTTAATATTATTGATTTCACAAGCATTAAAGAGCTCTTCTGTATAATGAGAAGAACATCCATCTAGGATCAAAACAGCAGGTCCATCGTAGTTAAATTTCTTTCTTCTTTCTTGAACTTCAGGAATGAAAATGTTATCAATCCACTCATTAAATATTTCTGAGTTTATATATCCTGTTTCATCTGGCTCTATCATAACCTTGTCGAAGAGAGATAGCCTTAAAACACGTGCTTCAATAGTGGTTCTTTTCACTACTATAAGAGGCTTCAAATATGATCCATCGGCGGCAATACATGCAAGGAAAGTTGTATGGTCGTCTTTCCTTTCTACAGGATAGTACCATTTTTGTGGTTTGGAATCCTCAGGAACAAGTATCCACTCATATTTCTTTGCATCCACAAATTCATCATGTCCTTCTTCATCGGCATTAAAAACGAAGTAAGATGGAACGTTATTTGTACTGAAAAAGCTAAATAACATGTCATAATAATAGTCAATGCTTTCAGGAGAGCATTCATATCGATCTTTATCGATTGCTTCAGCTTCTTGCTTTTTTAAATGCGTTCTACTTAGAGCATTTTCCATTGCTCGGTAATCCAAAATTACATGGAACAGATTAGAAAGAAACAACTTAGCAGCATCTAGAGTAGGAGGTCTTTTGAAAGATTTATACCATTTTGAAAATAACTCTAGTTGATCATTTGTGAGGCTAAATGGTCGTCCATTGGCTTTAATTTTTCCTAGGAGCTCAGCTTTATAATTTGCGTATTGACGTTTGATAACAGTAAAACGGACATCAAAAAGATCTGCCACATTTTGATAGGTCAATTTGTACGTTCCTTTATATTTTTGTCTTGACTTTTCCAATAATATGTATATTTGCTGCCTGAAAGATACAGCATCCTTATAATCTTGTTCTTTAATTATCTCTTTAACTAAATTATCAAGACAAGCAATACCTAAAGTTTTAACCATAATCTTTGGGCCGTCTGGTGAGTTGCTCATTTTATTAAAAAAATATTATATACAAAGGTTAAATTTTGAAAGCAAAGGCTAATTATTCAAAATTTTCAGGTTTATAAAAAAACACATAAAATGCATTAATGCATAATATATTTATATATATTATGAAATTGACAACAAAATGAGAAATAAAAATAATCAGCTTTTTTAAATTCTAATAACATTTGTCCTTATATTTTAGAATTTACCAAAATATAATATATAAAAATATTAATTAATATTATTTTATTGTTGTTTTGTTTTTATTATGAGTAGTCTTTTTAGATTGAGAATTATATATCGGAGAAATGAGTGATAAGGAAGAATAAGTAAGCAATCGGTCCGTTGACCTTTGTTCTG
>CAJUOM010000047.1 GCA_910588255.1 uncultured Alphaproteobacteria bacterium
GAGTTACAGGAAAAAGGTTTTGTTGTAGATTCAATTGAAAATTATTTGCCGTCCTATCCGGCATGTAACATTGGCAAAACTAATCGAATATTCACATCCTCTAATTTACGTTTTTATCATGAAAAAGTACGTGGGCATATTGCAGAGATTTTAAAAATAATTGAAGGTTTAAAAGAAACAAAGGAAACTTTTTATGAACCGGTCTATACCGGGATTTGGGAAGAAATAGATTTTTCCTATCAACGAGATTTGTCTCATGCAATAATGGGATATCGCTTAACTCCGGCGGATGTTGAGGTGTGTCCTCGTTTTCCTCAAGTAGAAAAAATTAAAAAACTACTGTCAATTGTTGATTACACAGTAATAGAAGGAGAAACCGGATGTGGAAAATCGATATCTATTTATCAAGCAGCCTATGATTTTTACCAGGATGGCTGGAGGGTGTATCAGTGTAAAGAGACAGAAACTATTGATTCGAAAAGTATTCGAGACAATACAGAGTTGTCATTATACATAATTGATGATGCACAACAATTATCGGAGAAATTAGTTGATGCATTAAAGAAGCAGGCAAGACCAAATGCAAAAATTTTATTTGCAAAGACGATTTCATCGGTGGTTAAACAGGATACAATTTTACTTTCGAATAAAGAAGCAGTTGAACTCATTTATTCTGATTTCGTGAAGAAAAAAGAGGAAATAGTTCCGATTGTACATAAGTTTGATAAGAGTATTGGAATGAATTTTTTGGATCATCCAATTGAAAGACATTCATTAATATGGAGCAAAGAAGACTTGCGTCATTTGGTAGATAGAATGATTGTGCTTTCAGAAGACGATGTACGTATTGTACATATGGAAAGCGCGAAGATAATTATCGCATTATTTTTTAAAGGTAGTTCTGAGAGTAAGAAGCAGGTACTATTAAGCTTTATAGAAAAGGTTTTTGATACACCATACGAGAAAAATGGGAAATACTTTTTTTTACAGCATAAAAAAATATTTCTTGAATGGATTCAAAATGCGGATAGTGAAACTGCATATGCATATTCTCGATTTATTAACACTTTGATAAATACAGATATTAAGCTACATAGAGAATTTGTACGGCAAATAAATTGGACAAGATTACAAGAATCAATGATACAAGAAAATAAGTCTAATTTGTATTCGTGGGGAAAATTATATAATCGTTTGTTATATTCACTTCCTAAAAAGGAGTATTTGTCAGTAGGAAAAATGTTGGAAAATGCTATTGAAAAATTCTGTGATTCAGTTTCAGTTTTAAATATTGAAGATTTAACATGCTTTCTTTGTTCTGTTATGCATATAAACTCGGATTATGTTCATAAAACAGTGGAAAAATTGATTCCAATATATGCCACTTACTTCAAAAAAGATATGTCGCAGGCAATTTATTTATTTGACTTTGATTTTTTGGGGTATGTATGTGGTTTGAACTTGTTAGGTGGACACCGAACCACAAGTGTAGAAAAGAAATCTGCAAAGTTGATAGTATCAGTAATCCCGGAAAAAGAATTTGCGGAGGTTATTATGAAATGCCAGCCTAGAGATTGGCATACTGTACATCCAATTATGGATCTTATAGGTCGTTATGACAGAGAGAAAGCAAAGGGAATCATTGACATTGTCGATGTGAGTAGTCTTGCAGAGAGGACAAAGGATAGTTGGAGAAGGAGCCATGAAATAACAGAACTATGTGACATCCTTTACATTGGTAATTATAATGTGGCACAGAGATTCATTAAAAGTAATTTAGATAATATTCAAACAATGTATTCGTCATTT
>CAJUOM010000048.1 GCA_910588255.1 uncultured Alphaproteobacteria bacterium
ACCTCATTTTGGGCAGAAAAAAAGCAGGAGACCTTTTTCAGATTTCCTGCTCGGTGTGCCGCTGTGTGGGCGGCGGGTATTTAGTTATAAAAGTTCGGGGCAAGTTGACCCGATGTGTGTGGAATAACAAACTTGAATTGACCGAGCTGAAAGCGAGGGATGCTTCTTGTCCGAAGGGCAAGAAGATGGGCGGTGAAAGAACGATAAAAATTAGAATTTATCTTTCTAAAATATTAAATTTCAACACTTTCACCACAAGACATATAGTGCATATTACTCATTTGATGAGATAAATAGTCAAATGCTTTCTTCCCTGTACAATGACAAGTATAAAACTCAGTATCTTTATATTTCTGAAGTTCCGTTACAATGCCATTTAACAATTCTTTTGACACTGTTTTCTTTGTGAGCGGATTGAATAAATGGAAACCTCCAACGCAAAAATCAGGTTTATACTTTTCTGCTTCTTCCATTATATTGACAACACCAGTATGTCCACACCCCATAATAAGTACTACTTGATTTTCTGAAATAATCAAATTTTGCTCGTGTCTAAAATTATCTTTTCCATTTTCACCATAAAGAGCATTATTAGCAGGAGAATAAAATTTATTTGTTTTACTCACTGTAAACAATGATAATTCATCATCAATTTTATAATCGCCATCCAACAGTATCACCTGTCTATTTGACTTGAGTTTACTATCAATTCCAACAGGTATTTTAAAAAATAAAATTTTGCTGTAATGTGGTTCAAAAGCTTCTTTCTGTACATAAATATTAGCTAAAGAATTGACCTCTAAAAACTTTTTCAAAGCACCTCCATGGTCAAAGTGCCCATGTGAAACAATAACCGTATCCACCTTTGAAATATCAATATTTCTTCTAACTGCATTGTCAAACAATGTATTGTCTGGACCTAAATCAAATAAAATTTTATGTGTCTTTGTTTCGATATAAAGTGATAGTCCATGTTTTACCATACAATCTGATTTCGTTCTATTTTCTACCAATGATATGATTTTCATAAATTAACCTCTACAATTTCATATTTATCGTTCTGACATATATTGCTGTACTTCATTAGAAGTCAATTTTCGTATTTGTGTATTCGTTGTATTCTGTAACAGCGAAAATAGGTTTCATACATTTACAAAATTTGCCTTTGTTCTTTTTCAAGTACAACTGTAAATCATTATCACTAGCAAAAATTTTATAGGAACGTCTGCCATTTTCACTTTCTATTTCATAAATACCGCAAGATTTTTTCATACTGTAATCAGCTGTACGCAAATACATTTTTGCAATTTCTAATGACTTAAAAGGGAAATTCCATCTTTGCAATCCACGCTTAGGCTCTTTTTCAATACAGATACACCGTCCACAAGTCCCACAAATATATTGCATATGATTTTGTAAACATTCTATCGGATTTAACAGCGGTGTTATTCTTTTTTCATCAACATAACATTCCACGCACATTTTTATTTCACTTCCTTAAAAATTTCCAATTTATCTTTATGTACATTATACCATGATACTTCAATATCGTCATTTCTTTTCTGCTTTTGAAAAGTTACTTATCAGTCCATGATTTGTAAAGGGTGCTATTCAGCATTGCTTACGCAACAAGCCCTTGACAAACCATAGACTAATAAGTTTTAGTGCGCTTTGCCACTTTTTCAGCTCGTAATCGGGGCACACCGCTTTAAACAACT